>JBJXFJ010000183.1:0-3612 GCA_046154735.1 Chloroflexota bacterium | reverse complement strand
CGGCCCGCCGGCATCTCAATGAGACGATGCTCGCGGCCGTTGATCGACTACGGCCGTGGGCCGAGGCTCGTGACCATACGCTGGCGGAGCTGGCTATCGCCTGGCTCCTCGCACAGCCAGAAACCGCCACGGTCATCGCTGGCTCACGCCGCCCTGAGCAGGTCCAAGAAAACGTCCGCGCGGCCGACTGGGTCTTGACGCCCGGGGAGCGGGATGAAGTCTCAAGCCTGGCGCGGGGCGGAGATGCTGCCGTGGCGAACTGAATCAGGGAGCGCGGTCGGGCCCAACTAAGAGTCCCGCATCCATAAGCGTGGGAGCGACCGCGGATCATCGCCGAGGCGACCGGCTGATCGCCCGCCGGGATCAACACCGGCGCCAGGAACGGAGATGACCGGCCGGTCGCTGCCACGCTGGCTAGCGGCGAGGTGGGCGCCGACGGTCAATACGGTGTAGTTAAGAGTTAAGGTTGAAGAGTAAGGGTCGCTCGTGCGCACGAGTGCTTTCTGCGCTTAGCACACCCAGGTCCTCACTCTTACCTCTTCACCCTCAACTCTTCACTCTTAACTACACCGTATTGGGCGCCGACGGTTGCGCCTCGCCGCGGACCGGGAGCGACGGTCGCGGCGCGTAACGAATTCCATTCCGCGCGTCCTTTGTTTGGACGCTGCCGCGAGAGCATGCGTGATGCGCAGGTGGACATGTTTGGGCCATTGACAGATGGGAGCAGCACCGGCATCATTGCCAAGGCGGCATTCCGGCAACGCAGATGGCCAGCGGAGGCAAAGGTGGAGTCGCGCGCGGATCGACCGGTGAGCTCCCATCCAATTCTGGGCCGTGACCAGGACTTAGCGTCGGTACGCTCACTCATCCTCGAACATCGATGGGTGACCCTCACCGGGCCGGCCGGCGTCGGGAAGACAAGTCTGGCTAGCGCGCTCCTCCCTCAACTCGCTGAAATGTTCCCGGATGGGCGCTGGCTGGTGGAGCTGGCGCCACTGAGCAACGCGGACTTGATTGCGGACACAGTCGCGTCGAGCTTGGACATCGCTGAGACGGCTGGAACGGCTCGGCTCCCCGGGTTGGTGTCCGTGCTGCGTGGCCGGCGCGCGTTGTTGACGCTCGATAATTGCGAGCATCTTGCTTCCGCAAGCGCGGAGCTTATTGATCAGCTATTACGCGGATGCCCGTGGCTCGCCATCATCGCTACCAGCCGCACCGCGCTCAACTCGGCGAATGAGTTCACGTATTCGCTGTCACCACTGCGGCTTCCGAGTGTGGAAACACCCCGAACGCCCCAAACCCTCCTGGAGCTTCCGAGCGTGGCGCTTTTCTACCGGCGGGCCATCGAATCGGCACCCGGGTTCCAGCTTACGCTGCAGAATGCCGCGGATGTGGCCGAGCTGTGTCAGCAGCTTGATGGCTTGCCGCTGGCCATAGAGCTGGCCGCGGCGCGGATGAAGATTTTGTCCCCGGCCGGCGTGCTCCAGCGACTCAACGAGCATTTCAGTGCCATGCTGAAGGATCCGGAACGCCGCGTCGATCGGCATCAGTCGCTCCAGGGTGCATTGGACTGGAGCCATGAGCTCCTGAGCCCGGCAGAGGCGGCGCTGCTACGCCGCCTCGCTGTCTTCGCCGGTGGGTGGACCTATGACGCCGCGGAGGTAGTCTGTGTTGACGACGCGCTGATGGCCCCTGAGCTTCTGGATGCCATGTCCGGATTGGTTGATCAGTCACTCATTGTGGTTGACCGACAGAATGGCGATGTGCGCTATCACATGCTGGAGACCGTGCGGCAGTACGCGCGCGAGCGGCTGCACTCGGCCGGTGAGCAGGTCCCGTTTCAGATCCGCCATCTGCATTGGTGTGCGGAGCAAGCGGCCCACGCCGCGCAGGCAATGCTTGGACCGCGGCAAGTGGAGTGGTATGACCGCCTGGAACGTGAGCTGGCGAATGCCCGTGCGGCTCTGAGCTTTGGCGAGGCCACGACTCAGTGCGTGCCCGTGGCGCTCACTCTTGCGACGCTCATGAGCCGATTCTGGATTGTGCGCGGGCATATCGCCGAAGCTCGCCAGTGGCTTGAGCGTTTGCTCTCGCGTGATCAAATGCCGTCACCCTTGAGGGTACAGGCGCTGTGTATATTGGGCACACTGGTCCACCAGCAAGCCGATTACGCCACGGCGCGCGTCATCATGGACGAGGCCGTGCCCATGGCGCCAATGGCCCCGGATACGTTCACCCGATCTCTACTTCTGACCGGGCTCGGTGAGCTACACCGCCTGGAGGGCGATATTGCCGGGGCGGTGGCGCTAGGCGAGCAGGGCGTGGAGCTGGCAAGAGCGGAGCAAGACCCTATCGCTCTGTACCATGAGCTGTACCTCTTCTCCAACGCGCTGGACTCCGCCGGACGATTCCAGGACGCCGAGGCCGCGCTCGATGAAGCACTTCGGCTCATCCGCGTACAGGGAGATCTCTGGCTGGGCTCAATGATCCTTCATCGGCTCGCTCTGATCAAACTGCTGCAGGGCAAAGCCGCGGAAGCTGAACCGCTGATGGCCGAGAGTCTGGAAGTGCGCCTCGCACTAAGCGATCGTGTTGGCGTGGCCCACAGCCTGGAGACATCAGGCTGGATCGCCGCGCAGCGGGGCTCAACAGTGCGCTCCGCGCAGCTTTTGGGGGCGTCCGAGGCGCTCCGTGAGCAGGCTGGCAGCGTGCTATTCACGTTCGAGCGGGATGGACATCAGGCAACCGTGCAGACGCTGCAATTCCTCCTGGGCGAGTCCATATTTCAGGGTGAATGGGCCATTGGTCGGCAAATGACCGCGGAAGCAGCAGCAGGCCTCGCCACCGAGCAGCCACGCCCGTCCCGCCGATCAGCTCCCGGGATGATCGAAGGCGTAGACCTGACCGCCGCTTTGACCGCGCGGGAGATGGAAGTGGCCTCGCTCATCGCCCGAGGGATGACCAACGCTCACATTGCCCAAGCGCTGGTGTTGAGCGTGCGAACAGTGGAGCGCCACATCGAAAATATCTATACGAAGCTTGGCGCCCGAGGAAAGGCCGGCCGCGCAGTCATTGCTCGCCATGTGCTCTCGAGTGATGGATCCGTGAGCGGATAGTAGTCGCTGGCCCTCCAGCAGCCTGCTCAATCTCCAGTGGCCGCGGTCCCCGTCTAGTGACGAGCTTCTAGCCCCGCTCCGGCGGGCCGGTGTAGCATGGCGCCCTGTGCCTGGAGCTCCCGGGCCCGTGCTCAGCGGCTCACGCGTCCCAGGCACAGGGCGCCATGTTACACCGGCCCGCCGGCAACTCGGCTTTGTAATGACCCTGGCCGAGATTTGCCGGCACCCGGACACGCAGTCGCGCAAGATAGGGGTATACACCATAGGAGTGGGCACCTTTCATCACAAACGCGTAACAGGACACGCTGAGCATCATTTTCGAGCCCATTCGGGACAAATAATAGCCCTCGGGGACGCATTAGATGCCTTGGGAGGGCGTTTGAGCCCTGAGTTCCGCATCGTTTCGGGCCCGAAAGCTCACACATGAGGCTGAATGTGCATGAAATCGCCCCAAATTCGGGATTGTTACGCATTTGTGACCAAACCTGCCCACTCC
>JBJXFJ010000169.1:0-2639 GCA_046154735.1 Chloroflexota bacterium | reverse complement strand
AGGTGAGACTGTCAGTCACAACCGGACCAAACGAGGTGAGGTGCCCGACTATGCCGAAAACCATCCGCATTGCCCTCACCGCCCGGGATCGCGCTGAGCTGGAACGATACCTACTGAACGCTAGTCATTCACCTCGGCTACAAGAGCGATTTGAGATGGTCCGGCTCTCGGACCTCGGGTGGTCCGTCCCACAAATCGCTATGCACCTGAGCACCCATGAGCAGACCGTGCGCAAGTACATCAAGGCATTCCTGGTTGATGGATTTGAGGCGCTGCCCGACCGGGCTCGCTCAGGTCGTCCGCCGACAATCACGGCAAGTCATCTCACGATCATTGAGCGCAAGATCGCAGAATGGGCACACACCGGCCGGCGCTGGACACTTGCCGATCTCGCGCTCTGGCTCACGGCCGCGCACGGTGTCACAATCAGCACCGGTAGACTCAGCGCGCTCCTCCAGAGCTCACACGTCTCCGCCGCGCGACCGGGCCGGCCAGCGAGCCCTCGGAGCCTCCATCCAGCGAAGAACAGCCGGTCTATGGACCCTCAACGCCAGATGGCATAGTGGCCAGTGACACACGGTTTGCGCGCGAAACCCCCTGCTTGTAGTGCGGAATTTATTCCGCAGTTCTCCGGCGAACGCGGTGCACGGGTATCTGCCTCAGGACGGCGGAATAAATTCCGCACTACAAGCCCGTCTCGGGCTTCCCGCCAATCCTCGGGTCACCGACCACTAGACCACGGAATCGCTCCGCGACGCATTTGAGTTCGGGCGACCGAAACCTGGGCGCACCAAGACGCCGAAGAGCTTGCTGACGCCTCCGTGGAAAAAGGTGAGCCGCCCGGCCGGAGGCCCCCGAGCCCCCCAGCCGAACGACTCAGTCCACGATTCTGCCGGGTGGCAGATATCCGCGATGCCGAGAGCTATTGCGACTCACCACGCCGTGGAGTGAGAGCTCAGCTCCACGGCGCAGGCTGAAAACCAGCTCAGAATGTAATCGTCGGAACGGCGAGTACCCATGCGCCAAAGTCGACTTCTATGGCGTAGTCGCCTTTGTGAATTGACTCCAGCTCAAACTCGCCGCGACGGTCCACTGAAAGGATGTACTGGTGCGTGGGGTGTGCGAAACGGACTTCCTGAGGCTGATCACCGCAGCGGGAGAGTACGTGACCGTTTACCTGAAGCTCGCGGCGACGCCCACGAATGCCCGTGACCTCCAGGTCCATCATGGCCGCGCTGGACTCAAAGAGCAGTCGGCGGGAGCGGAGCGCCACCGCTCGAGCGCCAGCTAGAACGGCCTGTTCCTGACTATCAAACGCGAGCTCTGCCAGATGATGTCCACCAAACGGTACGGTTGTCGTACGACCAATCTCGGTCGCTCGCTCAATCATCCATTCCGGAGGGTTCACTCGAGCTTGAGCTGAAAGTATTGCCACGACCGAATCAATCTCCGGGCCACTCAGCAGGCCGGTCGCAAGATCCATCAGGATCCTCGGCGGATGCTTCGAATGCCGGACTGCCATCACGTCCATTCTTTCTTGCTCCTTCATCCTTGCACCCTGTGCGGGTGTATCAGTCGGCGTTCATGTCGATCTGCCGGGATCGATCGTGTCTGTCTTATAAGTGCCGGTGATGAGTCGATTCCGTGCACTCTCGAAATGACCCATGTGGGGAACGACCTTGTGCCGGGAACGAGTCGAGGCCATCCGCACACTGCATGCGGGTTCATTCTGAATGCTCCGCGAGCACCCAGCGCAATCGACGCAGACACCGAGTGCGCAAGGAGCCAACCGTCTCCGGCGACACGCCCAGGCGCTGGGCGATCACGTCGTAACTTGGACTACTCGGATCAAAGAAGAGATACCAGATGAGCTCACGATCCCGTGGCGCCAGCCGCTCGAGAACGAGTCGCATCTGCTCAGCATCGGAATGAGCCACGGCGACTTCTTCGGGAGACAGCGAGAGGGCCGAGACGAGCGGCTCGGCTGATTCCTCGGTCACCCCCGTGATCCACCGGTCACGACTCTTCCGAACCTGCCACGCTTTTCTACTCGCCACCACCACGAGCCAGCGCCTCAGGACGGTGGCGTCGCGCACGGAATCAAGGTGCTCCCACAGCTCAAGGCAGACAGTTTGAAACACATCCGCCACTTCATCCTCGTTGAGGCCGTAACGCCGAGCGACCGCGTAGACCAGCTTTGCATAGCGGCGCACGATCTGATCCCAGGCTCCCGGCCGGCCATTGCGGCACGCGGCGACAAGATCACTGTCCGACTGTTCCGGGACGTCACTTACAGGCTGGCCGAAATCGCTGGCAGCAATCAGCCGATCGATGTTTAGATTACCGTCCACCAGAACATCCTGCCTACGCGCCACTCGCCTGTCCACCAGAGAAACGGTGCGCATCCCAATATTTCGAATCATGATCTTGGTTCCACAGCGGGCCAAGGATCACGATCATGGCGTCGCCCTCCCCTCAATCATCTAGGGCTTGAAACGCAACCGTATCGAATTGATGGATAGTTCAAATGGGCTACTCGGTAGATCATATGAACCATGATGCGATTGATCGGAAGAGCAGTACGGGCGGTACGCGGCCCAGGATCACGGAATCCTCAGGAGCGGACGATGTTGATAGTG
>JBJXFJ010000156.1:0-19500 GCA_046154735.1 Chloroflexota bacterium | reverse complement strand
ATAGGGCTCTACCTCGTACTTAAGATGGTGGTGAACCGTATTGCGGCTTGACACCGCTACCGCGGATGCCTGTTATGGTGTCCTGTGAGGGCAGACCTTCACGTCAATGGGAGCCCTTCTCCCACCGGTGATGCTTCTGTTGCCCTCGTCTGGCGACAGCGGCGGGGACTGGTGCAAAACGTAGTCCAGCTCATTCGCTACCGAGAGTTACTCCTGAGCTGGACTCAGCGAGAGATTAAGATCCGATACAAGCACGCTGCGCTGGGTGGCATGTGGGCAGTCATTCAACCTCTCGCGTTGATGGCGATTTTTAGCATCGTGTTCACCCGAGTCTTAAGCGTCTCGACTGAGAGCGCGCCATATCCTCTCTTTTCTTATGTCGCTCTCCTTCCTTGGATCTTCTTTGCAAACTCAATAAGCACCGGCGTAACAAGTGTCATCAATAATATGGCACTCATTTCAAAGGTTAGCTTCCCACGCGAGATCCTGGCTCTCGCACAGGTTGGAGCAGCATCGATTGATTTTGGCGTAGCGTCATTATTGTTCATCGGTATGCTGTTTATCTATCGATTTGTGCCCACTGGGCCAGTATGGTTGCTGCCCGTGATATTGGCCATTCAAGTCGCGCTCACAACTGGCCTTGTATTGTTCACCGCGGCCGCAACGGTTCGTTACCGGGACGTTCGGTTTATCGTTCCGCTGGGATTACAAGTCTGGTTTTACTCCACGCCCGTCATCTATCCACTCAGCATCGTCCCAGACCACTGGCAGTGGGTATTTCGGCTAAATCCCATGACTATCATAATTGAAGGCTATCGGGACATCATCTTATATGGGCGACTCCCTGCCATCCTTGACCTGATTTGTGTCGCTGTTCTTGCTTTCATTATTCTGCCCTTAAGCTACCGATACTTTAAGAGCACTGAGATCTGGTTTGCGGACATTAGCTAAGTGCTCGCGGGTATAGCTGAGGAATATTTGTGACTACTTCTGTGGCATTCGAAAACGTGTTCAAAGGGTACCGCCGCGCCTCCTCCGCGGGATCCTTGCGAGACACACTTGCCAGTCTCAGACGAGCCAAAACTACTGAAAAGAGCCAGGACACGTTTTGGGCGTTGCAGGATGTGACTTTCGACATTCGGCGTGGTGAGGTGCTCGGCCTCATTGGTCACAATGGCGCTGGTAAGTCAACCATTCTCAAGCTCATGGCCGGCATTACCGAACCCACATCCGGCCGCATTGGAGTAGCCGGGCGAGTTGGGTGCCTCATTGAATTGGGAGCTGGCTTTCACCCAGAGCTCACCGGACGAGAGAACATCTTCCTCAATGGTCAGATCATGGGGATGAGCCGTCGAGAAGTTGATTCGCTCTATGATGCAATCGTTGATCTTGCCGAGCTTCGTGACTTTATGAATGAACCTGTGAAGCACTATTCATCCGGGATGTATGCGCGTCTTGGCTTCGCGGTGGCCATTCATGTGGACCCTGACATACTCTTAGTTGATGAGGTCCTCTCAGTCGGAGACGCATCTTTTCAGCGGCGATCGCTTGAACGAATGAGTGACCTCGTGAACCGAGGCAAGGCCGTGGTAATCGTATCGCATAACTTACTCGCTATCGAGCGGATGTGCGATTCCGTTATTTGGCTCGAGCGGGGGCGCATCAAGATGCGTGGCGACGCGGCCGAGGTGATGCAGGCGTACCTCTCGAGCGAGGAGGAGCGACTGACGGAGCAATCTGGCGTGGCCATCTCCAATGACAGTGGATTAGTGATTCGCAGTGTGGAGCTCACGAGCCCAGGAAGTGAGTCAGATCGCGTGTTTGCGGCAGGATGCGATCTCACCATAACTATTCAGTTGCACGCTGAACGAAAGTTTGACGCGCTCCAATTTAATGTCAACATCAATGGCACTCATGGACCGCTCTTTGCCGCAAACATGCTACTTGATGGACGATCTCTAGAGTTGCTCCCCGGCGATAGTGAAATAAGTTGCACGTTTGTGGCACTTCCCTTGCTTCCTGGCGCTTACCGCGTCATGGGTGAAGTCTGGGAGGGCGTTGGCTACCGAACCGCGGCCCCGTGGAGCGAGTGGGCGCGGTTCCGGGTTGATCACGTGCCAGCAGAACTCTTATCGGTGAGCAATGTCAACAGTGTTCTGCATCTTCATGGTGACGCCCCCGTTCTAACTCAGTATAAGTGGAATATTAATAGCGATAATGCCATCAGTTAGTATACTCACCGCAACATATAACAGGTCTAGCTTTCTTAATGAAGCGATATTGAGCGCGTTATCTCAAGACTTTACTGATTTCGAGCTAATCATTATTGACGACGGGTCAACAGACGATACTCGCGATATCGTTAGATCGTTCTCAGACCAGCGCATCAGATACTTTCATCAGAGTAACCGTGGGCAAACTACTGCCCTCAATGCAGGATTGTCGTCCGCAACAGGAGAGTTTCTCACATTTCTAGATTCTGACGACTTGTTTTTACCTCACAAATTGTCCGCGCAAGTTCGTGAGCTCGAACAGGATCCTGAGATCGGCCTGACAGCAGGGGGATGGATACGGATCGATGAGCTCGGGCGTGCTCTGTCCACAGTCACTCCTCTAAACTCTCATGATCTCGATCTCCAGAACTGGCTCCTTGGTTGTCCAATTATCACGTGTTCAGTGTTGCTCCGAACGGAATGGGCACGTATTGCCGGCGGATTTGACTCATCGTTTGCAGCTTACAATGATTGGGATTTGTGGTTGCGCATGGTCACGGCAGGCTGCACCATGCGATGGGGAACGGAGATCGTCTGCAAACAACGTTTTCATCCGGGCAACACGTATTACCCCGCATACCCAGTTTCACCGGCTATCGAGAAATACTTTGCCACATCGCCTTCTGTTCCCATGGAGATCCGTGCACGTGAGAACTGGTACCTTGCGCGTGCCCATCTCGTAAAGGCCGTTCAGGTCATCGCCAAGTCTCAAATGGAAGACGGCCAATCATTGTTCGGAAAGGCATTCGAGCTTTATCCAAATTGGCTTGGCTCTGAAGCACCCGAAGCGCTCCAAATTGTCACGGGAACAATTAAAGCTCAGATCACCGCTGACCTGGTGATTGGCAGGCCTAGTCGCGAAGTCTGGCCACTTGCGAACGATGTGCTTTGCAGACTCCCAGAAGCTCTGACTAATGACCCGCGGCGCAACCGGGAGTTTAAAGTCTTGCTTGCTCGTGGACTCCTGTATGATGCGCTCGAATCGGACGATCAACAATCCGTTCGGCGTGAGGTACTTCGAATTCTTCAACTCGATCCGACGTGGCTTCGAACAAAAGGCGCGCTTTCGATGTGCGTACAAGCCGTTGTACATCCACGTCGAGTAAAAGCGCTACGCAGACAGCTATCGCGCTTTGCGTAACAGATCCGCTCAGTCGGCTTCACTGGAATTCAATAGCGAGCATACCCTACATACTTGGACAGTGACGACGTGTGCATCCATGATCAATGCGTTGCGACTCAAGTTCGGGTCGAGAATCAGCGAAGCAATAGCGGGAATTTCCGAGGCCAACGCATTTGGTTACGCACGCGGCGTTGCAGTGAATTGGGTTTCCTGCCCCCCTTGCTGAACTAGTGTCAGCCCCTTGCGCATAGCGTTCTTTCCCGGCGTCGAGGAGCACACGGGGAACCCGTACTGGGCGATGCTTAGAGACGGTTTAGCCGCGCAGGGCGTCCAGGTTCTTCGCTCATCGGAAGCCGAGCTCAGTCTGGCCTGGCTGATCCGTAATCGCGGGCAGGTGGAGGTGCTCCACTTCCACTTCGTCCAGCAGTTCTATGCATACAACACGCACTACGCGCGGCTGCGCTGGGTGCTGCGGTTTGCCCGCAATCTCCTGGCGGCGCGGTGCCTGGGATATCGGACGGTGTTTACGTTTCACAACCTGACCCCAACCTACCCACTGAAGCCACAGTGGGTCGATTACCTGGGGCATCTCCTGGCGGCCCAGCTCACCAGCTCCGTCATCGTCATGTGCCAGGAAGCTCGTCGGCTTCTGGCGCAGAGGTATGGTCGCCACGCACGGGTCGTGATAGCGCCACATCCAAACTTTGTGGATTGCTACCCCAATGAGATTGACCGGGACTCTGCGCGGCGACTGCTTAAGCTTAAGCCAACTGAAAAGACACTCCTATTTTTGGGTGGTCTGCGACCGAACAAAGGCGTTGAACAACTGCTTCATGCCTTCCGTCAGATCCAGGGAGTTGACTTGCGCCTCCTTGTTGCGGGTGAAACCCAGGAATTACTCGATGCACCATACATCGCCCAATTGCGTCATCTGGCTCAGCAGGATGCACGCATTCGCCTCGATACCCGCTATATCCCGGATGACGAAATTCAGATATTTATGAACGCCGCCGATCTGGTGGTCATTCCGTTTACTCGAATTCTAAATTCGGGGTCGGCGATGCTCGCGATGTCGTTCGGTAAGGCTGTCGTTGTCCCGGCAATGGGATGCCTCCCGGAGCTCGTGGGGGCGGAGGCGGGATTCCTGTACGATCCGGACCGCCCCAGCGCATTATTGCATGCAATCCGGGGAGCCCTGACCGAAGATTTGACGGCCATCGGCGCCCGTGCCCGGGCACGGGCCAAGACCTTCTCTCTCCGGAGCCATGCGCAGCAAACGCTCCGCGCTTACGGTACGTCCTAAAGAGCACTCGCTTGGGAAAGTCGCGAAGTCTTTCAAATTGAAAAATCAATACGTCGGGATTGCCCGCGCTCTCTAACGGCTCTGGATTCCGTGTCCCATAACATACTCTTCGTAAACACGCCGCCATACATTGGAGGCGCCGAGGTGAGCCTGCTAATCCTGGCAGCTGAACTGCAGCGGCGCGGTCACCATTGCTGGCTTCTCACAACGAGCGATGGGCCTCTCGCTCAGCGGGCAGACGAGCTTGGGATTTCAGTCCTGCTCCAGCCATTCCCTTGGTTCAGCCACCGTAAGCCCTGGCACTATTGCCTGGCGATCTGGCGGATTGGAGCACTTCTCCGTAAGTTCCGAATCGACCTCGTGCATACAAGCTGTGACCATTCCCTGTCCATCATGCGGCGGGCGTGTCGATTGGCCGGGCGGCCGTACGTCTCGCACGTCCAGGATTTTGTCCGGAACTGGTTTCAGGCCGAGACCTTGGCGGGACTCAAGGGCGCGCGCTTCGTCTTGGCCAATTCGCAGGCTATCGCGCATGCCTCCGCGGCTGCGGGCATCCCCGTCGAGCGCATTGCCACGGTCTACAATCCGATCGACGTTGACGCCCTACGCCCAACGGCCTCGCATCAGCGCAACGCGGCCCGGGAGCGGCTGAACCTTCCCTCCGATGCGTTGGTGATTGGCCTCGTCGGTCAAATTCAAGCCATCAAAGGCCATCGCGAGTTTGTCCTGGCGTGCGCCTCGCTTGCACCCGTGCACACATCGGCCTACTTTCTGATCATCGGGGAGCCACCGCCGGATCCTATCGCCCAGGCGTTCGCTCAGGAGATCCGAGCGATGATCGCGGGATCACCGCATGCCCACCAATTCCGCGAGGTGGAGTTTCAGCAGGATATCGGACCCATGCTTCGATCGATAGATATTCTGGCCGTTCCCTCCTGGAATGAACCCTTTGGACGGGTAGCTGTGGAGGGCATGGCCGCGGGGTGTGCGGTGGTAGCCACGGATGCCGGCGGATTACCCGAAATTGTCACGCATGACACGGATGGCTTGCTGGTCCCCCCACACAACGCAGACGCGCTCGCCGCGGCCTTCCACCGGCTCGCGAGGGACCCAGCCTTGCGCGCGCAGCTGAGTGAGGCCGGCATCGAATCCGCGAAAAAGTTTAATATCGCACATCACGTCGATGCGTTTGAACGCTTGTATTGCATGACTCTCAAGATGTGTCCTCCAAGAGGCACTCCATGCTGTGGTTTTGAATGTGACGCCAAGTGACGCTCCGTGAATCAACGTATCGACATGGTAGAGACTTGCTCTTTGCGACATTCCTATGCGTGTAGCATTCTTCCCCAGCGTCGAGGAGCATACAGGCAACCCGTACTGGGCGTTGCTGCGCGACGGGTTGCAGGCACAGGGAGTCCGGGTCATGCGCTCTTCGGAAGCCGAGCTCAGCATGGCCTGGCTGATCCGCAACCGGGCGCGGGTGGATGTGCTCCACTTCCACTTCGTCCAGCAGTTCTATGCCTACAACACGCACTACGCGCGTCTGCGCTGGGTGCTCCGGTTTGCTCGCAATATGGTGGCGGCCCGGGCCCTCGGCTATCGGACCGTGTTTACGTTACACGACCTGACTCCAACCTACCCCCTGAAACCCCAGTGGGTTGATTACCTGGGTCACCTCCTGGCGGTCCAACTCACCAACTCCGTCATCGTCATGTGTCAGGAGGCTCGTCGACTCCTGGCGCAGCGCTATGGGCGGCGCGCGGGCGTGGCGATCGTCCCCCACCCCCACTTCATGGACAGCTATGCCAACACGATCGATCGCGCAGCAGCCCGACAGCGTCTGCAGCTCGAGCCGATTGAGCAGGTCATACTCTTCCTCGGTGGGGTGCGACAGAACAAAGGCATTGAGCAGCTGCTAGAGGCGTTCGGCCAGCTTCACGGGAGCCATCTGCGGCTCATGGTCGTCGGCGGAACGCATACCGAGCTCGACGCGCCCTACATGGCCCAGGTGCGGACCCTGGCCAGTCGGGATCCCCGCGTTCGCCTGGATCCGCGCTACATCCCGGATGACGAGATTCAGGTATTCATGAACGCGGCTGATCTCGTGGTAATCCCGTTCACCCGAATCCTGAACTCGGGCTCAGCGATGCTGGCGATGTCGTTTGGCAAAGCAGTGGTCGTACCGGAACTGGGATGTTTGCCTGAGCTCTTGGGGAACGATGCGGGGTTCCTGTACGATTCCGACCGTCCCAACGCGCTCCTGCGTACAATTCAGAGGGCCCTAGCCGATGACCTGACGGCTGTCGGTGAGCGTGCGCGGACCCGGGTAAAGACCTTCTCGTCCCAGAGCCATGCACTGCAAACGCTCCGGGTTTACGGCCAGTTCTGACGTGATCTTGCCGGAAGATCCACCAGGGGATGGTCAGTGCCCGGTGCCAGCCCCCCAGAAACAAACTGAGTGGCCCGGAAGTGAGCGCGTCGTTCAGATGATTCGGATTCAGTGTGCCGCATAATATCCTCTTTGTGAATACGCCGACCTACATCGGTGGCGCTGAGATAAGCCTGCTGATCCTGGCGGAGGAACTGCAGCGGCGCGGTCATTCGTGCTGGCTTTTAACCACGGGCGAAGGCCCACTGACCCGCCGGGCAGAAGAG
This sequence comes from Chloroflexota bacterium, assembly GCA_046154735.1. GTDB lineage: Bacteria > Chloroflexota > UBA6077 > UBA6077 > JACCZL01 > CAVXYC01. The sequence continues at coordinate 12,146 of JBJXFJ010000156.1, read as the reverse complement.
CTTGGAATTCCAGTCTGGATTCAGCCGTTCCCCTGGCTTAGCCGCCGCAAGCCAGGGGTCTACGTTCGAGCTATTCTCCAGATTGCACTGCTCCTGCGCCGCTTCCGGATCGATATCGTGCATACAAACTGTGACCGATCGCTCCCAATCATGCGGTGGGCGTGTCGTATCGCGGGGCGCCCATACGTCTCGCATGTTCGCGACTTTGTCCGCGGCTGGTTCCAACCTTCCGGCATAGCGGGACTTAAGGACGCCCAGCGAGTGTTGGCTAACTCGAACGCGGTGGCAGACGTCACCCGTGAAGCCGGCCTAGCCTCTGAGCGTATCATCACCGTTTACAGTCCCATTGATGTTGCATCGCTCGAGCCCACTGCCATTCAGCCTCGAAATCACGGACGAGAGCACCTCAACCTTTCTCCCGAGCACTTGGTAATTGGGATTGTAGGCCAGATCCAATCCATCAAGGGGCACCGCGAATTTGTTACAGCGTGTTTGGCCATTGCAGCGATTTTGAAGGACGCGTGCTTCCTAATCGTTGGTGATCCTCCCCCGGATTCCCTCTCGACAGAATTTTCCCTGGAAATTCAAGGACTGATTGCATCTTCTCCATATGGTGACCGGTTTTTCAACCTTGGATTTCAGGGGAGAATCGGACCGGTTCTTCGTTCAGTTGATATTCTTGCTGTCCCTTCTTGGAAGGAGCCATTTGGGCGGGTTGCGGTGGAAGGCTTGGCAGCGGGGTGTGCAGTGATCGCATCGGATTCAGGGGGATTACCTGAAATTGTTGTCCATGATGTGAATGGCTTGCTTATACCGCCTGGAGACGCATTGGCGCTTTCGCACGCATTCCTTCGCCTCGCGACAGATCCTGCGCTCCGTCAACGCCTCGCACGTGCAGGCTTAGAATCAGCGCGACAGTTCACAATCGCGCGTCACGTTGATGTCTGCGAAGATGTGTACCGAACGGTCGTTAATGAGCAGTTACCCAAGCAACATCTGGCGATTGCCACAGCATTTATACCCGGAAGACATAAGTAAGCGGACACTTGTTACCAGCTGGTCCACACTTGCGCCCCATCGTTTGACGCTTCAACTCGTGCTTTCCGTACTGACTTCGTCGATGACGCTGCAGCAACTCGACCTAGCTAGCGGCCCATGGCCTCCCCTGTATCGCCCGAGAGTGATCGAATCGCTGACTCAGGCTGGGCCCATTTCTCGAGGCGTTTCTAGCTTCCTGAGGGAATCTCACGCCGCTCACCGAAGTGATCCAGATTCGCCGCGAGAACCCCATGCTCAAGAGTCTCAGCTCCTGACCGGACAGAGATAGTGAAAGTCCTTCACGTGACTCACCAATATCGCCCTGCGATAGGCGGCTCAGAACGATATCTCACTGACATATCGGAAGAGCTTGTCAGACGGGGGCATGAGGTTGATGTCGTGACCTCGCGAAGTAACGGCGTCACCATGTGGGCCAATGAGCTCCCGCGCTTCGAGCAGCTTGGTGGGGTGAATATTCACCGCTTCTGGAGTGTTCCACAGGGCACGTTGAATTGGCATCTGCTTCGCCTTGGCAACCAGGCAAGACGTCGCGGACTAGGCGGATTGAGTGACCCGCTTATACTCGCCGGAACAGGACCAGTGACTCCTGGAATCGTGAACTTCATCCTTAAGCATGGTCATACATATGATCTCATCCATATTCAAACCTTACCCTTTGCGCATGTCGTCTACGGATATCTGAGCGCACGTATGACGGGCCGCCCCATCGTCATCACGCCCCACGCCCACGTGGAGCATGCCTTCACGTTTGATCTTCCCGCGTTCAATCGAGCCCTTCGAGGAGCGTCGATGGTGTTCATCGTGACGGAGCGAGAGGTTCCATATCTCCAAGCTCGAGGTGTGAACACGGATCAAATCCGACTGATAGGCAATGGGATACCCGCAGAAACTATTCAGCCCTGCGGCAGACGTTCGTCCTTGGATGAATATAACCTCCCCGAACACCCCTTTATCGTCCTGTTCCTTGGGCGGAAGGAGGCGCATAAAGGTTTAGACAGCTTGGTCACGACCGTAGCCGAACTGGCTGTCCAATTCCCGTCAATTCGCCTCATCTCAGCAGGTCCAGAGACAGCGCATTCTCAGGAGCTACGAGCCAGCTTTGGACACCTCGAGTGTTGGATTAACGTCGGCCCGGTCTCAGATGACGAAAAATCCGATCTACTTTCGGCCTGTGATGTTCTGGCGTTGCCATCGACCGGCGAAGCCTTCGGGATTGTATTCCTCGAAGCATGGTCACGGGGCAAACCGGTGATTGGAGCACGCTCCGGTGGGATCCCGTGGGTCATTGAGGATGATGTCGATGGCCTTCTCGTGGAGCCCGGGAATACTCTGGAGTTGTCCCAAGCGCTGCAGCGGCTCATCCAGGCGCCCGAGCTCAGGCATCGCCTAGGTCTCGCAGGCCAGCGGAAAACCGCCGAGCGCTTCACCGTGACTCGTGTTGTCGACCGCGTGGAGGCCGCGTATGGAGAACTTGTTTCGTCACACGATCTTAGCGCTGTTCGTAAGTGATCGCCAAACGAATCAAAGTGGATCAGTTCAACATTGCATCACTAGAAACCGGGTCCATACTGAGCCCTAGGAGATGAAAGCGCTATTTATCTCCAATTACTACCCCCCACATCATTTGGGTGGCTATGAGGAGCTCTGCGACGAGGTCGCCCACGGCCTCCGAATTCGCGGCCATGAGATTGCCATTCTTACATCCCGGCGAGGAGGCAATCAGCCGCGTACGGAAGACGGCCCAATTTTTCGATGGCTCGGGTCCGAAGTGGACTATGATGCTGGGGGAATTCTCCGCCAATACCTTTTCGGCCGCGCACAGCGTCGCCGGCGTAACGTTGCCGCACTGGAAAGAATCCTTAGTGACTGGCAACCTCAGATTATTCTCACATGGGGCGGATGGAATCTATCACGGGATCTGTTTGCTCATATTGAACAACACGGAGTTCCGCCCATTGTCTACTATCTGGCGGACTACTGGCCCACCCTCCCGGACGCATTCAGTTTGCATTGGAAAGCACCAGCGCGAAGCAGACTCACCGTAGTTCCGAAACGCCTCCTTGCGCTCGGCGCTCAGATGATTCGTGGTCTTGAACCTGCGACGCCGGGCCTCCAGTTTTGCAACGCGCTCTGTGTGAGTGCAGCCGTACGTGACCGACTCATCAAGTCTGGAATCGACTTTGGTGATGTGCGGGTTGTTCACAACGGCATTGACGTTGTGACGTTCAAGGCCACACGTTCCGAGAACAAGAGTGCCGCGGCCTGTCCAATGCGACTCGTCTATTCCGGTCGATTATCTCCGGAGAAAGGGATCGCCACCGCCATTAAGGCCGTTGCGATTCTCACGGATGCAGATTGCGCCGTTCATCTCACGATTGTTGGTTCTGGGTCCTCGGACTATGAAGATGAGTTGCGTACCCAGGCTAAGACACTCGGAGTAGCCTCGAATGTCTCATTTCTTGGTCGAATCGACCGTTCCAAGCTGCCAGAGCTCTACGCGCGGATGGACATCATGATTGTCCCGTCTATCTGGGAAGACCCGCTGCCACGCGTAATCCAAGAGGGAATGGCTGCAGGGCTCGTGGTGGTCGGAACTCAGATTGGTGGAATCCCGGAGATCATTCAAGACGGTGTGAACGGACTCCTGTTCCCCCCACACGATTCCCAAGCACTGGCCGACCATGTCAGTCGAATCTTGACCGAGCCAGACCTGATCACTCGACTCGGTACGGCGGCGGTCACCTCGGTGGCGAGCCGGTTCGGCATTGATCGAACAATCACCGACATCGAGGATTACTTATCCCAGGTCATATCTTCTTCAACCCGCGTCGCGGATCTGAGATCATCTGCAATTCCCAGCACGTCCTCATGCTGATACTGATCTCGCAACGACGCGATCGATACCGATGCCCATTCCGGCCCGAAACTCAATTGTCTTGAAGTCAAAGTGAGCCGAGATACCACGGCGATTCGGGGAGTCGGGATATCTCTCCTCGTCCTCGCTGCTGCGTTGTACTTTGGGCGATCCGCGCCACAGTCGGTTGTCATCGGCCTGGTCGCGATAATTGCGTGTCTGGTCATCGCATATTCGCCCCAGGGTGCCACAATGTTGCTCATTCCCACGGCTCTCTTGGTGCGGTTTGGGCTCGGCACCGGCACGGGGACGCAACTCAATGCCGTGACACTCCTTGTACCAGTCCTCATAGGTATTGGTCTGATCCGCGCGCTGGCGCTTGGTTTATCTCTGGAGCCTGTTCCTCGAGCCGCAATCCCACTTCTGGCGCTTAATGTTGTTGCTCTTATTTCATTTGTCAACGGCTCTGAACCCTGGCTTCCACTGGCCAAACTTGCGCCTGTGGCGGCCCAACTAGGGGCTCTCGCGGTGTTCGCTCTCTCGACCAGTGCGCTTCTCCTCGTTCACTACACGATTCGAGAGGTGCTTTGGCTACGTCGCCTCACACTTCTTTTCCTTATCCTTGGGGTGGGCAACGTGATTTCACGCAGCGTGCCGTACAGTGTTGCTCGCCCCTACCTGGAATTCGTTGGACCAGGCGTTGAAGGCAGCCTCTTCTGGACGTGGATAATTTCACTAGCATTCAGTCAAGCTGCCTTCAACCGAGACCTCCCTCTCCTTGCAAGACTTGGCCTCGCCGGAGTCCTCGCGGGTAGCCTATACGTCGGTCTTGTGATGCAACGAGATTGGACATCAGGCTGGTTTCCGGGGTTTGTCGCCATCGCAGGCGCCATAGTGATCCGTTCGGTGCGAGGGGCTATGCTCGTATTCCTTATTGGCAGCGCTGCTGTAATTTACCGACTCCGCGGTGTCATTCAAGCCATCTACATTGGCGATAACGAATACAGTCTGGGCACTCGACTAGACGCCTGGTCAATCATGTTCCAGATCATTGGTCTCAACCCCCTGCTTGGTCTTGGCCCGGCCAACTACTATTGGTATACGCCGTTGTTCCCGATCCGTGGCTATGCGGTGGTTTTTAATTCGCATAACAACTATCTCGATATCCTCGCGCAAGTGGGAATCTTGGGATTTGCCTGCTTTCTCTTGTTTGCCTGGTTGATCGGCCGCGCAGCATGGCGACTTCGAACGAAGGCGAAACCCGGTTTTGAACGGGCGTATGTCTATGGTGTGTTTGGAGGTTTGCTGGGAACGCTCACAGCCGGCATGCTTGGCGATTGGATTTTGCCATTCGTCTACAACATCGGTATTCAGGGCATGCGATCAAGCCTTATTGGTTGGATATTCCTGGGCGGGTTACTTGCATTGGAACGAATTGTCAACGAACGCACCGATGTTGATGCCGATGCTTCGCGTAGCGGTTCAGTGCCATTCCATGCATAGCCAGATCAATTCATCAATCGCTCAGAGTAACAGGAAACCGACGTCAAGCTCTTGCTCAATCGTTATTGTGAGCTGGAATACTCGAGACTTACTGGCTCAGTGTCTTCATTCACTTCCAGACCAGAATATCGGGGAAACCTGGCGCCACCATTCGTACGAGGTCATCGTTGTCGACAATGCATCAACAGACGGAAGTGTTGAGCTTGTCCGGGAGGAATTCCCGTGGGTTCGACTCATTGCAAATCATGACAACGCAGGCTTTGCCCGAGCCAACAACCAGGCCATTCGCACGACTGATGCTCAGTACGTCCTTTTGCTCAATCCGGATACCATAGTTCACCGAGGTGCCTTGGAAGCCTTGATTGACTGCATGGACCGCACCCTCGACGCAGGTGCGGTGGGGGCAAACCTGCGCAACCCAGATGGCTCATCACAAGCCAGTTGCTTTCCTGAGCCCACGTTGCGACGTGAGGCCTGGAGGCTTTTTCACCTCGATGCAATCCACCCCTACGCGGAGTATCCGACCGATCAATGGGGGGGCCCCAGACCCTATCCGGTTGACGTGGTCCAGGGAACGTGCATGCTCCTTCGGAGGTCTGCCCTTAGCGATGTCGGGCTGCTTGATGAAGACTATTTCATCTACTCTGAGGAAGTTGATCTCTGCTATCGGCTGCGCCAGAGAGGCTGGGGCGTGTACTGGGTTCCTGACGCTACAATTGTTCATTACGGGGGCCAGAGCACTCGTCAGCAGGCGGAGGCGATGTTTCTTCGTCTATATGATGGCAAAGTGAGGTACTTCCGTAAACATGGTGCGCTTGGAAGCGTGATGATTTACAAATTCATCCTCTTCGCGGCGTCGATTACGCGATTGATGATCAGCCCGCTTGCATTGCTCCTTGAACGCGAGAGACGACTTGAGCAGGCGCGTCTGGCGAAGAACTACTGGCGTCTGATTCGGTCCATCCGCGCGCTATGAATCGAAATTCGGCAGGAAATCCAGCGGATGGAATTTTTGCGAGGATACTGACCGCGCATGTAGACAACGGTGGCGCGTTTCAAAATCAGCGTCTTCTGAGAATCTGAAGGCATTACTTTGCGGATTGCATTTCTGACTCAGGTTCTTCCCTACCCACTTGACGCTGGACCAAAGGTTCGGTCGTACTACACGCTCCGAACACTTGCCGAACGGCATGACGTAAGTCTCATCAGCTTCACCCGGTCAACTGATACGCCTGAGGCCATTGATCATCTCCGAGACTTCTGCGAATCGGTCGTCACCATCCCGATGACTCGGACCTGGGACCTGTTCCATTTCATCTCGAGTCTCATTACAAGCACCCCGTTCTTGATCCGAAGAGATTGGCGGACCGAAATGTCTCAGGCAATCCGGACGGTGATGTGTGATGTTAATCGTCCAATTGACGCAGTTCACGCAGATCAGCTATGGATGGCACCGTATGCTCTGCGCGCAGCGTCCGAGGTGCCGTCAGAGAGGCGACCGGTCCTTGTGCTCGACCAGCATAACGCGGTGTTCCAAGTACCGCGCCGACTCGCTCAAGCTGAGTCCAACGTACTCCGTCGGGCCGCATTCCATATCGAAGCGAGCAAGATGCGCTCCTATGAACCTCGCATCTGCCAGGCGTTTGACCAGGTGATCTGGGTCACCGACGAGGATCTCTTTGCGGTGAATCACGTTGCAAACACCGTGCGCTCCATGACCCAAACTAGCCACGCGCACGTTATTCCCATCTGCGTATCACCCGATGAGAATCTCATAATTCCTCGATGCACCAACTCGCGCCGGGTCACCTTTCTTGGTGGTCTACATTGGCCACCGAATGCCGAGGGAATTCATTGGTTTGCAGATCACGTCTGGCCGCTGGTTCTAGAACGGTGTGCAGACGCGGTACTCACGATCATTGGTAGGGAACCGGCCGGCGGCCTTGACCGACTCGTAGGGAGGCCGTCGGTTCAGATCACCGGTTATGTTGACGACCCTGCACCCTACCTTCGAGAAACAGGCGCTTTTATCGTACCTCTCCACTCCGGCGGAGGAATGCGGGTGAAGATTCTGGACGCGTGGTGCTGGGGGCTTCCGATAGTAACGACCACCATCGGCGCAGAGGGAATCGCCATGCGCGATCAGGAGAATGGCCTCGTTGCAGATACCGCCAGTGACTTTGCTGACGCCGTGATACGTTTGTTGCGGGATCCCACACTAGATCAACGCATCGTCAGGGGCGGCCGTGCAGCCGTGGAGTCCCAGTACAATTGGCGAACGACATACAGAGCTTGGCACGACATCTATGACCCATTGAGTGCACAGGCAGTTCCTATGTCGCGGCAGGCTCCTTGAAAGTGGCTTCACTTCGCCCACCCCCAGAGGTGAAGGCGGGCGTATCTCTGTGGCGCAGTGCGGGTTTGATCACCTGGCATTCGTTTCGTTGGTGTCTCGGTCATGCTCGATCGCACCCGCTTATCAGCATTATGGCTATAGCCGTCGCGCTGAGATTGGGAGCCTCGGTCCTGCAGGGCGATTCAATTGAAGAATTGCCAGGGATTTTTGACCAGGTCTCTTACCAGATGCTTGCCCATCGTGTACTGGAGGGAGATGGGTTCACCGTTCCCACCTACTGGTGGCCTGCCACAGAGGCAGGCGAACCGACCGCCCACTGGAGCTATCTCTACACCATCTATCTGACCAGCGTCTATTTTGTTGTGGGAGACCACCCCATCGTTGCGAGGATACTCCAGGCAGTATTGTCAGGTACCCTTCAAGTGTTCCTCACCTTTCGAATCGCTGAGCGTGTTTTTGGCCGCCGTCAGGCGTATATATCGGCTGCCATAGCAGCTAGCTATCTTTACTTCATTTACTATTCATCAGCATTGCTCACCGAAACGTTCACGATCCTTGCACTCTTATGGATCATAGATCTTGCCACTGGTCGCATTTTGCATTCCATACGCCCCGAGCAATGTGCGGGGGAGTCGGTGACAGAGGACCGGCCTGATCGCGTCGGCTGGCTGCTTTTGGGGCTAGCGATCGGAACTGCCGCTTTGTTGCGGCAAGTCACACTCGTGTTCGCACCGATTCTCGTCGCATGGCTCATGCTTCAATGGTGGCGTGCACCAACGCGTGCTGGCGTTTCGAAGAGGCAGAGAGTTCGGTGTTTTGTGCAAGGCATCCTCATCATGGGCTCCGTCGTCACCTTGATGATCGCGCCTTGGTCACTTCGCAACTATGATGCGTTTGGGCGCTTCGTTCTGCTTAACACGAGCTCGGGCTACGTGCTGTTCTGGGCCAATCACCCTATCCACGGGACTGAGTTCATCCCAATTCTTCCGAGCGTGACCTACATGGACTTGATCCCAGAGGAGCTCCGAGGTATGAATGAGGCGGCGCTGGATTCGGCCCTTCTTCAACGAGGACTGCAGTTCATACAGGACGACCCGAATCGCTACATTCTATTATCGCTTAGCCGAATAAAGGAGTACTTCAAGTTCTGGCCCTCTGCTGATTCAAGTACCATGAGTAATGTGGTTCGAGTATTCTCCTTTGGTCTCATTGTTCCATTCGTTCTGGCAGGGATGTGGCGTGTAGTTCAGTACCGAAATGAGCTCTCGCCACAGCAATCGGCTGCGCTCACGCTACTCGTTCTCTTCATCACAAGCTATTCGACAATTCATCTCCTCTCGTGGACACTCATCCGGTACCGCATGCCAGTTGATGCCGTACTAATCATCTTTGCGAGCGTGTCAATCTCGGCGCTAATCAGTACCGCGTTAACAAGGTCGAGAATGGCCCGGGGAGCGTGAGAACGTATGATCAGGCTTCAAGTTTGTGATCAGGACAAACGACGACTTCTTAAGTGATTAACCTTATGACGATGCTGCAATTGAGCGACACATTGCGATGGAGCGGCACCGCGAGGCCCGCGCGCTCGTTACCATCATCGACCCAGGATGGCTTTTGAAGGGAGAACCTTGTCATGCAATTACGCATTCCACTCGCTGCTGCGTTCCTTTGTGCACTGTGTGGGCTGGTGCTGATGGCACCTGTCAGTCAAGACGTGGCCAGGGTCGCTGCTCACGTTCATGAGGACCTGGGTGTAAACCTGAATCGATCCGCAGTGACCGGCATCCCTGACTGTTTGCACGATCCCACGCTCTGGCATGGAGTGGTGGAACGTAATGCGGACAATTCCATCGCCTGCGCATACGGTCACGAGCATCACGACGATCCACGGGTGCTGGATTCAGTCTTCGGCCCACTGTCATATGGAGAAATTAGCTATCCCTGGCAGACTCACAGTCAGCTCGGCCCTGAGAACGTCGCGAAGCATAGAGTATATGTATGGTCCACAATGGTGAATCAGCCCTGCGTTCCCGCCAACGTTCCCCTTGGTGTGACAAATGCCCGGCTGCAGGCACACGCGGACGGCAACCGTGGTGCAGCCGTCAGGTATCACTCCTTCTTTCTTCAAGCCGAGGGGTGTGACCCCGCGAATCCGGGTTGGCGAGGAACGCTCTCGGTTGGCGGCCACATGGACTACGGCGTCCTTACACTGCTCATGCCTTCTGGAAGTGAAGTGCACGTGCCGATGCCCGGGGACCCGACTCCACCCGGGGCAGACCGACGTATCCACGGGAGTACGGATCGTGGGCGCCCCGACGCAACTTGGTATGGAAATCACGGAATCGTCGGGGTGGGGCTTCGTGGCGAAGACTGGGGCCCAGTGGATCCAAACGATCCAACGCGCCTACTTTTCTATGGGAACACTCGCAATGGTTCCTGGCAGGAACCATTTCACCTCTTAACCATCAAGATCGCAGCACAGCTGGATCCGCTTGATGGTGCGATGGACGGGTATGTTACCTTCAATGGATTCACCGATCGTTATGGCACGATTGTGTCGACATGCAGTCCGATTGGCGCTGACTGCATCCCACTCACAGTCAATAACATGAAGGTCGGCTCCTACCAAATTCGTGCCGATAAGCTGGGACTCGCCACTCGCGAATACGATGTTCAGCTTAATGGGAATAGTCTCATTCAGCACCCTGACATGCTCACCAACTGCCCCGCTCGACCAAGCGTCACCGTGTCCACCGCGCCAAATGGACCGAATAAGATACGAGCCACCGCAACCGTGAATACGGACTCAGGGACGCAATCGAATGTTCTGCAATCAATTCGCTTTGGCGCCGCTGAAAATGCGGTGATCGACGTTGGCAGCCAGGTCGGCGCGATCGGGAACTTCACGTTCACCCCAGCACCATATGCTCGCCAGGTATCGTTTGACGTTCGCCCGCTGGCTCCGGGGCCGGTTCACGTTCCGTTGGTGGCAGTTGATATATGCGGGGACTGGCCATCGTTCGTAGCTGGTGGTACGGCCGTTTTGGGATCGCTTTCCGGTTTTGTCCGTTCCGCTGATGCAAGCAAGCAGGCCGTTACTTCTGCGTCGGTCGTCGTACGTGGTGAAGCCTACTCCACGACCACTGATAGTCACGGGAGCTTCAATTTGACGGACCTGCCGCTCGGAGATCAGACGATTGAGGTTTCCGCCCGAGGCTTCCTAACGGCCATCGTGCCGGTCAACCTCACTGAGTCTAGTCTCATGCTTAACTTGGAACTAGTGCCAATCGAATCATTTCAGGAATCTCGGGCCTACCCGGTTCTCGTTTTGGCCGGAAATCGGGACACTCGGCAAGCTGTGCGTGACCCGGAGCCAAGAAAGTCAACGATCGAGCAGAGTCAACAAACCTTTCGAACCAACGCGAGCGATCCCGACAACTGGAAGACCGAGGGAAGCGTCGTCAACTCAGATTGCGAAAGCACTCCACGTTCAGTCCAGATTAGGACCAGGGATGGGCTGATTACCGTGAACCTCGTCGGTGGCACTGCGATTGAGCCATGCCGCACCGACCTCGTTGGCCGATATGGCCAGTTCCGAGGAGTGGAGATGAACGATCGACTCTTTGAAGCGGAGCTCGCCACTTTTAGCTGAACCACCGTCCAGGTCACCTTAGTGGTAAACATAGATTGGTATTCAATTAATCAAATCGCTGGGCCGACAGTCACCTGGTCAGGTGAAGTAACCCAGGATTTCCACTCAAGCGTCGCAGGTCTATACTGAGTGGTAGAGAGCAGGGAGTGGGCAGGACAGTGAGCGCTGAGCCATGACCAAATTTGGGTTGGAGCACGTGTGGAACTAAGTCAAATTCTCTCAGCCTTGTGGAAATGGAAGTGGCTCATCGTGGCCGCCACCATCGCGGGCGTCGCGACGAGTGCTTACGTCGATCGTCAATCGCCAAGATTGTACCGCGCCACGACAACGCTTATGGTTGGTCAGTTCCTCCAAGCGGCAAATCCTCAGGGCGGAGATGTCATGCTGGGGCAACAGCTTGCCCAGTCATACGCGCAGGTTGTGCGACGGCAGCCTGTTCTTGCTGGTGCACTCGAAGAGCTTGGCATTGATATGTCAATCGGAGCGTTGGCTTCTCGGGTGACCGCGGCTCCGGTTCCTCAGTCCAGCTTTATCCAAGTGAACGTAGTGGACGCGGATCCTGAGCGGGCCCGTTTGTTGGCAAACGAGATTGCTCGTCAGGTCATCGTCCAGAGCCCCACTCCGCAGGACCGTGAACAGGACGAGCAACGCAAATTTGCCGCCCAACAGTTAGCTTCACTCCAAGCTCGAATTGCGGATGCCGAGATTCAGCAGCGAGAATT
>JBJXFJ010000134.1:0-3572 GCA_046154735.1 Chloroflexota bacterium | reverse complement strand
GCTTGCCATCCCCATCATACGCGTAGTTCGTGGTGGTGCCGCCGCTAATGGCGGCCTGGGTGAGGCGGTTGGCGAGATCATAGGTGAAGGTGTCACTGCCCCGGCCGGTGCGGTTGCCGTTGGCATCATTGGTGTAGGTGGTGCCGCCCACCGTGGTGAGGCGGTCCACCTTGTCAGAGGTGTAGCTGCTGCTGGTCCCGGCAATGACCGAGGTGAGGCGGTTGCCCACCGGATCGTACGAGTACGTGGTGCCAGCCCACGGGTTGGTGGCCTGGGTCAGGCGGTACAGTTGGTCGTAGCTGTACGTGGCGCTGGCTTGCCGGGTCAGCGTGATATTCACGATTTGGTCCGTCTGGCCGACAGCGGTCAATGTGGCGGTGTAGGTGCCGGGCGGCTGGATGGTGCCGCCCGTGTCTTTGCCGTCCCAGGTGACGGTGGCCGTGGGCGGGGTGTTGGTCAGGGTGCGCACGGTGGCCCCTGCGAGGTGCTTAATGCTGGCGGCATACTGCACTCGTGCGTGCCGGTCCAGATGTACTTGTGCGGTGTCGCGAAACTGTACTCGGGAATCCGAGTACGTACTCGCCGATGAAGAGCCTGTGAAGATTTACGTGGCACCAACACTCGCGCCAGGGTCAACAAGCCGTCAACTGCAACCCGTCTACCGCTCGTTCATCCATCGTGGCCTGGCCCATCTTGGAGCTACAATTGCCAGCACCGAAACGACAAGGATCGAGATCGCTCCGGCAAGCATGAGTGGTAACCGGGCGTCTTGCGCAACTGAGCTGCTGGAAATCGCGATCAAAATCACTCCCAGCCCTGTCGGAATCGATCCGATCATGAATCTCGCAAGAGGGTAGATACGGAGCGGGTGTGGGAACTGCTCCATGGTGTCCTCAACGTGGGGCGTGCGATAGAAATGGACACCCGCGACTGTGCAAGCAAGGCCAACCAAGAGTAAGAACAGCGCTTCAGGCGACATTTCGACTTTCGCTACGTGTCATTTGTATTCACCATCAGCTATGGCAGCGGAGGACACTCAGCGGCCTCAAGAATCTGGTTACGGGTGTAATGGCCGGCAACGAGGCCTGGCGCTCAAGCAGCCAGTCCAGCGCCCCAAACAACTCATCCTCCGTGGCCTGCTCGACGCCCAGGACTGGCCCCAGGCTGGTCGTCGAGAACAATCGGGTCGTGGCCAGCTTCGAGGCCGGCTGCAGCACCCGCGCCACCACCATCGCCAGCGCCAGGTCGCGTTGCCGGCTCGGCGCGCGGTCCAGCAGCGCCTCCAGGCTCAGGGCGCGGGCCGTGCCCAGGATCGCGGCCACACGCCCGTGGAGCCAGCTGCGCTCACTCGTCAGCGCCTCGTGCGCCCCGATCAGCACGTCTCCGGCCAGACTCCGGCGCAGCACCTCCAGCACGGCCGGCGGCAGCGCGGACAGATTGGCCAACGTCCGATTCTTCACCTTGGGTCCTTCGCGGTAGGACTGACGAAGCAGGTGAGAAACGTACTCGCGGTCGCCGCGACGCGTGACGATCTTGACTACGTGCATGGCCTCCTTAGCGCGTTTCAGCCTACACGAAGCATCGTACATCCGGGCGAATGTCTAAAATAGAATACTCTCTACTTCACTCGTCCCAAAACAGCCGGACATCGCCTGCACCACGAACGGAATCGGCCGTTTCAGCCCTCAGCTGCTCTGGAAGTTCGGTCTAGCCGGCTTCGCGGCCGGCACCAGCGGCCAGAGGAGGTCCCATTGGCCATCGGACAGGTCGGAACGGTACCCCTTGCGTTGAGTCAAACTTGCACACAATCAACCCACGGCCCCTTCGCGCACACTTCCTTAGGGATCGAGGGGAAGGAATTTCAGCTCCAGCACCTCGAAGCGCTTGTACTCCTTGCCATCAATGAACGTGACGAAGCGGACCGGGATGCCTTCCTTCACACGGTAGGTCAGTTCTTCTCGCACGACGGTGTCACGCTTGAGGTCCGGCCGAAACACTGTCTCGTCCACGTGGACCGTGGCGAGCCCATCCTGCCCGAGCACCGGCAGCGTCCCCGTGGCCGCGTAGACCATTTGAGCCGTTCGGGAGCGAATCAAGACCCGGGTGGGCACCGATCCTCGGTAGTTCTCCGGATCCGCGTGGTACTCCGATTCGCGTTCCTCGCAGGTCTTCTCCTGCCCGAGCACCGGCGGAGACGGAAGCTGCCCCGCCTTCTGGTCAAATCGACGGTAGTCGAGTTGGGTCCCGCAGGAGATCCCTGAGCTCCGGATCTCCCAACGGACAACGGTCTCATCATGCCCAGTGATGCTCTCCCGGTACACCATCACGAGAGGGGACCAATGCGGGTAGACGGGGTCGATCTCCCCTTGGCCGCCAACCGACTGGGTGATGCCGTGGAGAGCGCTAAGCAACGAGCATGTCAGAGCGATGCCGGCAATTGATTTTCTCGTTCCTAACAGACCGACTGAGACGGTCTTGACCACATCGTGTCCTAGCATTTCGTTCCCCTACTCGTATCTTCTCCAGTCCTCCCATCGTCGTGATGGTTCGCGACGCTGGAGCACCAGTAGGGATCAACCGGGGCGTGAGTCGGCGGCTTTCCGATACCAACTTGCCGTGGATCGGGCTGGGGGTCGGGTTTCTCGGTTCGTAGTATTTGATCCGGATCGTCACAGCCTTCGGCTTCCCATTCCCTGGCGCTCCGGCGCCCTCGATCGGAGTATTCGGTGCAGTCTGCAATGTGCTGTTGCTCTGCCATGCATCCTCACCGTAGCTCTTGACGGAAACCCACGTCCCCGTGTCGGGGTTCCATTCCCAAATTACCGCGTATTGGAGCTGACACCCGATCGCTCCGCCGGTACCAAAGCCTGCCACCGTGGCTCCGTTGGAGCACTGGTAGCTTATTCCGGATACTCCTCCATTTGCGTCCCAGTCAACGGTTGTACAGTAGTACTTGTGGTCGCAAACCTGTGTAGAGTACGAGCCCAGCACCTTCGCCTTCGTGGCTGACGTCCCGCCTCCCGAGGTCGAGGAGCCAGGGACGGCGATGAGCCCCGACGGGTCGATCCGACCGGTAGGAGAGTTGTGCACGTAAGTGACCCGATGCAAGCTCTGCGGGTCCGCGATTGAGCCCGGGTACGGATCTCGCTGTAAGAACCGCCCCACCGCTGGATCGTACATCCGCGCACGCAAGTACACGAAGCCCGTCTCACTATCCCGTGGTTCGCCCGTGTACTGCATCCGCGCCGGGCTCGTTCCCCGAATGAGCTTGGACACGCCGAAGTCATCGGTCAGGTAACTTGACTCGACCTGCCCCGCTGTCGTCGTCGTTGCTCGGGTTGAGCCCAGGCCGTCATTGTGATGCACGGCGATGGTGGGCCCACTGACGCTGTACGCCAGGCCCTGACCCCACACGTACTGCTTGGTCCCATCCTGCAGGATGACCGGCAGCCCGCGGCTCACGTCGTACACGTACTCCGGCGTGGTGCACGGGGTACTGCTGCACATCCGCTTGCCATCCCCATCATACGCGTAGTTCGTGGTGGTGCCGCCGCTAATGGCGGCCTGGGTGA
>JBJXFJ010000102.1:0-3660 GCA_046154735.1 Chloroflexota bacterium | reverse complement strand
CCCGAGCACGATGACCTCTAGGCTACCGGTGTCGGGCGAGACGCCCGCGCTCCGGCCGGACACTCGCGCTCCCAGTGGGGATGCGACTCAGTTTCTCCTCTATCGGCTAGAGGCGCGCGGCCCGCTTCACCTGGGCGAACGTGGTGTGGGAGTTGAGGAAACAGGCGTGCTGGCGCATGCTGATACGCTGTTCAGCGCCATTTGCAGCGCCCTGCGCCAGGTGCGCGGCACAGCAGCGTTGGAGGAGCTGCTGTCCCAGCTCCACGATCCAGCTTCTGCGCCGTTCCGGCTCGGCTCGGCCCATCCGTATTACGGTGAGATCACGCTATTTCCCCGGCCGCGTCTGCCCGCTCGGCTGGCGGATGCGCCGGACACGGCCAAGCGGCTCAAGCACGTCCGGTTCGTTTCCCGAGCAGTGTTTGCGGATTGGGTTGCGGGGCATGACCTTACGCCACATCTCCATCCGGAGTGCTTTCTCCAGCATGACGCGGTCTGGGTTTCAGAGGCTGAGGCAACGGAGCTTCCATCAGGTGGATTGCTCTGGGCAGAGCAGGCGGCCCCGCGCGTCACTATCGACCGGCTGAGCGGCCGCTCGGAGGTATGGAACCTCGGCCGGTTGTGGCTGGCGCCGGGCGGCGGCCTGGCATTCCTGGCCCAGGTGGCGGATGCCCCCAGTCAGGTGTTACTCCAGACAGGGCTTGAAGCGCTGGCTGAGTCCGGGCTGGGTGGTCGGCGATCCAGCGGCCATGGCCAGTTTCGGCTCCTCCCACCGGAGCGTCTCTTCTGGAATAACAATGGCGCCAACGGACTGGTCACCCTGGCGCCCTATGCGCCCACGTTGGCAGAGCTGGAGCGAGGCGCGCTGGCTCCACCAGCCAGCTATGACCTGCTGGACCGCTTTGGCTGGATCGGATCGCCGGAAGGTCGATCATTCCGCCGAAGAAGCGTGCGGATGATTGCGGAAGGCGCGGCGCTGCCGGAATGGCTAGCGGATGGTGGGCAGCTCGTGGATGTCACGCCAGCGGCGTTCACCGCGCATCGGGTCTATCGCGCCGGGCTGGTTCTGGGCCTGCCGGCGCGACTGCCAGAGGTGACCAATGCCTGAGCCGCTCGTCCGCAACTATCGGCTGACCGCCCGAGTCATCACGCCTGTCCACGTCGGCACTGGCGCCACCTGGGCGCGCGATCACGAATTCCGGGTGGAACAGGGCACGGTCTATGTGCTGGACGTGGATCAAGCGATTGAGGCACTGGATGATCAGGGCCGCTCGCGCCTGGGTCAGCAGGGTCTGGCGCGCCTACTCCCGCTGGACAAGCTCAGGGACTCCAGGATTGCGCCGATCCAGTACAGAGCGCCATCTGGGAACCCGCCCCAGGAGATTGCGCCCATCATCCGCACCGCCCTGGGCCGGGCGTATCTGCCGGGCTCGTCGCTCAAGGGAGCGCTCCGTACGGCGCTACTCTGGCACCTTGCCGCCGGTCGAAAGCTCCATACGCACGATCTAAATGGCAAGAAGGAACAGGCAGCGGGCGCCTGGGAGCGTACGCTGCTGGGCGGAAGTGTGGACCACGTCCATGGTCAAGCGCCCAATTTCGACGTCATGCGCGCCGTTCGTCCCTCGGACTGCACGCTTGCGGCCAACGAGGCCGCGCTCATTGAGGTTCAGATCTTTAGCACCCGAGAGGGCCGGCTCGGCCCGTCTGCGCGGAGCCGGCGCGCCTGGACGGAGGCGCTGGCGCCCCGCTCACAGCTCACCGGACGGCTCAGCCTGGATCTGAATCTGCTGGGCCACGAGGCGCTCGGGTTCGGCACGCAGCGCTCCGCCGTTGAAAACATGGCCGGCATCTGCAATGCTCACGCGGCGGACCTCCTGGGCCGTGAGCAGGCGATGTATCAGGAGGGTGGGCTGGAGGAGCTGGCAGACTGGCTCGGCGCGGTCCGCCAGGCTGTGAGCACCGCGGCGCCCTCCACGTTCTACCTGCAAGTAGGATGGGGTGGCGGCTGGCGGTCGAAGACACTGGGCAACCGGCTGGAGGATCAGCCCAACTTCAGGCAGAACATTGTGGATCGCTATCGCCTCCAGCGTGGTGGAGGCGGCGCGCGGTTTCCGTCATCACGTCAGCTCGTCGTCCAGGGTGGTCTACCCCATCAGCCGTTAGGCTGGCTCGCGATCAATCTGGTGGAGGCACAATGACGGCACTGTTGCTGTGGAACGTGGGGAACCGGGACATTGCCCGGGAGCAACTACCGGACCGCTATGCCCAGCTCAGCGTCAGAGAGCTCGGTCTCAGAATCGCAGCGGACGGGATCGATCCTTCCTGCATTCAGACGCCCATTCTTGACGCTGCATTGCGCACGATGGACGAGGAGTCACCCGCACCGATCAGCATCGTCCTCTTCTGTACAGACCAACCGGCCATCGCCGGCGTCCATCGCGAGAAGGACACCGTGACGATCAGCGCCCTGCTCCAGTCACTGCTCATGGCACGGCTCGGCGACGCTTGTGAGTTTGTTCGGTCGGAGGTACTGACCAATTGCGACCCAAGCTCATACGACGTCATGCACGATGCGTTCGAGCGCGCGCTCAACGGCATGGTCGTGGAACCTGAGACGCCCGTCTATCTCGGGCTTTCCAGCGGAACGCCAGCCGCCAATTTTGCGCTCCTGGTGAGCGCGGTGAAGGCGTTTGGCGACCGCGTCCGGCCGATCTATGTGAAGGACGGCGACGATCGCGGCACGCTGATCGACATTGCTGAACGATTGCGCCGCGATGAGCTCAAACGCCTGGCTCGCAGCGCGCTGAATCGCTTCGAGTTCGAGCAGTGCCGTGATCTCTTTGAACGGCTCGGATCTGGAGCTCCCACGCTGGACCTTGCTGAGTATGCACGACGCCGGGCTCAGCTCAATTTTAGCGACGCCCGCGAGGCGCTTCAGCGCGCGCAACCCATGCTGAGCGACGCGGACATCGGATGGACCAGGAGTGAGACCGAGCGCCTAGACGACCTTGAGAGCGGGGATAGCCGGGCGCGCCTTGCCGAGCTCGTCTCCAGCATTGAGATGTGTTACATCAATGACCGCTACGCGGACCTGCTGGGCCGAATCTTTCGATACCAGGAAGCGGCTTTCTGCCTGCTGTGCGAGCAAACGCTTACGCTGAGCGAATCAGAGCATTGGCCCGATGGGCAGTTCACCGAAGAGTTCCGGAGCCGTCTCAAGAATGACGAAACGCTCTGCAAGAAACTATCCGAAAGTAACATCGATCCGAATCGCGGTGTTAGCCGCTGGGTTCTGGAGCAGCTCGCGAGTATCGGTATAAACGCCGTGTCGGACTCCTCCACGCAACAGCGTCAGAAGAGTTTGCTAAGACGGCTTCGACGACTGGACAAGCTGGCCGCCCTCCGTAACAAGAGTGTGATTGCTCACGGTTATAGCGGCACATCAGCCGAAGCCATTCAGATACATGATGACAACCGGCCTCTTGAGAAGCTCATGCGTGACATCAAGGACATCGCCATCAAGATTGGTGCACCAGAGCCCGGCTGGATGTCTACCGTCCGTGATCGGCTTCTAGAGAGGCTCGATGACTCGTGGGACCGTTGACATGCTCAGGACCATTGACGGGCGTCCCGTCACCGGAGCGGGGGGGGGGGGGGGGGGGG
>JBJXFJ010000133.1:0-2502 GCA_046154735.1 Chloroflexota bacterium | reverse complement strand
TGATCCACCCAACGGGCGGATTCCGTCCGGAGGAGTACTGGAGACCTTTCCTGGCGACAAAAGCTCCATGGCGCATGATCCCGCTCAACTGGACCAATTACACTCCCGCGGTCCAGAACTATCTTGAGCAACACGGGATCAATCATCTTGCCTATTCGCTGTGCACTGACGCGCGCTTTCGACTCGTGGCGTCAGAGACAATTCTGCCCATCATTGATGGATACATTCGCGAGCACCATGGTGTCTCGGCTCACTTCACCCGCGAGCCCATTGATTCCGCCATCACTGCCTATCGCTGCTCACTCATTGATCCTCTGCCGGGTGCGCGGAGTCATTGATGGCGACGTCGATTCTTATCGGGCGACCACGGTCGGCTCCTGAGTTTCTTGGTGTCATAGGGCGCTCATCGCTCTTCCAAGCCGTGACTATTGTATCGGTCATTGCCGGCGTGGCGTGGTCCACAATCGGGATCTTTTACGATACGAACGACGATCCGTCACTCCGTCTCACGCTTGAAGGTCATTGGGTGCCAGACGGACGGCCTGAAGGTCGAACCCTCTTTCTCAACGCCGGTCTCGGGCATGTCCTGGTCAGGTTGTACGAGCTGGTACCTGGAGTGCCCTGGTACGACGGGTTGCTTGTGGGCACGATATTCATTGCCTCCATTGCGCTGGTTTACGCACTCCTGTTCGGCCGCCCACTGGATCTCGTGCTTGCCACTGGTCTCGGCGTGCTCTACCTCGTGCCCCTGCTCGTGCGCCTGCAGTGGACGGCCGTGGCTGGCACTGCAACGTGTGCCGGCCTGCTGCTGCTGCTCCGATCCATACTCACCTACCCCGGGACTGGATTCGCCTGGGCAACGGCGGGAGCGGGATTGGCACTCGCGTTACTGGGGAGCTTGATTCGGCTGGACTCTGCGTGGTCAGTGCTCCTGCTGGGCGGCGTCTTCGCGCTCCCTATCCTGCTCAACGAGAGTCAGCATCTCTCTCAATACTGGCGACGGGCGGCGGCTCTAGCTGGCCTTACGATGTTGCTGATCACGTCCGGTGCCGTGACCGATTGGAGTTACTATCGTGATACTCCGGGGTGGGACACGGTCCATGCTGACGGGAGGTACCGCACTTCAGTGACTGAATATCTGCCGCGAGAGCTCCGTCCCATGATCCTGCCTCAGGTCCTGGCAGCGGCCGGCTGGACCGAGTCAGACCATACGGTCTATGAGAATTGGATGGGCACGAATCCGGACGTGTTCGGACTTGCTCGCCTCGCGGCAGCATCTGAAGCGCGGCGCCTTGAGATGCTGGAGCAGTATGTCCCCATTGAGCTGGACCGCCTCCGGGGAACGCTGAACCGTTTCAGCAATCAGTTCCCCGTGTCTCTGGTTTTCCTGCCGCTGCTGGGGCTGCTGTGGCGCTCGGAGCCTGCCCGCGCCCCCGCGCTCACGCTCATTCTTGGCTCAGTCGGACTCGCGGGTGTGTTATTCAACCAGCTCGAGCTCGCGCTGTGCATGGTTGCGGTCATGGTGATGCTGCCGCGACACTCGGATCTTGGGAAATATTCCGTTTTCGTACTCACCACGATTCTGGCGCTTGCGGGCACTATTGGAGCGGTGGCCAAGGCACCCCCCTGGCGGGTGACGGCCCCGCTCATCCTCCTCGGGGTGGCCTGTGTCTGCTTCATGGCGGCACGCGGACGGATGCGGCCTCGCTGGCCGATGCTCGTGCTGGTTGCGGGGATTGCGGCAGTCGTCGTTCTCCCACGCCTGCAAACTGACTACTACACGGCACGGAATCAACTGCGCGAGCGGGAGCTTGTTGATGCGCGTGCATGGGAGCTGCAGCGTGTTCCCGAATATACGTACATCGTTGCCTACGAAGGTGGGTTTGACCTTTTCACTTACTGGCAACCATTTCGTTTGCAGGAGCCGCCCTTTCGGTCCATCTATCTCAGTTGGGCAAACCCATGGCCAGTAGTTCGTAACTACCTTCAGGCGAACGGACTTACAGACCTCCCTCACGCTCTGTGCACGGACCCATCACTCCGCTGGATTGGCCACTCGCGCGTTCTCCCGGCGCTAGAGCGCTACATCGATGAGCACTACCGAATGCGTGTGAAGTACGTCCTGGATCCGCACTTCACTCACTGGGCGGTCTACCAATGTCAGGTGCTCGGCGTTGAGGCCGGCGCATGATCTCTCACCAGGCGTGCTTTCCAGGCAGTACTCGACTACGGACGTTACATTGATCCGCGATCGGTACGAGAAGACCCCGGGCACGATGGTGCGGACATTGATGCTGGCTATTGTTGTCGCCGCATTAGGATTGCGGTTGGCCGGTATTCCCTGGCAGCTGCCCTGGCACTTCCATCCTGATGAGTCTGATGTTGTGGACGGGGCGGCACACGCCGTGATCCGTGGAAACCTGGGCGCCATGCTATCACCAATCCGGCCGTTTGAGGCGCTCATTGTTGGGGAGCTCGCGCTTCTTCACCCGCTCATCCCCA
>JBJXFJ010000101.1:0-8235 GCA_046154735.1 Chloroflexota bacterium | reverse complement strand
TTGATAATGCTCGATTCTTCCTGCCGTCACTCGTTACACTCTCGCCAGCTTACGGAGGGTGCGCATGGCCTCGGCTGCTCCAACGATTGCGAATAGGAGCTCACTCCCAACTCGGCGTGGGATCTCGCTCAGCGGACTGGGACTCCTCTTCTCAATCCTACTTGCACTGGTCGCTTTCGTCGTTCTCTATCCAATCCTGCTCTTGATTATCAACAGTTTCCAGGTTGGCATTTTCGGGCGCGAGATGACCTGGGGTCTGGATAATTGGCGCACTGGTCTCGCAGAACCGAAGATTCGCGAGGCCATCTTCAACACCCTTGGGCTGACCGCGGTTCGCCAGTTTATCTCGTTCGCCCTGGGTGTATGTCTGGCATGGTTGTTCGCTCGAACGAATCTGCCAGGGAAGAACATCCTGGAGTTCGGTTTCTGGGTGGCATTCTTCCTCCCGACGCTGACCGTGACGCTCGGCTGGATCCTCATCTTTGACGGCGAGCGAGGACTGGCAAACAAGCTGCTCATGAATCTGCCGTTCGTGACCGGGCCGGTATTTGATATCTACTCTTGGTGGGGCATCGTGTTCGTTCACTTAGTGACGGGGACGCTCGCATCCAAGGTGATTCTGCTCACGCCCGCGTTCCGCAACCTGGACTCCTCGCTCGAGGAAGCGTCGATTGCTTCTGGAGCAAGCACGTTCAGCACACTGTTTCGAATCGTGGTGCCGGTGATGGCGCCCGCGCTGATGATTGTGATGCTGCTGGGTACCATTCGGTCGCTTGAGTCGTTTGAGGTGGAGTTGATTCTCGGGGCGCCTCATCACATTGACGTCTATAGCACGCTCATTTATCGGCAGGTGCAGCAGCAGCCACCACAGTATGGCAATGCCACGGTGCTCAGCCTGGTGGTCCTTGGGTTAATTCTGCCCTTCGTCTTGGCTCAGCAGTGGATCACGAATAAACGGAGCCATGCCACGGTGACCGGTAAACACGCCGCTCGTTTGCAGAATCTCGGCAAATGGCGATGGCCGATCTTCGCTCTGGTGCTGACACTGGTCATTATTGTGGACATCGTGCCGATCGTTTTCATCGTGATGAGCACGTTCATGAAGCTGTTTGGATTCTTCACGGTGGCGGATCCGTGGACGATGAGGCACTGGCAAGAGGGCCTGAGAGATCCGGGTTTACTGGCTGCACTGAGAAACACGCTCATCCTGGGCTTTGGCGCAGCGGCCCTGTCAATGGTCCTTTATACGCTCATTGCCTACATGTCCGTTCGCACCCGATTCCGCGGACGGGGCCTGCTCGACTTCCTTACCTGGCTCCCGACGACGTTGCCGGGAATTGTCATCAGTCTCGGTTTCCTCTGGCTGTTTCTGGGTACTCCCGTGTTCAGGCCCCTATATGGCACGATGTGGATTCTCATCATAGCTGTGACGCTAAGCAGTATGACGGTGGGCGTGCAGATCATTAAGTCCAACATGGTTCAGCTCGGAGCGGAACTGGAGGAAGCGTCATGGGCCAGTGGAGGCTCCTGGATGTATACGCTGAGACGCGTAGTCATTCCGCTGGTTGCACCCGTGGTGGCTGTTGTTGGCGTGCTCACGTTTGCCACAGCGGCTCGCGCAACGAGTGTGGTGGCGCTGCTCTCGAGTCGCAATATTCAGCCACTTTCCATGGTGCAGCTTGATCACATGTCTGATGGCGCGTTTGAGCGCGCCTCCGTGATTGGTGTGATTATCCTGCTGCTCACGACTGGCGTGGCACTGGTTGGACGCTTTATCGGTGGCAAGTCCGGAATTGCCGGTCGTTAGTCCGGTGCGACCCAGTAAGCACGTATTCGCATTGACCCGAAGGAGCGCAGGATTGTGACCTCAGCACTTGATTTTCGGCTGGATGGCCGGGTAGCCATCATTACCGGCGGCAGCACCGGCATTGGTCTGGGCGTGGCCGAGGCCATGGCGGACGCGGGGGCCAGCGTGGTGATTGCGGCGCGGCGGCCCGAGGTGGTGGAGGAAGCCTGCCAGCAGCTCACCGCAAGGGGTGGCAAGGCGCTCGGGATTCCGACCGACGTCACGGATTCTGACCAGGTTGCGAGGCTCGTTTCAAATGCTCGTGATCAGCTTGGCCGGATTGATATTCTTGTGAACAATGCCGGCGGCACGTTTGGTCCCACGTTTACGAGAGGGCCGCTTCTCGAGATGAGCGATGCGGATTTTCAAGAATGCTGGTCGGTCAACGTCAAGAGCGCGTTCATGTGCTCCAAAGCGGCAGTGCCCCACATGTTGGAACACGGCAACGGCTCGATCATTAATATCTCATCTGTGAGCGGGCGGGAGAACTCGGCTCCAATGATGGGATTCTCCGCCTATGGGTCGGCCAAGTCGGCGCTCATTGGTCTGACTCGCGGTATGTCCGTGGAGTGGGCGCCACAGGTACGAGCCAATGTGATTGCCGCGGGGATGATCGATACGCCGCGCGTGACAGCCAGCCGCGCCGGTGATGACATGAGTGCGTGGCTGCAGACGATTGCCATGGGGCGAGCGGGATTACCAGTGGACGTGGCTGGAGCCGCGGTCTTTCTGGCCTCGGATGCCGCGGCCTGGATGACCGGCGCTTGCCTCGATATTCACGGTGGGTTGAAGCGGGCGGTCAGTTAAGAGAGATACGAGTCGGTCGATCGGGGCGCTCATCGCCACTGGTTGACTCTATGAATATGGGTGCGAGAGGAGAGACGATCATGAACCAGCGTGGGTTGAAGGCACTTCTTGCCTCAATGGCCGTAAGCCTAATAGTGACGGCGTGCGCGCCAGCAGCGACACCGTCAGCGCCATCAGGAAAAGCCGAGGCGCCGAAAACAGAGGCCCCCGCCGTCAAATCTGAAGCGCCGGCGGCCAAAGCCGAAGCGGCCAAGCCCGCGGCGCCGGCTCAGCCGGCTGCTTCCACAGGAGCTGGCTGGGAGGCTGAGTGGCAACGCGTGGTAGAAGCGGCCAAGAAGGAAAAAGTGGTCGTTGTCACGCACCCCGGGTCGGACTATCAGAATCTGATCGCGAGCTTCAAGAAGGAATTTCCGGATATTGAAGTGGAGCACACCGGTGCGCGGCCAAGTGATATCTCACCGAAGATCATCACCGAGCAGCAGAATGGTGTGTTCAACTGGGATATTATGGTGGCCACAACGAGCAACATGAACAATGTGCTCCTGCCGGCCAACGCTTACCAGGACATTCAGCCCTTCTTCGTCCGGCGGGACGTAATGGAGGATGCTCACTGGGGCGGCGGCAAGTTTGAGATGTATACCTCGAACGATCAGAAATCGATCATTGTTCACAATGCTGCACTGGCCAGCCAGATCTACATCAACCGGGAGAAGATCGGTAAGGACAAGCTCTCAACAATTGATGACCTGATGAAGCCTGAATTCCAGGGCCAGATCGTCGTTGACGATTGCACGGTTCCAGCCCATGGAATGAGCGCGCTGGTAGGCATGTGGCAGACGAAGGGCGAGGACTTCGTGCGCACAGTACTCTCTCAGCAGAAGCCTGTGTTCCAGGATACTGTGCGCATCACCACGGAGTGGGTGGCAACGGGGCGTTACCCCATCGGTATCGGTGTGGATTCACCCGAGCTACGGAAGTTGCAGTCCAACGGTATTGGGACGCAGGTAGAGATTATGAGCATCGGTGGCAACCTCTCCACGCAGGGGTCGGCCGTCTTCCGCAATGCCCCACACCCGAACGCCTCAAAGGTCTTCTTAAACTGGCTCTGGTCCAAGGACGGACAGACCGCGTTCGTGGATGCGTTTAAGGAGAGCACAACGCCCAATAGCCGTCGCCTGGATGCACCGGTTATTGATCGAGAGCTATTTCCGGACTACAAGAACTTCGATTCCTATATTTCATGGACCATGGACAGCGGTCGTCCGCTGATCCAGAAGATAGCTGCCCTGTGCAAGGAGCTACGTTCGTGATGGGATCAGTCCTGACACTGATGGGGTCATCATGCTGACACGGGTTGACAACGAGCTCCTGACACGGACGAACGCCGGCGCGCCCATGGGTGAGCTCTTGAGGCGATACTGGATTCCGGCGCTTCTCCCGGAGGAGCTCCCGGTACCGGACTGTCCGCCCGTACGCCTGAAACTACTGGGTGAATCGCTCGTGGCGTTCCGCGATTCAAACGGACACGTGGGCGTGGTGGCGGAGAACTGCCCCCATCGCGGCGCCTCCATGTTCTTTGGGCGCAACGAGGAAGCGGGCTTGCGGTGCGTCTACCACGGCTGGAAGTTCGATACCTTCGGGGTGTGCGTTGACATGCCCAATGAGCCCCCGGAAAGCAACTTCAAGCACAAGGTTCGGATTGGCAGCTATCCGGCTCGAGATCACGGTGGCGTCATCTGGGTGTACCTGGGCCCGCCCGCCCTGCAGCCTGCGCTTCCGAAGTTGGAATGGGCGCTTGTGCCGGAATCGCACCGTTACCATACCAAGCGCATTCAGTCCTGCAACTGGGCACAGGCTCAGGAAGGTGGTATTGACTCCAGTCACATCTCGTTCTTGCACCGTGATCAGGGGCCAGGGACGGCTAACGTGATGCGCCGCCAGACCGGCGGCACGGCCCTCTCGCAGCAGGACACGGCTCCTCACTTCGAGGTTGTGGGTACCCCGTACGGTGTGCTTATTGGCGCTCGACGTCAAGCTGACACGGACCACTACTACTGGCGAATCACCCAGTGGATTGCCCCCTGGTACACGATGATTCCGCCCTTTGGGGATAACCCGATTGGCGGTCATGCCTGGGTACCGATTGACGACGAGACGTGTCTAACCTGGAGCTTCCAGTGGCATCCTACACGCCCGCTTGCCGCGGATGAGCTGGAGCCCATGCGCGCCGGCCTGGGAATTCACATGGAGCTCATTCCGGGTACGTTTTATCCCGTGCGGAACGCAGGAAACGATTTTCTCATCGATCGAGCCGCCCAGCGATCTGGAGCGTCTTTCACGGGTATTCGTGGGATCTCGGCTCAGGACAATGCGATGCAGGAGAGCATGGGGCGGATCTTTGACCGGACTCGTGAGCACCTCGGTTCTTCAGATACCGCTATCATCCAAGTGCGTCGATTCTTGCTGAATCACGCACGCGGATTGCCCGATGGATTGACGCCGCCTGGTATCAATCCTGATCAGCAGCGGGTGCGTTCCGTCTCCATAGTGTTGCCAAAGTCCGTAACAGCGTGGCCGGAGGCGGCCCAAGACGCACTAGTGGCGCGGCCGGATCAGTTCTTCATATCAGCATGATGTGCCAGAGTGGGGCGGGGCGGGAAATTTACAGTATCAGCTCCCGTTGGATGCAGCCCTCAATTCCCGATTGAACTGTCAAAGGAGATAGCTCGATGGCGATCACGAGTCCCGCCCCAGACCAGGCCACTGTTGGGAATAATGCGGGCGATATAGTTCTTCAAATAGATCAGGTCACCAAGTTTTACGGAACGGTCAAAGCGGTTGATACGATTAGTATCAATGTCCACAAGGGAGAGGTGCTCACCTTGCTGGGGCCATCTGGTTGTGGCAAGACCACAACCCTACGGATGGTGATTGGGCTTGAGCGCGTCAGTGGCGGGGAGATCCGCTATGGCGGGCGAGTGATGGATTCCGGAAATGGCCGGTCCTACGTTCCGACGCATAAGCGCAACATGGGCATGGTCTTCCAGAGCTATGCGATCTGGCCGCACATGACCGTCTTCGAGAACGTGGCATACCCGCTGCGTGTTCGTCGAGCGTCAAACGCCATTGTTAAAGAAAAGGTGGAGCACGCCCTGAGCCAGGTGGGCCTGAGTGGGCTGGGCAATCGTGGTGCCACTCAGCTTTCAGGCGGTCAGCAACAGCGTGTTGCGCTGGCCCGAAGTCTCGTGTTTGAACCTGAGCTCCTGTTGCTGGATGAGCCATTCAGTAATCTGGACGCCAAGCTCCGTGAGCAAATGCGCGGTGAGTTGAAAGTGCTTCAGCGCCGTCTCGGAATCACCGTGCTGTTTGTGACGCACGATCAGATCGAGGCGCTCAGTTTGTCGGATCGCATCGCGGTAATGAATCTGGGCAAAATTGAGCAGATTGGACGGCCGCAGGAGCTATACAACGCACCCTCCACAGCCATGGTGCGTGACTTCCTCGGCCGCACGCTGATTCTTGACGGAGTGGTGGCGGAGCGGCGTGGTGAGACCGTTGTGGTGAAGCTGGATCAGGGAGGCGTTGTGGAGACCCGCAATGCTTCGGACGACCTCACCACGGGTGTCAAGTGCCAGGTGGCCGTGCGACCGGAGAAGGTTGTGGTGCGCCCGGACGAATCGGCCGGCAGTGTCAACCGCATCAAAGGCACCGTTGAGGCACTTCTGTTCATCGGTGATAGATTTGAGGCGCGCGTCAACATCGGCAGCGCTGAAGACGTCACGGTGTACATGGAAGCGGGGGACAACTGGGCTGAGGGACAGATTGTGAGCCTTGAGTTCCCCACGAGCGACTTACGAGTCTGGCCGGTGTAGTTTCCGGCCATGCGCCCGCGCTTGGAACGGCTGTGGCAAGAGATGCTGGCCGAGTCCCCGTATACTTGAGTCAGTTGCTCGGAAATAAGGATAGCCCTACACTAGTATCGTGCCGGGCAAGCGTCCGGTTTGAAGGTTGCACTGGAGGCGGCAAACATGAGCATGAGCCCTGAAGAGTACCTGGCGATCCCCTACGTGCTCGTCATGGAGTCCGTCGAGAAAGAGGACGGGGATTGGATCCGCCGCGCGGAATATCCGGAGCTGCCAGGCTGCGTGGCCGAGGCATTCTCCCCGCTGGACGCGATTGATCAGCTCGAGGAGAAGCGTGTCCGGTTCATCATGGAGCGGCTGGAGCGTGGTGAGCCGATTCCAATTCCTCGTCCGCCGCTGCGCGCTGGAGTGGAAGGGCCGGATCCAGCCAAGCTCGGATTTGCCAAGTGGCTCGTGGATCAGAATCGCATTACTGACGCACGGTAAGAGCCAATTGATTTCGTCAGCCTGGGAGCGGGTCGTTCTTTAGAACGACCCGCTTTTGAATTTCACGTAATTGAGGAGACCCCGCAATGGCCACTGATAAGTCAAACGTCAGCGAACAATGGGTGGACTTGAGTCACGGTCGGACTCGCTATCTCGAGTCCGGATCGGGGGAGCCGACGATTTTTTTGCATGGCGTCGGCTTTGTTCAGGCGGCCCACACCTGGCGGCCAAACCTTGAAGCCATTGGCCAGAAGACTCGAGCTATCGCGATTGATTGCCTTGGGTGGGGGCTCGGTGATCGGCTCGACATGGAATATTCTTTCGCCTACATCGTGGATTTTGTGCGCGAGTTTCAGGATGCGCTCGGTATCGAGCGCTCAAATATCGTGGGGCACTCCATGGGTGGTTGGCTGGCATCCATCTTCGCGTATGAAAGCCCGGGGCGCGTAAACAAGTTGATCTTGGTGGGCAGCGGGGGCACGCGCACTCGGACGATCCCTTCAATGACCGAGTTTCAGCCGCCGAATCCGGACCAGGTGCGTGAAAGCCTGAAGAACCAGCTTCATCTTACGGAAGAGTGGGTGGATGCACTGCTTCCAGAGTGCTTACGTGTGCTGGAGGTTCCTAACGCGCTCGAGGTGTATCGAAAAATTCTGAAGCACATGAACAACCAGCAGACACGAGACAAATACGGCACGGTTCGTCGTCTGCCTCATGTGAAAGCGCCAACTCTTGTGGTCTGGGGTGACACCGATGAGGTGAACGCTCTTGAAATGGGGCAGCACACCGCGGAGCTGGTTCCAAATTCGAAGCTGGTAGTGCTGAAGGACACCGGGCACTTCGCACCCACGCAGCGCATCAATGAGTTCAATAACGCGGTTCTGGAGTTTCTTTAGGCCAGTGCTCGAGAGCTCACTGATCTATGTATCTAGAGAACGTGGGACAATGTGCACCCGGTATCTGGAGTGTGACGTCCGGGAGCGCCGCTTTCCTTATCCCAAGGACTGGGCTCTATACTTACCCAACAAATCCGGTCACTTGATGGGTCACAGCCTCCGGTGCGGACAACCTCAACGTTTCCACAAAGACGTGGGTAACGCATAGCGTTCTGGGTGGTGGCGCGGGCGGCCGGCCAGTCGCCCCTAGGGCATCCGCACTCTCCCCAGCCGTCTCCATCGAGGTGCACCCGTTCAGCGTCCGCTCTGGAGGATCCAACCATCCATAGGAGCGGCT
>JBJXFJ010000127.1:0-6932 GCA_046154735.1 Chloroflexota bacterium | reverse complement strand
TTTTGCACAAAACGATGCCGTCGCACCCGAGGTCAGAACGTCGTCAACGAGCAGGATATTTTTTCCCGCTCTCAGTTTTGGGTGTGCGCGCACACTCCATCTCGCTTCGCGAAAGCTTCAGGCGGCTCCAGCGACAAATTTGACGCGCCATGCTTCAACGGCATCGGGATTCACCACGGTGGGTGGAACCTCCCCATTCAGGGCCGTGAGCAGACTTTCTATTGCCAATGCGCGGTTTGCGACCAAACTGGCCATGGTGTGCGCCACATTGTGCGGTGTCAGCAAGACGCGTTCAGGATCAAGATCCCGGAGTGAGCTATCGAGCGCGAGCGGCTCCACCTCGAAGGTGTCAAGCGCCGCGCCGGTGATCCAATCCTCCTGGATCGCCCGCGTCAGGGCTGCTTCATCGATGGCTTCGCCGCGCGAGGTATTAATCAGGTACGCCGACGATTTCATCCGCCGTAGCTGCGCCTCGCCAATCATCCCCCGCGTCTCCGGTGTCACCACCACATGCAGGGACACAATGTCAGACGCACTGAGGAGCGTATCCAGGTCAAGAAGTCGGACGCCCAATTCCCGTGCACGCTCATCCGAGATATAGGGATCGTAGGCAACAACCTCCACGTCCCAGCCGCCCAGCCTCTGCGCCACCCCGGATCCAGTCCGACCGAGACCAATGAGCCCCACTGTCTTTTTCCAGAGCAAGTGGCCTCGGTCTGAGACCTGCCCCCACTCGCCGGCTCGTAACCGCGCTTCTTTGCGCTTAAGTCGCTTGAGCAGGGCGAGCATGAGCAGCACGGTGGATTCAGAGACACTCACGAAATTCTCGGCCGTGGGACTATTGCAGACCAGAATGCCGAGATTGGTTGCGGACTCCACGTCGATCTTTTCGTAACCGATCGCTGAGGCGACCACGGCGCGCAGCTTGGGTGCGCTAGCCATCACTTCTCCTGACAATGAGAATGACAGCACGCCGTCCGCGTCTCGGCACACCTCAATGAGCTCAGAATCGCTCAACGGAACTGGGCGCCCGGCTCCGGCCGGCCGAGCGAAGACAAGCTCATGCCCGGCCGCACGAATCGGCTCGTACGCGTCCTCCGTCCCCATCACATTGGTGACGACAACCTTCATGTTTGATTCATCCTTCCGCTGAGAACCTATCTTCTTAAAGAGGCGAGAGGTCAGGGGTCAGGGAAATCTCCTACTCTCGCCGCTCGTCTCTCGCCGCTCTTAAGGCGCCGCCTTGATATTGTGGATATGTGTCCAGGTACCGGTCAGTGCTCCAGGGTAGAGCCAGTCTGACACAATGCCCGGAGCCGCCACGGCCTCAGCCGGGAGCCAGAACAGGTTCACCCCCAAGTACTGACTGAAGTACCGCTCGCCCACTTTGCGCCACAGCTCATCCTGCTTCTGCTCATCAAGAGTGGCGGTGATGTCGAGCAGCGCCTGGTTGGCCTCCATGTCCTCGGCGCCACCGCGGCCCGAGGAGATGCCACTATTGAACTGGCTGGTGCCGGTGAATTGGTTGGAGCCCGTCCCGCGGAGCGTCATCCCAAGCGGGATCTTCAGGGCTCGGAGCTGCGTCGTCAAGTCCACCCGTCAATGCTCTGGAGTGTCGGCTGAACGCCAATGGCTCGCCAGTACCCCGCGATCGCCTCGGCCAGATCTTCACCGCCGGAAAGGCCAGAGACTGGTTGGAGGAAAATCGGAATCCTGAGATTGGGCTGGCCTGCCTCGGCCAGTAGCGCTTTGGCTCTCTCCGGGTTGTACCCGTAAGCATCCTGGTACGTCCTCTCCCACTCCGGGTTCCACCCCGGGCGGCTAGGCAGGAAGTGGTTCACCTGCATTGGCAATCCCTTGCCGGCGAAGAACGCGCGGTTGAGCTCGTCCTTGTTAACGGCCATGTTCAGCGCCTGCCGCACGCGGACGTCCATGAGTGGGCTCTCCGGATGAATCCAGCCCTTCGCCGGATCCTTCAGATCCTGCTGCAAACAGCAATGGAACGCGCCAAAGACGCGCACGCCCGGGAAGACACCCTTGAGAATCTTGAACCCTTGTTTCTCAGCCTGGGCCAGCAAGTCCTGTGGGAGATCCGCAATCTGCGCTTCACCACTCAAGAGCGAAGCCAGACGCGTGGATGCCTCACGCTGATAGCGAAACTCAAACTCAGGAAAATCGGGTGTGACGCGCCAGTGCTGGAAGGGCACCCTCTCCAGCCGCACGTACTGCGATTGCGCCCGCTCCTTCACTTGATAGGGACCAGTGCCGGCAATCGTCGTTTGAATCGACTTCTCCGGGACTGAATCGTAGTGGGCCTTGCTGCGGATCTCCATCCCACCCTGGCTCTCTGACATAGCGGTAATGAACTGACCATCCGGTTTGGCCAGGTGGTAGATCAGCTCATAATCATTCACCACCTCGATACTCTTGAGCGCCGTACGCCAGTAGTTGGACTGACCGTGCGTTGAGTCTGGCTTGATGATGTCCTCGTAGACGTGGACAAAGTCCTTGGCCGTCAGCTCCCCTTTGTCGTAGTGAAACCGGACGCCCTTGCGAATCTTGAAGCGGAAGGACATTCCGTCTGGCTCGAGCGACCACTCCGTAGCCAACCCGGGGATAAATTTCATCGTCTGGGGATCTACGGCAATCGGATACTCATAGACGGATCGGAACGGCCAGACCTCGGGTGAGCTCATGTTCCGGAGCTCGTTGCTCTCCTGAGCTGGCGGCACCAATGACATGACCAGCCGTTGGACCTTGGTTTGCACGGGCGCGGTGGCTGTTTTGCCTGCCGCTGGAGCCGCGGTAGGTTGCACGGCCGCGGCGCCAGCAGGCGCGGGCTTGGCCGCCGGCTCTGACTTCGCCGCCGGAGCGGACGTCGGCGCCGGTGGTGGCGCGGCGCTACAACCGGCCATGAGTGCCACGGCGAGCGCGGTAGCGAATGATGAATAGCGGGTTATCGGACGTCTTTGGCCAGGCATGTTGCCTCCTGTACACCCGAGAGGTCAGTTCAATAATCCGGTCGGAGCGTTCCAAACGCGACTGTGGCGAACGGGATGAACTACGCGAGGCCCACCTTCACGGGCACCTGGAAATCGGCCGGATCCACGGTGAGCTCGTAGAGCCGCTGCGGGTTATCGAAAAAGATCTTGCGCTTGAGCTCCTCCGATACATCGTCTCGCTCGGAGAGCTCCTCTACCGAGTTAGGAAACGCTCCGTCCCAGTGCGGATAGTCGGATGGGAAGAGGAGCTGATCCGCGCCTATCCACTCGGCCACGTAGGACAGTGTTTTCTCCTCAGGCTCGCACGAGACATACACTCGGCCGCATTTCATATAGGCTGACGGATAGTCCTGGAGCAGGGGCGCATCAAACTTGCGCCTGGCCCACTCGCCGTCCATGCGCTCCATCCAGAATGGCACCCAGCCGGCGCCGGCCTCGAGGAAGGCAACCCTGATGTTCTGAAATTTCTCCAGAAGCCCAGAATAGATCACAGCCGTGCAGCACAGCAGCTGCTCCGGCGCGTGAGAAAACGTGTGCATGGCAAGCAGGTTGTCAAAGTGCGCCACGGGATCCATGGCATCCCCACCGGAGGAGTGAAAGCCAATGGCTACGCCCAGCCGATCACATGCCTCATAAAAGGGCCAGAAGTCCGGATGCGCAACGTTACGATCGCGTATGAACGAGTTGAGCATCACGCCCACCAGGCCCAGCTTCTCCACCGCACGCTCAAGCTCGCGAATGGACTCCTGCACATCCACATGGATCGGCACAATCGCCACGCCCTTGATCCGCTTGGGATTCTCGGCGCAGTACTCCGATAGCCAATCGTTATAGGTGCGGGCGAAAGCGATGCTGTAATCATGTTCGCGAATTCGCGAGAGCCCCAGACCACCGGTGGGATACAGCACCTGGACGTCAATGCCCTGGAGATCGTTATCCGCGAGATTCTGCTCCAGTGAGGTGGAGCGAAATGGGATCGTCCCGTTCTGGCGCCGATCGAACGTGTCACCACTCCCACCGACGCTCATCCGCTTCCGGTACTGTTCAGGAAGCCGCTGTCGGTACATGGGCTCCAGATCGCCCGCGTGTCCGTCCGCATCGATCACAATGAATCCGTCGCGCATCGTTTCACCTCACCAGACTTGATTCAGTCAGTTCCGTGTCAAGAAGCTTGGGATTGCTCGCCCCCAGATGAATGGAGCGTCTGGCTCATACGGTAGCCACAAGACAGTGAACCGTCAAGGAATTTCGTAAAAGATAGCTGATCACGTCTCGAGGGATGTTCACCGCAGAGACGCGGAGACAATCCTTCGCTCACTCCGAGTCTCCGAGTCTCCGAGTCTCCGAGTCTCCGAGTCTCCGAGTCTCCGAGTCTCTGAGTCTCTGAGTCTCTGAGTCTCTGAGTCTCTGAGGTAACTATTCATCGAACCCTAGCCAAAAGGCCTGCCTCGGGCGTACTCTTGCGGGCGTCGCGGGAGGTGACCAGGATGCCGAGTTTCGATTTGACTGATCGGGTAGCAATTGTGACCGGTGGCGCACAGGGGTTGGGAAAGGCCGCGTGCACGGAGCTGGCGCGGGCTGGGGCACACGTAGTGGTGGTGGCGAGGGAGCCGGAAGATGTGACCGTGGGTCGGAGCCGGCCGCACGCGCCGGTCGATCAGGCGGTGGACGAGGTGCTCTCGCTGGGGCGCCGCTCGCTGGGTATCACCGCTGACGTGCGAGACCAAGCGGACGTGGATCAAATGGTCCGCAGAACGATGGACGAGCTCGGACGAATTGAC
Organism: Chloroflexota bacterium; assembly: GCA_046154735.1. Classification (GTDB taxonomy): domain Bacteria; phylum Chloroflexota; class UBA6077; order UBA6077; family JACCZL01; genus CAVXYC01. Next base: position 2,149 of record JBJXFJ010000127.1, on the reverse strand, counting down.
ATCCTCGTGAACGTTGTCGGTGGGAGCTGGGGCGAGACGTTTCGCGGTGGTGGCGTGTTGGACATCGAGCCAAACGATGTGATGGAGGCGTACCGGCTGAACGTGCTGACCATGTTCATGTGCACAAAGGCGGTTCAGCCAATCATGAAGGCCCAGGGCAAGGGAGCGGTTATTAACATCGCTTCCATGGCCGGCCGCGGACCCAGCCCTGGTTCGGCGGCCTACGGCGCAGCCAAGGCCGGCGTGATCAGCATGTCCCAGACGATGGCTCAAGAGCTGGCGCCGGAAATCCGAGTCAATGTCATAGCGCTGGGCGGGATCGAGACGCCTCATCGGCCGATGTGGGCCGGCGCGCAGCAGCAGGCCTCCACCACGGCCAGCCGATCGGCACTGGGCAGGCTAGGCACTCCGGAAGAGCACGCCGGGACCATCGTTTGGTTGGCCTCGGACTACGCGGGTTATATGACCGGCGCGGTGATCGATGCTAACGGAGGCGCGGTTCGTTAGGGGGCAGCGGTGAGCCATCAGCGGCCAGGTCTCTGGCCGCCACGTACGTGCCATCATCCAGGCCGCGCAGTCTGGACGAAGCGACGTGATCTAGTGAGCCCTGAAGGCAATATGACTGGGTAAATCAGACGCGCCCTTTCTTCCACCGGTCACACTTCACCCGTAACGATTGTCTCAGGGTATTTTAGTTGTCCGGTAAGCTGGCCCTGTAAGCGATGCAGGCGCACACCGCGGTGGTGGCGGGTCTCCGTACCCGCCAGTGACCCAGCGGTTGACGGGCAGGTACGGCGACCTGCCGCCACCCGGTCGAACCACAACCCGCTCGACTCCATGACTTTGAAATGACCCTGACGATTGGCTCCATTTCGCTGGTGCATCCCACCGTAATGGAGTATTCTGGCCGCTATCGGGTTCAATCTGATGCACTCCTGCAGGGAGGATCGAGATGAGCGAGATGATGATCTCGGCGGACGATCACATTGACCTTGGCTATTTGCCAGGCGATCTCTGGACGGAACGACTTCCGCGGCGGCTCCAAGAGCGAGGGCCGCACGTTGAGGAACGTGATGGACGCGAGCTCTGGATCTGCGACGGCAAGGTCTGGAGCGAGTGGCGACTGGGACACTGGTTCACCGATTCCTGGCGGCACAGAGTGGCTCTGGATCGCGTGCCGTTCGATGGGAATCCGTCCCTCCGGCCAACGACGCCCCATTTGCGCATTGAGGACATGGCGCGCGATGGTGTGGAGGCCTCAGTACTCTTTCCGCCTATCTTTGGCATGCGCACCATGGACAGGGAATTGGCCGAAGCCATGGTCTGCGCCTACAACGACTGGTCAGCCGAGTTCACCCGGGCCGCCCCCAAACAGCTCATCTGCGTGGCGCAGCTATTCCCAGATGACGCCGAGGCATCCACGCGTGAGGTGCGGCGGGCGGCTGAAATGGGCTTGAAACAGGTGAACTTCCTGGTGGGCACGGTCACTCCCGAGATGTACCAGGAAGCGTGGGACCCATTCTGGGCCACGGCCGAGGAAGCTGGGATCATCGTCTCGTATCACGCCGGAGGTGTTTCAAAGACTGGGACATTTGAGCCCGACCGTGGTCCAAAGCTGGCCCGCGCGCCGATGATCAGCATGGGCCTCAGCAACGGGGCCACCCAGTTCTATGACCCGTTTGTCGGGCTCTTTGCCTACGGCATTCTGGAACGACATCCCAACCTGAAATTCATCCTGGGCGAGTCCGGCACCGGCTGGGTGCCGTTTGTGGTCCAGGAGATGGACTACCGCTTCCATCGCGCCCTCGAGACCACCTCGCGGGAAGACTTCCCGCTCAAGCGACTCCCAAGTGAGATATTCCGTGAGCAAGTCTGGGCCACATACCAACAGGACCGCGTGGGTCTGGCGCTCACAAACTTTTTTGGCGAGGGCCACATGATGTGGGCGTCTGATTATCCGCACCCAGACAGTACCTGGCCGGATTCGCAAGCCATCGTCGCAAAGGAGACCGTGGGGCTCGATCCCAGAGTCAAGCAGGGCATCCTGCGCGATAACGCGAAGGCACTGTACGGCATCTAAACCGAGTGATTGGTGATGAGTGATGAGTGATGAGTGATGAGTGAAACTATGATTCATCAGCCTCGAATT
>JBJXFJ010000123.1:0-3480 GCA_046154735.1 Chloroflexota bacterium | reverse complement strand
CACTCAAGGTCATTGAACGAGATCTTGGCCATCTGCCCGAGGACGCCCGCGCCAAGCTGGTGCGGGAAAACGTGACGAAGCTCTACTGGCTCAAGGTGCCACAGCCGGTGTAGTCACGCGCGGCCGCGCTTTGCTTAGGGCGGGGGGATCTACCCCGCTCTGGCTTCTGCACGATTCCCCGCGGACAGAACTGCGGCCGAGAGCCGTAGCCTTAAAGACGGCCGCGTTCATGACTTCAACAGTGAATTGCGGGGGCACTGGAGCGGTGCTACACTGGCCGCCAGCATGGACACGATGACTGGAAATGATGACCAGGCTAACACTCGTACGGAGTTTCTCGATTCAGTAACCTGAGCTCCTCAGGAGTTGATCGATGTCAGCAGAAATCGCTGCTCCCCGCGCCCATCCGTCTGCCCTAACGCGCAGGCGGCCTTCCAAGAGCACGCTCGCTCTCTCGATGCTCCTTGCCGTGGTCGGCATCATCGTCATGTTCCCGATCATTCAGATGATCGTTCAGAGCTTCCGTACCACCATGCCGGGCCAGACTGGCGACTGGACGATTGACGGCTGGCGGGCCGTATTTGGCGAACGTGCCCTTCAGACCGCGCTGTACAACACGGTCACGCTCACCATTGCACGTCAACTCATTGCGCTCGTGATTGCCGTGTACATCGCCTGGCTCCTGGCGCGTACCGATCTGCCGGGCGGTCGGGTGTTTGAATTCATCTTCTGGCTGGCGTTTTTCCTCCCCAGTCTGACGGTTACGCTGAGCTGGATTCTGATTCTGGACCCAAAGTTCGGCTTACTCAATCAGCTTCTAGCACGTGTGGGGCTGGTAGACCTGGGCATTGGCCCGCTGAACATTTACTCCTTCTGGGGAATTGTCTGGGTGCATCTGGTGGGCAGCAGCATTGCCCTCAAGGTCATGATCCTGACACCCGTCTTTCGCAACATGAATGCAGCGTATGAGGAAGCTTCGCTGGTTGCCGGCGCTAGCACGCTGGGCACCATGGTGCGCGTCTTCGTACCGCTCATGCTGCCGGCAATTCTGGCCGTTCAGATTCTCTCCGTGGTTCGTTCGCTCGAGGCATTTGAGGTGGAGCAGATTCTGGGCACGCCGGCTGGTATCTACGTCTTCAGCACCTGGATGTATGACCAGCTCTATCAGACCGCGCCGCGGTATGCCGCGGTGTCAGCCACGGGCACGTTCATGTTGCTTGCATCGCTCGTGCTTATCCTGCTTCAGCGGAACTTCGTGAACCGCCGACGATTTACCACGGTGACCGGCCAGTTCCAGGGACAGGTGACTAAGCTGGGACCGCGTGCGCGCTGGCTGAGCTTCACATTCCTTGTCCTCACCGTACTGATCATCATTGGTGTTCCCATCGTGTTCTCGGTCATGGGCACGTTCATGAAGCTGTTTGGGTTTTTCATTGAGGAGCCCTGGACGCTCAAGCATTGGCAGACGGCATTCAATGATCGATTGCTGATCCGAGCGATTCAGAATACCGGCGTACTGGCTTTTGGGACGGCGGTGATCAGCCTGCTGGTGATGCCGCTTATTGCCTACGTGATTGTGCGCATGCACTTTTACGGGAAGAGCTCGCTGGATTTCCTCACCTGGATGCCGGTGACTGTGCCCGGAATTCTCCTGAGCTTCGGCATGCTGACGATGTTTCTGCAGCCGCCGTTCCGACCCATCTATGGGTCCATGGTCTCGCTCATTCTGGTCCTTGTGGTGGCCGGCATGCCGCTGGCCGTGCAGGTGATGAAGAGCAACCTGGTGCAGATGAGCCAGGAGCTGGAAGAAGCCTCTTGGCTCAGCGGCGCCAACTGGTGGCACACCTATCGAAAGATTCTGCTGCCGCTCATCAGCCCCAGTCTGGTGGTGATCACGGTCATCAGCTTCATTGCCGCGGCCAGAAACGTGGCCCAGGTGGCGCTGCTCTCAAACGCCTCCATCCGACCGCTTTCAATCATGCAACTGGAGTACATCGCCCAGGGGAAGTATGAGGTGGCCTCGGTGATGGCAGCGATGCTGCTGTTTGTGAGTCTCGGGCTGGCGCTGGTTGTTCGAGCCTTTGGCTATCGGACGATCGCTGATCGGTAAGCGCGGTATTGGCCATCACGCCCAAATTGACCCCACGAAAGTCTTAAGCGAAAACAGCCCACAGGTGGAAGGAGAGGGACCCGATGAAAGTACATCTATCTGAAACGGCGGTCTCACGCCGCCAGTTCATTCGGGCTATGGGGCTCGCCAGTGTGAGCCTCGCCACAATTATGGCGTGCGCTCCGGGAGCGCCTTCAGCCGGCAGCCCGGGCGGCGTGGCGAAATCCGGAACCGCGAGTGCGCTCGACGAGCTGGTGGCCGCGGCCCGGCGGGAAGGGAAGCTTTCCGTAGTAACGACCATTGGTGAGGGCTATCGCGTGGCGCTCAGCACCTTTGAGGAGGCGTATCCGGGGATCACGCTGGACCACACCAATCTCAACTCGAGTCAGTTCACGCCACGCGCAGTCCAGGAGTTCCAGTCTGGCGTACATGCTTATGACGTGCAGGCCAACACCTTTGGTCCATCCACTATTCCGCTTATTAAGGAGGGCGTCATCACCCCCATTCGCCCGGTGATAGATGACCCGGCCCTCACTGCTGATGCCACCTGGCAGGATGGTTTCGAAGCGGGCTTCGTGGATGACGAGAAGAAGTGGATCTATCGGGCCTTTGTCAATCGCTCGCAATCGCTCTATATCAATACGGACCAGGTGGCCGAAGGCGAGATCAAGCGGATTGAGGACCTGCTCAACCCCAAGTGGAAGGGCAAGATTGTGTCTTCCGATCCTCGCGCCGTGGGCGCAGGCTGGTGGCCGGCCACGGTGATGCGGCTTGCCCTGGGTGATGACACCATTATCAAGCGTCTGTACAAGGATCAGGATGTGCTGCTGCTCCGAAATAATCGCCAGAGCACGGAAGCCATGGTGCGCGGCACACATGCCATTGGCCTGGGCGCGGTGTATGACGTGGTCCTGCAAGAGTTCATTGCGGAGGGGTTGGCGAAGAACATCAAAGAGATCCAACTGGACAATGTGAATTATGTGACAGACTCCAGCAACCTCTCACTCTTCAGTAAGGCGCCCAATCCCAACGCGGCCAAGCTGTTCATTCACTGGATCATGAGCAAGGAGGGCGCCACCGCCTGGTCCAAAGCCTCGTTGACGAATAGCCGCCGCGCCGACGTTCCCGCCGCCTATCCAGACCTGGCGCCCACGCCGGGCGTGAAATATCTGGTGACCTACCAGTCATCTGTAGACGCCGTGGAGCGCACCGCTGAGCTCGCCAAAGAAGCCCTCAATTAGAAGGTGGTGTGACAACGGTTGACCGGGACGGACCAGATCAGTCAGTGCACCCAGAACCGGGGACAATGCGCGCCCAGCATTTGGAGTGGGGGGGGGGGGGGGGGGGGGGGGGGGGGGGGGGGGGGGCGG
>JBJXFJ010000112.1:0-23002 GCA_046154735.1 Chloroflexota bacterium | reverse complement strand
CGTCGGTTCGTGGGAGTGTATCGGGTGTGTCTGTTCGTGGACGTGGTTCGTTAATGCTCATGTTAGGCTCCTTGATCAATGAGAGTCACTCTTGCTTGGTCGCTCATGGGTGAACTGGTCTTGCTTTGCTCGACTGGTGATGACTTCAGCAGGCAGAACGGCCACTCGGCAGGCGGCCGGGAATCGGGTGCGGTCCTACCGCGCGCGCTGACGGTTTCTCAGACTTTCCCACGTGCCGCGAACGCTCTCTCGTGCCTGGCTCCAGGGATCGTCCGTGGTTGACCGGTATCCGTGGCGTCTTGACCATTCGCCATACTCGCGTTGCAGATCTGCTTCTGAGTCACTCCAGTCGCGCTCGCGAAAGCGCGGATCGTGACTCATCTCAAAGCCGAAGCGATAGCCGGCCTCTTCATCGTGCCAGCGGCGGCCGCTACTACCGTGTTGACGCTCCCATGCGTCACGATAGGTCGGTTCCACTTCATCCCAGGAGCGACGTGAGCCGGAGAATTGATTGCTGCCCAGAGTGGGCGCCTGAGGCGTGGGCTGGTGGGTGCTGGAAGTGAGCTCTCGCGCAGAACCGCGGTGCACATCGTACGCTCCGTGGGTTCTCAGGATTCCATCAGCCTCGTCAAAGCGAGCGCCTGCTTTGACAGTGACAATGATGCGACCAGCTTCAAACTCGGTCTGGTAGTAGCGTGCTTCCTCCTCAGGCACGCCCAGGCCCATCAATGCGCCCAGCAGTCCCCCGGCGGCGGCGCCCACAGCCGCTCCGCCGAGCACCGAGGCCAAAATACCCCCGGCGATAACCGGGCCGATTCCGGGAATAAGTCCCGAGGCCGCCGCGCCCACGAGCCCGCCAATCACGCCACCCGTGAGCAGGCCAGTAGCCGCGCCTTCGCCGGCGCCGCCCTGGTTCATATCCGAAGTGCCCTCGGGCGCCTCGCCACCTCGAACGGCAAATCCGATATCGTCATCTTGAAAGCCGACGCGGCGGAGCTCCGCAACCGCATTGTCCGCTTGCTCACGTCGTTCGAATACACCCACCACGGTTTCGCGATTGCTCGTTCTCATTGTGGCTCGGTCCCCCTTGTAATGGCCTGAATCGTGACTCAAGTTAGTCGACGTCAGGTTTTGCGCTCGCGATACAATGACAAAGCAAGATCGATGCCAGCAGCATTCCTCGCTGCCTGTGCACTAATTTGCCGTGACCTTCGCTCTGGTCAGCGGAATGGCCAGGAGCGTTTTTGAGGAGCCTGCTTTCAGTGTCGACATTTGATTCGCTTCAACAGGACAATCCGAACATTCGCCAGCAGTACGATGACTGGCGGAACGAGCGAGCGGGGAAGGGTGAGGATCCCACTGACTGGGACGCATTCCGAGACTTGGTGATGTACATTGGCGCACCAGATCCGGGTGTGGTTCCGCCCGACGATTTCGTGAGTGAAGAATGGAAGGCGGAGAACCCGGATTGGGTGGCCCGTTACGCCGGCCGCGAGCAGGCTTAGGCGGCTGCGGAATTCACCAAGGATTCGCCAATTCTCAGCGATCCGAGCAAGCGCGCGACATCTTGTGTCAGCGCTTTGGGCTCGGTAATTGGGCATGCCCATTTACCGAGCCGGTGATGGGCAATGGGAATGCGTCAACGGAGAGAGCGCTCACATGCAGGCGGCGCCTGTGACTCTATCTCAAATGGCGAGACCTCGGATAAGTCGGGAAAGCTCTGGCCTAGAGTCGTTTGAGCACGTCTCGGATTTGGATCGCGGATTCAATGGCCGCTTGAGGTGAAGCCTCAGCGCACTGAAGATTGATGTGGGACGCGCCGGCTTCGATATAAGGGACGATGGTCTCCGCAATCTCGTCAGGGGAGCCGTACGGCACATATCGTTCGAAGCGCTCAAACTCCAATTGGTACGTTGCAGTCATGCGCTCGGCTACCTTGCGTCGGGCCGTCTCTCGATCGCTGTCAACGCCAAGCCAGAACTGCATTCCGAACGTGAACGGCGCATCAGCGCGACCGTACTCCGCGGCGAGCTCTTGATGCTGGACCACAATCTCACCGAATCGGCGCGCCGAGATCCAGATGCCGATATACCCATCGCACAATCGCGCGGCTCGACGTAAGGCCGCTTCGGATCGACCTCCGATCCAGATGGGAATGCCGCCCGCGTTGACCGGCTTCGGTTGAAGCCGTACGTGATTCAGCTCGAAGTGCCGTCCGTGAAATGTGGTTTCCTCCTGGGTCCAGAGTGACCGCAGGATCTCGATGCTCTCCTCGGTGCGCTGCCCCCGAGTGCCAGGATCAACGCCGCACGCGCGCCACTCATCCGGATCTTCGCCACCAACGCCCACGCCGAGGATCAAGTTCCCCCCGCTGAGCTGGTCGATGAGTGCGGCCTGGAGCGCTACCGCGGTTGGATGTCTCAAGGCCAATAGGTAGATGCTCGTTTGCAGTAGAAGTCGCTGCGAATGTGCCGCTGCCAGACTCAGATTTATAAGCCCGTCATTACCCCTTCCACGAAAATTCACGTGATCACCCGTGAAGAGCCCGTCCAAACCGGCCGACTCAGCGTCACGAACCGCGGCGATCACATCCTCTGGCAAGGTCCCAGTGGCTCGATTCCACCCGCTCATCGGCCCCAATACGCGCGGTGCGTTCACGTTGTGTGCTCCTTGTTGAGATGCGCCACGCGCGAGGCTGATTGCCGATATCGCGCCGGCGTGACTAGAATGCATCAGACTATGAGTGCAACGATGGATCGCCTGATCTATTTCGACCACGCGGCCACCACGCCCGTTGATCCGCGCGTGGTCTCGGCGATGCTCCCATACTTTACGGAGGAGTGGGGCAACCCATCCAGCGTCTATGAGCATGGACAGCGCGCCCGTCGGGCATTGGACGAGGCTCGTGACACGGTGGCCAGTGTGCTCGGCGCGCGGCCTAACGAGATAACCTTCACGAGCTGCGGGTCGGAAAGCGACAACCTGGCCATCAAGGGCGTGGCTATGGCCCTCCAGGATCGCGGTCGGCATATCATCACAAGCAGTGTTGAGCATCATGCCGTGCTGCACACCTGCTCGTGGCTGGAAAAGTACCAGAGTTTTTCCGTCACCTATCTCAAGGTGGACAGGCATGGTCTGGTGGACCTGGACGAGCTTCGCTCGGCGATTCGGCCGGAGACAACACTCATCTCCATCATGCTCGCCAACAATGAAATTGGCACAATTCAGCCCATGGCGGAGATTACCCGCATTGCCCGTGAGCGGGCCGTCACGGTACACACCGATGCGGTGCAGGCCGGTGGTGCACTTCCGCTCAACGTGGATGCGCTGGGAGTTGACTTGCTCTCGCTTTCCGGTCACAAGTTGAATGCGCCAAAAGGTGTGGGCATTCTGTACATGCGGCGCGGAACCAAGCTGGTTAGCCAGATGCAGGGTGGTGGTCAGGAGCGTGGTTTGCGAGCAGGCACAGAAAACGTGCCCTATGCCGTGGCCATGGCCGCGGCCATCAAGTTGGCCAGAGAAGAGTTGGAGTCTCGGACGACTCACGCCCGCCGGTTGCGTGACCGGTTGATCGAGGGGGTGCTGGCGCGAATCTCCGGCAGCCAGCTCACGGGGCATCCGACCGAGCGCATGCCAAACAGCGCCAGCTTTGTGTTCGAGGGCACGGATGGAGAATCAATGCTCCTCAACCTGGATGAGCACGGCATCTGCGCATCGAGTGGCTCCGCGTGCACGGCCGGGTCCATAGAAATCTCGCACGTGCTCCAGGCCCTCGGACTGCCCGACCGGCTGGCCCAGGGTAGTCTCCGTCTCACTACTGGCGCACACAACACTGACGCCGAAGTCGACATTGTGTTGGATGTCCTCCCGGATGTGGTTGAGCGCGTCCGTCAGATTGCCCCGGCGCTCTCGATTTAACAGAGTCCTTTAGGTTGACTCCGCCACCAAACATCGTCGTTGGTTTCCATCCTTGGTTCAGGGCCTGCCGTTCCTCTCGCTTAGGTAAGAGGACTCGAGCGCAGGTCGTTGTCTGAGATCGCGGGGCGAACCGGCCGCGGCGGCACATGCCGACGCGGTGGCGACACTCGGGTATCCCCCAGCTCGCTTGCGAGTGCTCGCTCATAGTGGGTGACCGCGTCCAGGATATCCCTGACCTCAAAGGTGCGATTTCGTCGGACATCCCGGGTCGGTGTCAAGATTCCCGCGACGCTTAGGCGTTCAACTGCAAGGTTGGTGGCCTGGGTACTGCGATGGACCAGTCGCGCCGCTGTGTCCACCGTGATCACGGGTGCCGATGGGAGCACGCGAATCAGGAGGTCTACCGTGCTTCCCGCGCGGATGTTGCCCAAGCGTACTCTCCAACCGGAAACGATCGAATCTATAGCGGCGGAAAACCTCTCCGCGCTCTCGGCCGCGTGCTTGGCAGCGAAGGTGAAGATATCGATCCATTGACTGACGCCTGCGAGAGCTTCGAGGCTATCTGGCAGGCCCTCGTAGCGCAAGCCCATGAGACCTCGGACATACTCGGTGGACCGCGTTGCGAGCACAAGGCTGATCGGAGGAATGAATCGTGGGCTGAGGCCGCGTCGTCGAAGTACAACGTGAATCAACGCCCGTCCAACTCGACCGTTACCGTCGATGAAGGGGTGGATAGTTTCAAATTGCCCGTGGGCAAGCCCAGCCTGGACGAGCGCAGGGTACCGGTCCGAGTTCACGAATTCGATGAGATCATCGAGCAGCTCTGGCACAATTTCCGGGGGTGGAGGGACGAAGACAGCGGTGCACGGGCTGAAGCTGCTCCCACCGATCCAGTTTTGAACCGTTCGGACTTGTCCGCCGATCTCGGGCCGATCGGTGTGGCGCATCAATGCCTGATGCACGCTGAGGATGTCTTCGACGCCCACATGCTCCTTGTTCGCAACCTGCTCGGTGGCGAGCACCATCGCTTCGATATTGCCAAGGACTGACTCGGCCGTGGTGTCGGACGAGGGGCCGCGGACCTCGCGTGCGGCCTCCGCGCGAACGAGCCGCCGCGCACCGACCTCGAGACCTTCGATTTTCGATGATGCGACCGCTTCGGCACGAAGTAGGAGACGAGCCAGTGCTTCGAGCGAGGCCAATTCTGGCGCTCCAGTATTGAGCCGTTGAATCTGGCGTTCAGCCTCGCTCACATCGGCGACAATCGCTTCCGGCAACGCGAGGGATACGTCAGCGAGTCGATCCGGAACAAACGCCTCATAGCGGCACGAGCTTCTCTGCGACCGAGGCATGCCAGGCGCGAGTGACCCTTGCCAGATGGACGATATTCTTGCCGTCATGCTTGATTATAGGTATCCGTTAATCAAGATTATATCCTAAATTTGATTAACGGATACCTATAATCAAGCATGACGGAGCGCGGTTTCATCAGGGGCGCACGAATTGTTGCTATGGCCGACGGCTGAATGATTCCCTAGCACAGGTGTCGATTTCGTAGGGCGACCGGGCTGTCGGTGAATTGGGTTCCGAAGGAAAGGATGCCGGGGGCGTCCGCGCTGATCGAGCCGTAATGGGACGGCCCAGGTGCCCGAGACGCCCCTGCATGTCGGAGAGGCGCGCGGGCGCGCAAGTGCCGGTGGATAACCTAGCCTAGCGTCCGACCCAACCAGTCCGCTACCCTAATTACACTGCGGCTGTTCGTCGCGTGTTGAGGTCTCAGTCCGTTCAAGGTGGAGCTGGAATGCGTCTGGTTACGTTTTCAACTGGTACAAGTGGTGGTGCGCGCCTGGGTGCGCTCAAGGGCGACACGGTAGTGGATCTGGCGCACGCGTCACATGGCGAGCTACCGTCGTCTATGCTGGAGCTCGTCCAAGCCGGGCCCTCCGCTCTGGAGAAAGCTCGTGCGGTTGTCGCAAGCGCAACGGACACCATGCCGCTAAGCCAGGTGAAGCTCATGGCGCCGATCCCGCGGCCGACGAAGAACGTCTTTTGCCTGGGTCTGAATTATGCCGACCACGTGGCGGAGGGCGGCCGAGCGCTCGGAGAGAATCGAACGCTGCCGGAATTTCCCGTATTCTTCACCAAGCCGCCAACCTCGGTCATTGGCCCGGATGACGAATTCATCTTCGACCCGAAGATTTCGGACAAGGTGGACTGGGAGGTGGAGCTGACGCTCATTATTGGGCGCACGGGCAAGAACATCTCCCAGGCTGACGCACTGGACCATGTGTTTGGCTACACCGTTGGCAATGACATCTCCATTCGTGATCTTCAGCGGCGCCACGGAGGCCAGTGGTTCAAGGGGAAGGGATTTGATCGCGCGGCGCCGATGGGACCCGTGGTGGTCACTTCTGATGAGATTCCAGACCCGCAGAATCTACATATCACCCTCCGCGTGAACGGTGTGACCAAGCAGGACTCCAACACCAAGAACATGATTTTCAATGTTCGCACGTGCATCGAGTCTCTCTCTGAAGGCATGACCCTTGAAGCCGGAGACGTGATCATGACTGGGACGCCGGATGGCGTTGGCTTTGCGCGGACTCCTCCTGAATACGTCAAGCAGGGCGATGTCATGGAAGCCGAAATTGAGAGCATTGGCATCCTGCGCACGCCGGTGGTGGAGCAGGCTGGATGACCACAGTCCTCATTAGCACGTCAACCGCCAAGACTGATGCGATTGTGAGTCGCTTCCGAGAGCGCGGCTGGGAGGTCAAGCTCTCGGACATCGGTCCTCACTCCACCGAAGATGAGGTGATTGCCGAGCTGATGGGTGTGGACGGCACAGTCGCGACCACTGAGCCGTATACTCGTCGAGTTCTTGAGTCCGTTGATCAGCTCAAGATCGTGGCTCGGACCGGGGTTGGCTATGATGCCATCGATGTGGCGGCCGCCACGGAGCAGGGCATCATCGTGGCCACCACACCAGGTTCCAATCACAAATCAGTTGCGGATTATACGGTGATGGCAATGCTAGCACTTACCCGCAAGCTGCTCGAGTCACATCAGAATGTGGCCGTGAAGCGAGGCTTTGTGCGACCGGTGAGTCATGATTTCTTCGGAAGCACGGTCGGTGTCGTGGGCACCGGGGCCATTGGCAAGCAAGTGATTCAGCGTGTCCTGGCGTTTGAGTGCAAGGTTTTGGCACGGGACATTGTGGAATCACCTGAGGTAGCCGAGCTCCCCAACGTCACCTATGTAGATCTGGATACGCTGCTGCGCGAAAGCGATTACGTGACCGTGCATGTGCCGTCCACGCCAGCGACTCGGCATCTCATCGGAGAAGAAGCGCTGAGCTTGATTCGCCCCACCGCGTTCTTGATCAACTCGGCTCGTGGCCCGCTGGTCGATGAGGCGGCGGTCTGTCGAGCTGTGCGGGACGGGCGAATCGCGGGGGCGGCGTTGGATGTCTTCGAGAGGGAGCCTCTGGATCCGGCGAGCCCTCTGCACGATCTAGAGGACGTAATACTTACACCGCATCTTGCTGGCGTGACCGCGGAGGCGTCGCGGCGTGCCGCCGAAATGGCTGCTGAGTGTGTGGTCCGCGTGTTGAGCGGCCTGCCGCCCACATCGTGCGTGAACCCTGAGGTGCTCAACCGTTGACGACGATTCCGCGGAAGTCTAGTGGGTCGCAGGCCGCGTGGGTGCTGGGCTTCCCACTTGTCATGGGGATCATCGCCGCTGTGGTAATGTTCACTCCGGTTCGCGGACTCATCTCGCAAACCGCCAAACCCTCCGCACCTTCGCCCTCCAGCGGTCGAGTGGCCTCGGTCTATACCAACGCCATTGAAGGCAAGGTGCTCTATCAGAAGCCACTTGATCGTGTGCCGGAGGAGCCCCTGCTATTGCGGCTCACGGAGCTTGAGATGGAGCCTGGCGCGCGCATCTTTGAGCATCGTCAGCTTGGCCCGGGAGTTCATCTGGTCCGTCGGGGGGCAATAACAATCACCGATTCCGCAAGTCAGCAAGCTGAGACATATCAATCGGGGCAAGTGTATCTTGAGGGCATGGACCCGCTACATGAAGCAGCGAACCCCGGTTCAATGGCGAACCAGGTGCTCATGGCTGACCTCGTCCCTCAGGTGCGCGGATTCGATGGTAATCAGGCGTTTACGGATCGCGGTAAGCACAATGAAGGGGAAGTACGCTCTGGCCCCTACGTGCAGTACAAGCTTACGAATCTGCCCGACGGTCCGCTCCTGATGCGGGTCACGGAGATACAATTCGGGCCCAAGTCTAAGACCGTTGAGCATACCCGCGCAGGCCCGGTGCTATTCCGCGTTGAGCAAGGGGGGTTAACCATTCGCAAGGATGCCTCACTCCACATGATGACCTACGGGACCGACGGCTACTTCTTTGATCCTGGCACTGAGCCACTTATCCTGGAGAACAAACCCCCGTCACCCATGCGCGTTCTTATGTTTGAAGTGCTTCCCGCAAGTATTGGCGACGGCCACTCCACGCGAATTACGGGGAATTAGCGCCTCAGCGCTCTCTTGCTCTCAGGGGCAATGATTCGGTGGCCGGTGTGGCGTTGGGACGCCACCAGTGGGTGAATGCCTCGGCCAAGACTGCCGCGCAGTACGGCAGCATGACCACATACATTGGCAATACCTGACGATAGCCATAGACATAGGGAAGAAACGTAATCATCACCACGAAGTGGCTCACAACGAAGGCGTGAGCCACCCAGGTTTCTCGCTGGCGTGTTTGCGGTAGCCGTGCAATGGCCGCGATGTACAGCACGAACAGGATGACAAGCTCCCAGGCTGGAGGGCTCGCAACCTCTACCATGCCAGGGAATCCCAGCGTGTAGGCCGCCAGGGGAACCAACGTGGCTGCATACCCCACAGGGTCCTGAATGACAAATTCAATCACTTCGCGCGTTTGACGGTCAATGCCGAGGCGGTTGTACAGCGGGTGCTGATCCAGACCACGCAAGCGCACCTTTTCCGTGGGCGGGTGGGCGAGCAGCAGCGTTGCCCCGGCATTCGTGGCCACGAGCGCCGGACGACCGGACACGAGGTAGTTCCGCACGGGGGCCAATCCCACCACCAGGCAGATTGCAAGCAGCATCACCACGGCTCCTCTCCGGCGCTGTGTTAGGAGAAGTGCGATCACTGCGATAGGAACAATGAGAAGTGTTGGTCCGCGGGTGAGGCAGGCAATACCCAGCAGCACTCCCGCTAGGATTGGAGCACGCCAGCCGTTGGACCTCCCAACCCAAACCACAGCCAAGATGGCCGCGGGGAGCACAAAGAAGTACAAGTTCTCTGAAAGGAGCCGGCGCGCTACTACGTCAAGCTGGGTCACGATCAGAATGGTGCTCAGCATAAGGGTCATCCAGGCCGAGACGATCCCAAAAAGTATCCGAGCCAGGTGGAACAGGATAATGCCGGCGATGCCGAAACCGGCGAAGTGGGCCACTTGCACGCCAAATATGCCTTCACCAAGCAGGCCGTGGAGGCCGGCCAGATAGTAGGGGTAAAGCGGTTGGAAGACGAACGCGCGGCCTTGCCCCAGTGCCTTCCCCAGAGACATGAGCGGTCCATTGAGCAGGATGTCGCGCGCATAGTATTCGTAAGTGAGCCAATCCTGGCCGCCCTCCAGAATGGCGCTTTGGCCAATGAGATCCAGGCTTGTGGCAGCGCCATAGGCCGAGATCCCGGCGCCCCACAGTCCGAGGATCACGGCGTGCATGGATGGTCTGCCCACGCTGCCGGGCGAAAGGCGCGCCATCACCGCGCTTATCGCAAGAATGATGATCATCCCGTCCACGACCTGGGCAGCCAGGCCCCGGGTGGCCTCGAGCGCGCTCTGATGCAAAGGGACGGGGGACACATAGAGATACGGTGATCCCAGGGGCTCACGTTCCCCACGGACGTCCCATTCGGCAGAAATGAGCGCCTGTTGGCCCTGACGCCGCTGATATTCGAGTTTGATCGGGTGAGGCCCGTCAGCCAGCTCCAGAGGTCGTCCATCGGCTTGTGGAGCGTCCGCACGTCCCGTGGTGGTGCTCAGCACTGGGGAGCCATCAATGATCAGCCGGGCGTCCCCTATCGCGGTGAGCCAGACACGGTAGGACCGAGCCTCGGGTACGGTGATCCAGCCATCCCAGACGACCGCCAGCGGCAGTCGCTGACGATCAGGTTCATTTGGCTGGTAAAAGTTAAACCGATCATTGTCATTGAAGAACGGAACCGGCAGTGTGTACTGATCAAAGTCGAGCGAACGATCAACGCGAGTGGCACCGGAAAGGTGCCTAAAATCCAGCGATCGCTCCGGTGCGTCTGTGAGGCGGGCGCGACCGTAATAGGATCCAATGGCACCCGGCTCCGGCGCCGCGAGGCCGAGCCCCACCTTTATCAACACGAGCAACAGCATGCCTCCAACCAGCCAGCGCTGTCCTCGCCACCCAGTGAAGTGCCAGCCGGACCAGAGCAGGAATGCCATGGGCAAGGCAATTGACGTAATGACCGGATGGAGTGGAAAGCCCCGCAGGATACTGGCCGGGTGACCCGTGGATGCCAGTATGATGACCAGGGTCAGTGCCAGCAGCGGAGCGCTACCGAGTCCCCTAGCGAGGAAGTAGGGGGATTTCAACGACACGACTTCCGTCGTTCACCTCAATGGGAGTCTGCTTGTCGCGACTAACCCAGGCAACACGGGCGGTGAGCTGTCCCACTCCCGCTGGTGGCCTGACAACGTAGGTGTCCACAATGACTTGGCCAAGCTGCCATTTGTTGAGGCCAAACACACTGCTCAAGGGCATGTCATCCTGACGATCAATCATCCGCCCTTGTTCGTCCACAACTGTAATCTGACGCGCGTACCGGCCGCGGATCGGTTGATATTTTTGCCACTGAAGCTCTAGCTCAATCCCACGTGCTGTTTCGCGCACCGTCGAGCCCCGCAGCAAGATGTCGTCATCAAACGTCGCGGTACGCCCACCTGGCGCGGGCGGAGCTTTGTCTAGCAGGAGCAATGCCTTGTGCCCGGGTGACCACACGGCGTAGATCGGCTCCTGCAGCAGCGGACTGTAGCGGTCGAGGGCCGCAATTCGCTGCGTGCCGGAATCGAAGAGGTCGAGGACGAAGGCGTTAGGACGGCGCGCTTGGCGCTCAATACCTTCCGCGTAGTGATCACCGGGTGGAAACACGTAGACGCCCGGTCGATGCGCAAGATGCGCCACCACGTTCACGCTGGCTGAGACCCGGGCATCTGCCGGCACACGCGAGACCAGGTCATCGAGGACGGCCGACCGCTCAGTCCGTTCAAATCGTTCCGGTTCGTAACTCCCGCCTCCTGGAAGTGGACTGTCGGCTCTATACGCAAAGACACTCGCCGCCACGACAACCAGGGCCGCGGCGAGCCGCGGATTTCCCGAGCGGAACCGGCCGATTCCAGCCGCGGTGGCCATCCACAAGATCGGAAGCATTGGCGCCGCCCAGTGTCTACGGAACGTATCGTCTCGATCCTGAAGAAAAAGGGCCGAGAACGATGGGATATTGGCAACCAGGAGCTGTGGCTGGAGTAAGGCGAGTCCGCCCGTGGGGAGCAGCAATGACATGTATGCATCATGTGCGCGCTCTCCAATAAGGCGATCGGTGATGACCGTTGGTCGAGTGAGAAGCTCCTGGAAATGTCCCACGGATCGATTTGGCGCGCCCTCAGGCAGCGTATTCTGCACGTGAAATCGCGGCATCACAACAAACATCGCGAGCGAGAGGTAGATCGTGCCAAGGCTCAGCCAGCCCAACCCGAGGCGCCAGCGGCGCTGGGTCAACAGCATGAGTCCCAGGCCGGCGATGATCATTGCAGATTCTTCCTCGAGGAAGAGCGCCAGAAGCGCAACGCCGAGCGCCTGGCGCGTTTTTCCCGTGTGCAACCAGTACATGCTCAGGCTGAGAGGGAACGCCGTAAGTGCCACAGGGTGGAAGTCGTCCAGCGCAACGCTGGCCAATGCGGATGACCCAAGGTAGGCAAACGTAGCCACAAGGGCGATACTCACGCTCCCGGTCCGCGCGCGCGCAAATGCAAATATGGGGAGTCCAGCGAGTCCAAGACAGACTTGTTGGATACCAATGAGCACCATTGGATCCGGTAGGAGCCTATAGATTGGGGCGAGAACGAGCACTGCTCCGGAGATGTGCTCCGCTAGATGGCTGCGATTCGTCTTGAGCAGGGTAGTCTCATACGGACGGCCGCTGGCGGTATTCCAGATGACCTGAGCGTAGATCTCGAGATCCTGACGACCGGTGCTATAGGCGCTGTGCTGCGCCTGTGCAAACCAGATCAGCACGATCGTAAAGACTAGGCAGGCGGTAACTGCGAGCCCCCAGCCAAGGCGCACCCGGACAAGCGCGCTGGGCCGAGCGAGCGCAGAGGGGCCCGCTGCCACGGTCAAGCTATGGTCGGCCATTGCTCACGTTCGCCTGGATTGGTGCCGTTACGGTCGCCCTGTCTGGGCGTGATCGCACTACCCGAGTGAGCCATGTTCCCGCACTTAGAAGCCCAAGTCCCACAAAGCAGAGCATTGGCAAAAACATTGGAAGCACAAGTCGATTCTCATAATCATAGGGCGTGAAGATCACCATGGCAGCAAAGTGGATGGCGATGAATGCATGCAGGTACCACGCTTCAGGTATTCTCGCACGAGCCTGCAAACCGAGGGTCAGAATGTAGATTGCCGTATAGCTAATAAGGTCCGGATAGAGCGGCACCTGCGCTTCTTCCAGGGCGAAGCCTAATCCAATGGTATAGGCTGCGAGCGTCAAGCACGCTTGAAGGTATCCCAGAGGATCCTGCTGGATGAATTCCAGCACCTCTCGAGTGGGCCTATCCAGGCCCAGGCCATTGTAGATTGGGTGGTCATCCACTCGCGCGAGGCGAACTGAGTCGGACGGCCGGTGGAATTTTTCCATATTCACGCCACCGCTGGTGGCCAGCAGGGACGGACGCCCAGAGACAATCGCGTTACGTAATGGGGCCAGGCTCACCACGAGCGCGGCCACGGTAACCAGGAGCAAACTGAGCTGCAGTCCCCGCCGGCGCCAGAGCAGAGCCCCGGCGAACGGCAGCAGCAAGAGTGTGGTGCCGCGTGTCAGCACACAGATACCTATCAGAACACCCGAGGAGACTGCTGCCCTCAGGCTTCCACGCTGATGTGCTATGACGCACGCCAGTAACGCCGCTGGCAGCACCAGGAAGTAGAGACTCTCGGAGAGCAAGCGTCGAGCAACCCAATCAAGCTGGACACCGCTAAAGATCGTGGCTAGCAGGAGCGAGGTCCAGGCCACGCCTCGACCGTAGAGACGGTTTCCGAGCTCCCAGATGATCACGCAGGTGAATCCAAGCATGGCAACCTGGGCGGCTATGGGGCCGAACTGGTCTTCACCGAAAAGCCAGTGCAGCGCCGCCAGCATGTATGGATAGAACGGTTGAGCGTAAAACGCGCGCCCTTCTCCCAGGTCTTTGCCAAGAGTCATGAGCGGACCATGGATCAGAATGTCTCGTGCCAGCGTCTCGTGCAGGAGCCAGTCCTGTCCGCCACCGAGATACACCATCTTGCCCACCCGGTCCATGCGCGGAATTGACCCCAACAGGACAAAACCTAACGCGACAAGACTGACAACTGAGCGCTCCCAGTGACGCAACTGTGCTCCGAGGCCCGACTCACTGACGCTCAGTCGCATCCCGTTCCATAGTGTCGCCGTGAGTACAGTGAGGCCCACAAGTGCGGCCAGCCCGTTGAGCCCGCTCGCTGCAACCCGCAAGACTCCATCCTGCTGAAGCGATGTCCCCCCAGCCTCCGGTCGTAGATATGGATCCGCCAGCGGCACAAATCTGCCGTCACGTAGCCAGTCAATATGAAAGTCTGGTGATCGGGCCGGCCGTCGCGAATACTCCGCTCGAACAGGAAGCTCCCCGGCCCGTAGATCAGTCTCGTACTCACGTGAATCACGGCCGTCGGCGTTGATGGCGAGCTTTAGCACCGTGCCGAAGTCCACTGATCCTTCGCCTGAGGCAGTCAACCGAAAGGTATAGCGGCCATCCTCTGGCACCAGCAGCACGCCTGTCCAGAGTACCGAAAACGGTAGCTGCCGACGTTGCGGTTGACCCGATCCGAAATAGTTAAATCGCTCCGAGTCGTTGAAGAAGTAGACTGGAAATTCGTCTCCCCCAAAGTCGATCGCGCGGTCGAGCCGAGTGGCGTCAGGCAGCCGAAATTCACTGGATCGCTCCGGCCGCCCATTGAATCGCGAGTTATCGAAATAACTGGCCTTCAGGCCGTACTCTGGCGCGGCGGCGGCAATGCCGAGTTTAAGGATCGTCAGCGCGATTAGCACTAACGCGGCGGTCAGCGCCGCGCGGTGTGGGATCCACCGCCCAACGCCATAGATCAGTGCTGGTAGCGCCAGAGCGATGATGATTCCCGATGGGTGGAGCGGCAATCCGTCGGTACCACTCGCCGGATGGCCCGGGACGGTCAGATAGCCAATGCTCGCGAGAACGAGCGCGGGGATGGCGGGTCGTGTGAGTCTCGACGAGACGTGAATGGCGGAGTCCTCAGTGAGTGCGGTCGCGGACAGCGGCGACTGAGCGATTATTCTACGGAAACCTCGGGAGGCAGGACGATATTGAGCTGTCCGTCCGCGGTTGGGAGATACCGCCCTCCCTCTCGCTCAACTAGCTCAATGCGGACGCGATAGCGCCCGCGCGGTAGGTCACGCGAGGTGCGTATTCGGTGATTGTCAATGACAAGCTCTCCATTTGCCCAGCCGGAAGTAGGGCGGGCGCCATCTCCAGGCTCGGCCTCGCGGCGGTAAACAACTCGACCGCGTTCTTCACTAACGAGCGAGATGACCACGAGATAGCGTGCCGAGATTGCACTGGCGGCCTGCCAGGTGAGGCCCAGCTCCACGGTATCGCCAGCGTCGAGTCGCCGGTTTCGCAGATCGTAGCCAACGAGACGCACTCTGGAGTCAAAGATTGCGTCTGATGCGGCACGCACGACGAGTGGATCCAGGCGACGCTGGTGTTCAACGACGGTAAGCTCGGCCACGTTAGCAAACTCATTCGGCCGTGACCGGTCCCTCAGACGCAGAGTATAGGCTCCGGGCGGGGAATCCCCCGGTATCATGATTGTCCGCGGATCAGCCACGGTTTCCCCTCGGCGCCAGCGCTCGAGGGGCCACAGTGCGTTGAGCGGCACCATCCTGGGAATCACTGGGAACGTGGTAGGTCCGGAGAGCTCTAGCACCAAATCAGCCGGGGGTGGAGAGGCGTCCGTTGCCTGCCAGGCGAGTGTCAGATCCAGAGGGTCGCCTTGATGCACGGCGCTGCGCGCGATGGATCCTCCGAGGAAGCTGAGCGATCCGACCTGCCAGGGTGTGGAGAGTTGCATGCCAAGTTGCGCCGGGATGAGTGGCTGGCTGGGCGGTTCAACGGTGATGGAGGCGAGCGGTGCGCGATAACGCAACGCCGCGCTATCCTGCAGATTTGGACGCGGGCTGGCACCAACGAACGCCAGTGCCAGGGTGTAGACACCGGGGGGAGTGGTGGGTTCAAGGGTGAGCTCATGAATGCTCGCAATCACCTCACCCGGCGACCATTGATCAGCGCCATAGGGATTGTTCTCGCTCCGGGCGGCGATGCGCTGGTCCGCCCCAACGAGCTCAAGCTGCGGGCGATATCGACCATCCGGGCGCTCCACCACCTCCCAGGTTACAAGGCTTGTGAACCGTTCTCCCGCCCGTACACTTCCCGGTGCCGTGGCACCAACGACCAGTGCCAGTGACTGAAACGTGGCATCAGGATGCGACGTCAGTCCGAGACACCCCGAGCTGACAGGTGAATTGACGTGATATAGCGCGGCCTGATCTGATTCTCCGATAGGCGTGGTGCAGCTTGCGAATCGAGTTGGCACCCGGGGCACGGGTGCGCCCAGCAAGCCTGTTCGTCCGCCGGCTGGAAACACCATGCCACGATCGATGTCCACCCACTTGATCAGTGGGAATGCCAGAGACCGGAGGTAGGCGATTTCACGCGTTCGTGTGTCCGTGCCGGTTCCATACGCCCAGTCAGGTTGCTGCGTGTCCGGCATCGTGTGCAATGCGCTCGCAATTCGCGCGACGTCCCCCTCGAGAGCGTACAGCCGTTTAGGCGCGTTTGCATACTCGGCCGGCCAGCGGGCCGCGATTGATCCGCCGACGATGAACGAGAGGAAACCCAGACCTGCTCCCACGGTGGCCGGGCGGCGGAACAGCCGCACAGTGCCGGTGAGCGATCGCTCAACTGGACTGACGAGACTGGCGATGGCGCCTCCAAGCACCGCGAACATGACCAGGTACATGGGCAGCGGCAAGCGAAAGCCATACTGATGTGAGAAGAAGAGCGCGGTCTGCAGCCAGTGGGTCAGTATGAACGCGTGCACCAGCCAGGCCCCATTGCGACGGGTTGCCGGAACAACCACTGTCACAAATGCGTATGACGTCGAAATGAATAGCAGGGGCCACTCAATGCCCCGGCCGGGAAGGATGGGCTCCATGTAGCCCAGGGCGTATGCGGCCGTTTGCCAGAGCGTTTCCAAGTAACCTTGAGGATCCTGTCGTACGAACTCCAGCACTTCCCGTGTCTGTCTGTCGAGCCCTAGGCGGTTGTAGACAGGGTGTTGGTCAATCCCCTTGAGATCAACCTTGCTCGTCGGACGATGTGCCTCAATGAGGTTAGCGCCCGCGCTTGTGGTGATAAGCGTTGGCTTGCCTGAGACGATGACGTTACGAATCGTGGCTAGGCTCACCACAGCAAAGCACGCCACAGTGAATGCCGCCACGGCCATTGTCGCGTGGCGCCAGCCGGCCGAACGTCGCGCCGCCACGGCCATGCCCAGTATGGCGAACGGGTAGACCAGCAGCGGGGTTGATCGGGTGAGACCGGCGAGCCCAAGCGCCGCCCCGGCGGCAATGATGGCGCCAAGTGTGGGGCGCTGGTAGGCTCGAACAAACAACCACAGCATGCCGGGCAAGACGAGAAACAGCAGGTTCTCTGAGAGGAGTAGACCGCTCACCGCAAAGAGCTCCAGCCCTCGATAACTCATCACCAGAAGGACGGCACAAACGCCAGCGAGTGGGTTCCAGAGAGCACGCGCAAGCCCATAGACAAGCACGGCAACAAATCCAAGTGAGGCATGCTGCCACCAGAGCACGGGACCCAGACTTTCCCCCAGAAGCTGATGGAGGAGGGCAAGCACGTAGCCGTAAGCCGGTTGGTAATAGTAGGCCTCGCCCGTTCCGGGCGCCCGGCCATTGTTCATCAGTAGGCCGTTGAGCTGTATGTCCCGGGCAAAGGATTCATAGGCAAGCCAATCGTTTCCGCCGGATAGAAGCACGGCGCTTTGGTCGAAAGGAAGCCAGGCCGCCAGTGGTTCCGCGGCAGCCCACATGACCACGAATCCGAGAAATGCGCGCTCCCAGGTTGGCCATGAACGGGACGAGGGGAGCGGCTCACCAGCACGGAATCTCGGGGATGATTTCACCAGCGCCGCGGCAATGAGCGCAAGCAGTCCGAGCGAGCTTAGTGAGCCGGCCCACTGGGTCGCGGTCGCACGCCAGGCGGAGGATGCATCAATTTCGGTGGCTGCCATGTGGGGTGATCCCACGGGCGCGCGGCCTCCTGCACCGTCTTCCCATTCAAGCCGTAGCGTTGGGCGGACCTCAAACAATCGGGTGTATCTCACCTGCAGTGTGACCCCCGGTCGCACTGCTGAGAGCGGTAGTGGATACTCGCGTACCGAGCCGGTTGACGGGAAAAGCGTTCTCAACTCATCGGAGATCTGGATCTCGGCTGGCCCATTTGTCACGAGCACCAGCGCCGTTGCACTGGGAGGAACGTCCACCGCCACGGCACTCCAGGACACCGTAAAGGGCATCGTATCACGGGCCCGTTCTGAGGTCCGGTAGAAATTGAACCGGCGAATGTCATTGAAAAAATGTACCGGAAACCTGGCCGTCTCGAAATCCAGTGCGGGATCGATCCGCGTTGATCCAACTCGTGAGCTTGCGGTGGAGCGCTCAGGTGTACGGCTTGGCTGCTCATCCGCGAAGTAGGCAGCGTTCCATCCCAATGTTGGTGCCTGCGTGCCGCTGGCCCAGCGGAGGAGTGCAATCAGCAGGAGCGCGGAGAGCCAGATTGCCCTGTTCGGAATCCTGCGATCAATGATGATCGCGGCCGCGGCGAAGCCAACGAGCCCGAGGCCTCCAAGCGTTCCAAGGGGAATGCCGGGCAGGAAGGCTGAAGGACTCGTGGGAACGCAAAGCACCAGTGCCGCGAGCACAATGAGAATGCGAAATGAAATGGTTTGATGCACGTGTGTTCGTATCGCTAATCGTCCTGGGATCGCGGATGATCCGCGGTGGGCCGGATGCGCCACCGAAGGATCAGAATCATCAATGATGTGTCACTACGCCGGCGCATGGTCTGGAGCGCGTAATGAGACACGTTGAATACGATCAGGTCGCCTGAGCCAATGCAGGACGCCTATTATAGACAGGAGCCTGGCGTACCTCTCCGGAAGTGGTTGGCAGCGTACGCCCATGGCGAATTGAATGCTCACTGGAGGATGCGCACTTTATGCGTTGTTTGGTCACGGGCGCCGCTGGCTTCATCGGCTCTCATCTTGCGGAGCGTCTCGTGGCTGACGGCCATGATGTGGTTGGTCTGGACTGTTTCATGCCGTATTACCCCAGGCCAATTAAGGAGCGGAATCTCGCCGGACTTCGGTCATCCGGGCACTTCGCGTTTCATGAGCTTGATCTCAGGAGTGCCGAGCTTGCCCCGGCGCTAGACGGCGTGGAGGTGATCTTTCACGAAGCAGCGATGGCCGGCCTGGCCGCAAGCTGGGTAGATTTTGATCTGTATATGACATGCAACATTCAGGCGACGCAGCGCCTACTTGATGCCTGTCGCGGCCACGACCTCCGCTCCTTTGTGCACATATCAACATCATCCGTCTATGGCGAGGATGCTCTGGGAGATGAGCAGACGCTTCCAGCGCCGATCTCTCCCTATGGGGCAACGAAGCTTGCCGCGGAGCGTCTCGCGGTGGCCTACCATAAAGTCTTCGGCGTGCCCTCGGTCATCCTCCGATATTTCTCCGTGTATGGCCCGCGCCAACGACCGGATATGGGCTACAACATCTTCATTGACCGAGTCCTTCGCGGAGAGCCAATTGCACTTTTTGGCGATGGCGAACAGACGCGTGGCAACACGTTTATCACCGATTGCGTGAATGCCACACTTCTCGGCGCGGAGCGTGGTCAGCCGGGCGAGGTTTACAACATTGGTGGCGGCGAGGCGCGATCCGTGAATTGGGTGATCGAGACGATTGCGGATCTCGCTGGGAAGCCAGCCCGCGTTCGGCGTGAGGCCGCTCGGGCCGGTGACCAGCGTCACACGATGGCCGATATTTCAAAGGCTCGTTCCGCGCTGGGCTATGAGCCAACTATGCCACTGCGCGACGGGCTTGCCGCCCAGGTGGCATGGCAGCGAGGCTTACAGAGCGACCAGTGATCCTTGGAGCTTGAAACTAGTGAACATCGCCGTGGCCACTGAAAGCGGTGGCGATGAGCGACGTCCGCCGCTAATTGTCTGGCGGAGGTCGTGCGGCCGACACTCTGACAAGCTCCGGCTCCGCTGCCGGAGCAGAGCCATCGGCTGACTGTTGGATCACCTCACGTATGACATACGGAGTTTTCCCTTGAGATTCATGGTAGGTTCGCATCTGCAGTTCGGCAAGGAGCCCTTGAGTGATCAGCAGAACACCCGTAAGCAAGAGGAAGAAGCCGAGTGTGAACAGCGGATTGCGGTTCACTCGCACGTCCTCAAAAAAGCGCTGGTAAAGGACCAGGAGCCAGACCAGCAAGGCTCCGAACATTGAGATCGTACCCAGTCCGCCGAAGAGATAAATTGGCTTCGTTGAGTAGCTACTCAAGAACTTCAAGGTGATGAGGTCCAGGAGCACCTTGACCGTGCGATCGATGCCGTACTTTGAGACTCCCGCGGCCCTGGCGCGGTGTTCCACAGGGATCTCAGCAATTGTGGCACCGGCCCAGGCAGCATAAGCGGGAATAAAGCGGTGCATCTCACCGTATAGTCGAACGTTTGCCATGACTTCGCGTCGATACGCCTTCAGCGTGCAGCCGTAGTCGTGCAGGTGCACCCCGCTTACACGCGAGATCAGCCCATTGGCCAAACGCGAGGGCAGTTTCCGGTTGATGGCGGCGTCCTGGCGGTTCTTTCGCCAACCGCTGACCACGTCGTAGCCTTCATCCAGCTTGGCCAGCACCTTTGGGATCTCTGACGGCGGATTCTGCAAATCCGCATCGAGAAAGACGAGAATATCGCCACTGGCCAACTCCATGCCCGCGGCAAGAGCGGCAGTCTGTCCAAAATTGCGCCGAAAGCGAATGACTTTGACTTCTGATTCGCGCGCCGCAAGTGCTCGGAGATAACTCAGGGAGCCATCACTGCTGCCGTCGTCAACGTAAATAATTTCGAAACTTCTGCCGATGCTATCCATGACGGGCCGAAGCTCATCATGGAGTCGCGGTAAACATTCCTCTTCGTTGAAGACGGGGATGATGACAGACAGAGTTGGATGCGTGGATGTCACAGAGGCACAGTATATCAATCTCCGAGACTCCTGGCCGACCATGTGGGATCCAATCACATTCACAATACAACCGCCCCATGGCAGGCTCGTTATTGGTGATTGCAGTGGACGTCGATAAAACGATCTGCCTAAGCTGAATGGCGGTCATGCACGTACTTTCAAGATTCGGGCTCACACGCATTGCGCTAGCGATAGCAGCCGTGTGCTCTGTGATGTTCGGGGCCGTACCCCCAATTGAAGCGCAGGGAGACAGTCGCTACTTCGCCCAGACGCGTCAGCGGATCGATAACGAGCAATTCTGGCAGCTATACAGGAGCCGAGGCGCTCATCGCACCTTTGGCTACCCGGTGTCAGGGACTTTCACGCTGCTGGGCTTTCCGGTGCAGATTTATCAGCGACAGATTATGCAGCTCATGCCTGATGGTCGAGTCGCGCTGATGAACGTACTGGACGACGGGCTGCTGCCATATACCGCCGCGAACGGATCCACCTTCCCGAGCTCAGATCAGAATCTCCTGCGTCAGTATCCCTCCACGGATGATCCGCAATACCACGTGAAGGCACTAGAGCTTGTGAAGCAGCTCGCACCCGATACCTGGGACGGTAATCCGGTGGGTTTCTATCGCGCCTTCACTGGAACCGTGAAGGCCGAGGATGCGTTCCCCAATGGCGGTGGGAATTCCGGCCTCCTGTTGGGGATGGCGCTCGAGCTCTGGGGTATGCCCACCTCAGCCCCGGCCTACGATCCCACGAATCGCAATTTTGTCTATCAGCGGTTCCAACGCGGGATCATGCACTTCGATAAAAGTTCAGGAGCAACCCAGGGGCTACTCCTGGCGGACTATGTGAAGTCCATCCTGACTCTTCAGAACTTGCCTGCTGATCTTGATGAGCAGGCCAAGAAGAGCCGTCTCTACGGCCAGTTCAATCCGAAATCCGCGCTCTCAATGAATCGTCCGGCAGATTTGCCGGGGTCAGATTTGACCAACGCGTTTCAGCGAGGTCCCGTGGTGATGGTGGATCCCGGGCACGGTGGTAACCAGATTGGGTCAACTGCCAAGCTTGGCGATGGACCTCCGATCGCTGAAAAAGAGCTCAACCTGAAGGTGGCACTCCGTCTGGCCGAGCTCCTGCGAGCACAGGGCATAGATGTGATCATGACTCGCACCACAGACGTGCTAGTGAACGGGGATAAGGACCTTACGGGTGATGACAAGGTCACTCTCACCGATGATCTGCAGGCACGTGTGGACAAGGCCAATGCCGCCGGTGCGGATCTGCTTATCTCTGTTCATTTCAATGGACTTGACGACCCGACTCGGCGTGGTACCCAGATCTTCTACGCCGATGAACGGCCGTTCTCCGACCGAAGTAAGACCCTGGCGGAAATGGTTCAGACCAACATGATCAAGCAGCTCGGCCAGGCGGGCTATCAGACGCAGGACCGGAAGGCGACTCCGGACTCACAGCTTCTTGGGCGAGGTGCGCACTTTTATCTCCTCGGTCCGGAGAGCAAGATCATCAAGCGGGCGAGTCAGATGCCCGGCATTATTGGTGAGCCGCTCTATCTCACGAATGCCGAGGACGCTGCGGCGATTCGCAAGCCGGCCGTTCAAGAGGCGGTTGCACGCGCCTACGCCGATGCCGTGCGGGAGTATTTTGAGCGCTTTCCAAGCTGATCATTTCAATGCATCAAACACTTTGGTTAGTCCGAGGGCGCTGAGCCTGACGGCATAGCCGGAATGAGTCGTTTAGAAACGCATGTTCGCCGCGCCCCAGGGTGCCAGAGCGGATGCGTTTCGGGGTCAGTGTGCGGAGTTGATGGGAACCCCGCTTGGAGTGCGGCGTGCGAGAGCGCCGCATTTCTAATCCCCCGGCAGGGTTGCTATACGTTACCCACAAATCCGGTCACTTGATGGATCACGACCTCCGTCGTGGACAACCTCAACGCTTCCACTAATACCTGGGTAACGCAGAGCGTTCTGGGCGGGGGCGCGAGCGACCGGCCAGTCGCCCCTAAGGCATCCGCAATCGCCCCAGCCGTCTGCATTGGTTGCACCCGTTCAGCGGCCACTCTGGAGGATCCAGACGTCAGTAGGGGCGACTGGCCGGTCCACTGGTACCACCAAATTCCATTTTCATCACGATTTCGCATCCAAAATCGTCCCGACTTGGCGAATTTTGGGACGGAAAGAGACGCTGAACAGCGCGAAGTCGAGAAATCGCTGCGAAATTGCTCCAAACAGCATCGGCCAGTCCCAAATCGGGGCGGATTTGGGTGCGAAAATGTGATGAAAATGGAATTTGGTGGTACCAATGCTGGCCGGTCGCCCGTCGCGATCTCCCGGTCAG
>JBJXFJ010000109.1:0-5000 GCA_046154735.1 Chloroflexota bacterium | reverse complement strand
CCTCCGGCAGATCGGCTCGTGGAATGTCCGCCAACGGCGCCAGCGGCACCAGCCCCAAGGGTCCGGCCAGGAGTCGCTCCCCGGGCTCTTCCCAGATCCGCAGCACGGAATACTCAAAGGTGATGGTTCCTCCACCTCCGGGCGCGGCGGAGCGCCACTGACCGGTCATGCCCGGGCTCTGCGCTTCGGGACGCAAGAGGACCAGCGCACTTGCCACCGGGAGCGCGTGCCGATAGCCGAGCAGCAGGTTGTAGCGGGCGAGCCGCTGGCCCATCCGGGCATCCGGGCTGGCCTGGAATTCCAGGTGCACCAGATACGGCGATGGCTCATGCAGGAGCAGGACCTTGTCCGCCTCAGCCGTCACCGTGGAGAGGTCGGCGTCAATTACGGTGACCGGACCGGGTCCGGCGAGGCCCAGATAGGTGAGCCAATCGCGTGGATAGGTCTGGACCAGGAACTTGGTGGTGGTATCAAACGGCCCGGGCATGGTGGGCGGAAGCGTAGCAGACTCCGAATCAGGAGCGCATTGGGATGGGCCAGTTGTGGCAGCCGCAGAATCACTGACAGCAAGCATGACCTGGCGCCGCTGGAGTTCGTCCCCTCCATCCGTTCGTCCGATTGAAAGGCAACGGTCATCACCAAGAGAAATGACCCTTCAAGATTTCTCGCGGGTCAGTTCTCATGGTGATTATGCCGCGACATGCCCCTCCGTGAGCATGGTCGCGATGGCCTGGTCGACTGCGGTGTGGGCCCGCCGCAGGGGCGGGGGGGTTCCGGGTTGGCTGTCCGGGTCGATCGCACGCAGTCCCGGCCCGTACAGTCGTGTATGGGCGAGTGTGAGGAACAGCGCAGTCCGGCGTCCGGTGGGCGTCGGGCATTCGTCAGTCCGGCCGGGGTCAGGCTGAGCAGGCATACCGCGTGCAGGTGCGCGGAGACCCGCGGCTGTCCCAGCTTCAGCCCGGGTGCCGCCTGCCCCCGCGCCGTCCGGCCCGACTGCACCAGCGCGGCAAGATTGGCTTCCGCCAGCCCGCACTCCTTGGTGACCCGCTCCGCCTCCAGCGCCCGGGTGTTGATACTCTGCCCCAAATCGCGGAGTCGGCCAAATCGACTGAGCCCCGGTGTGATGCCGAAGTCATAGGCATCGTTCACGGTGGTCTCGGTGGGCAGGACGCGCGCCTCCTTGAAATACTGCTTGACGTGGCAGCGCCAGTACTCGATATGCAGTCTGGGGATGACACCATGGGTCACCCGGGTGGAGAAGCGGCCGGGCGTGGTCCTGATGATTGTGCGGTCAAACAGGACCGGCACCCGGTCCGGACGCCCGAGGTCGAGGGTGTCACGAATGACCTGCTCGAAGAACTCCCGCCCACGCAACGGGCGATTGAAGACCTGGGTGCGGCTGATCTCCATCTGGAGAATCGAGAGCCGATAGGCAAAGCCGGCCCGGTGATCCGCGGTCAACAGTGGCAACGGCAGGACCGCGCGCCTGCGATCGAAGCAGGCCAGGATATCCGCCGGGGACAGGTGACCACAGACCTGCTGGAGCGCTACCGGATCGGAACAGGTCCGGAAGCCGGTATCGAGGGCTTCGAAGGCGATGCCCGCGCGACGGAGCTGGCGCTTGGCCCGCTCGTGACCATTCAGGCAGAGCTTCATCGTGTACGGCGGGTAGCTACAGATCTTAAGGAACCCGGGACCCCACTGAGGATCGATGAAGTCGATGGAGTAGTGGTTCACCTACACCGAGGTGCAGTGATCGGTGAAGTGCACGTGCCAACTGGTGGCCTTCATTGGTGGCGCGCCAGGCGCGGGCGCGCTCTTGGGCCACGCCCATCAGGACGACGCCGGACTCCCCGGTGAAGCGGGCGCGGTACGGCTCCACCACGTGGTCCTTGCGCTGCCCGATCTAGAAATGGATCCAGGGCTGGAGATCCCGGGTCAACGCCTCCGTGATCTGGCCCAGTACGGCGGGGGAGGTCAATGCCTCCACGCTGCGGACCGCGGGCAATCAGATGAACGTCAGCGGCGCAGGGGTGATCCAGGCGACCAAGCTGGAGGTGCGCCCCGCCAATGGCCAGCCGGGGCCAGCCACGATCAATGCCGATGGCACGATCGTCACCACGGGTCATGCCCTGGTGGGGAGTTTGGTCACGCAGACGAACGGCAACATCACCGCAACCGGAACCGGGGTGATCACTGGTGCCAGCGTGGTGAGTACCGGGACCGTGACGGGCAGTACGCTGCAGGCCACTGGGCAGATCAAGGCAGGCAATAAAGTCGTGGCCAATAGCAGCGGCTGCTTGTACGCCTAGTGTGTGAAACGATGACTGTCTTCGACATCAAGAGCCTTTGGGAACAGGAAAGATGAGCCGCTTGTGGACGGACGCTCCAATGCCTGGCAACCCGATGCGGGCAAGCCATGTGTCAACCCTTCGGACCTATATCGACGAAGACATCGCGAATGCGCTCCCACCCATGACTTCACAGCCTTGGACGTGGGTAAACATCGGGCCCGGGGACCCAGTGCAAGCGCGATACTTCGTCGAAATGCGAGCAGCAATCCAGCGCTTGTGGAACAACAAAATGCGAGGCCCTTTGCCCAATTGGACCAGTGGGGTTGCTCCTGGTGGTCCGAGTGTTGGGACATCTCCGACTCCCGTCCACGCATACAATATCAGTGACCTTCGTCGGTGGCTCGATCAGTACGAGGACAATCATCCCACTCAGGGCGTTGACAGCAAGTCATATGACCCAACGGCGGCCCTTCGTCCTTTGATCCAAGATCTTCCTGCGGAGAACGACTGAGCGCAAAACGTGCGAGATCTGTCGCAGCGGAACCTCGTCGTGAGGTGCAATATTGTCGCACCGTCCGATGGTTCCGGTTCGCTCCCCTTCTCCCAGACCGACTACGATCGGTACGCGCTCGCATTCGGCCGGTATCGACTTGCCAAGGAGCTGGTCCCCTATGCTGTACTTGGCAAGCAATTCTATTATCCCAGCGGCTCGATTCCGGGAGCGCAGATGTCGAACTTCAAGAATGCCTACATTGAGGAGTTTGCTGCGGCTGCGAAGACATTCGCAGGCCAGTAGGCCCAATCGGCGGTCATGAAAGACGTGATCGTTTGGAACGAACCTAACCACGTCGACGCGCCCCTGGATGCCGAACACTTTGCGGCGCTCCTCTACCACACCCGTAAAGCGCTGAATGAGCTGAACCCGCGGCCCAACATGTATTGGGGCGGCATCTTCTTCAGCATAGTTCCGGGCCAGCCAAACACCGTCGCGACTGAGGACATGGATTATGTCACGAGCGTCTATGATGCAATTGTGGCAGCCCAAGCGGCGGGGGATGTGGAACCTGGCTGGCCGTGGGATGGGATCAACGTTCACGTGCATCGGGAGCGCTCTCCCGAGTACGTCGACAGCCTCTTCACTTTGCTGAAGGAGAAGCTTCGAATGGAGCGAAGCGATCCTGCCATAGGGATCATTGGTGAGTGGGGCATCACTCTAGAGGACTACGCTGCGGGAATCCGAGTCCAGGCAATTTTAGATCGGCTTCGGACTATCGATCCTGATAAGCCTCGGGCGGACCTGATGATCTACTTTGCTCACCACTATGTTGATGAGCGATCTGGACCTGGGCAGTGGGGGACAACCTTTTGGACGGAGAGCCCAGGGAGTCCTGGAAGTTACAACTTGGCTGATAGCACCGTCCTATACCAGAATCTCCGCGATGCACTGCGCGCGATTCGATTGTAGTAGTAGGAGATGGTGGTAGGCTTGTTCGTTGCTCTCGCATTGGCGGCCACTTGGTCAGTAACCTCGATGGCTCAGACTCCGTTTGACCATTGGTGCTCCATGAACTCCCCGCTCGACCGGCAGGCACTTGAGGTGTCTGCCGGCTGGCGCGGACCTGGAGATGTGTATCTTTCGGGCAGCCAAGGTCAATTGTCTCAATTAGGCACTCATTTTATCTGGCGACGGAACCCCGACCTTGGCGACTGGCGGACTGTGAGTCTCACCACGCCGTGGTCGATTGAGCCGAGCGGATCAATTCTGATCTCAGACGTCGAGGGGCGACTCATCGCCCAGAAGCGTGACGGTTTGATCGTGATCGCCTCTGAGGATGGGTGGGGCGGTGGGCCGGGGGCACTCACTGGAGGGGCTTCGTGCAAGGAGCATACGTGAGAGATGCAAACTTGGCCGCCTCGATCTCTGTTCCAAGCACGGTGTACGCCATTCTTAAACCAGGTCCGGCGGGGCGTGGGCAGACTGGACTGTGGCGATCATTCGATGGCGGTGTAACTTGGCGTGATCGGCGGTCCTCTGTGTTTTCTCTGCTGGCGGTCGATCCGTTGGATTCCAATGTCCTGTACGGCGTGCAACAAAGAGTGCTCGTTCTCAGTACCGATGGCGGCGAAACGATCACAACGATGGGCGCACAGTTCAATCCACCACTAGGAACGGACCCCAGCGAAGAAAGCGTCAATGGTGACCGTGAGCCGTTCGGTGAATTTGTGACTGAACTGACCCTGAACTTGCACCGTGACCGACTCTGGCTGATCACGAGTCGTGGTGCTATCTATCGCAGTCTTGATCGCGGAATAACCTGGGATCGACTGAACGGCCCCCACCTTTCACCAAGTCTACGACGGATTGCGTTCGACCCGTTCGATGGGTATGGACTCTATGCGACGACCCATGACGGTACCCTCTGGCGCTATCAAGAAGACGGATTCACGGTGGACACATGGCAAGCCTCCTTATGTGGTTAGGAACCCGAGCTCCGCGGCCTCCGAGTCCATCTATCCGCCCGCAACGAAAACATGAACGTGGGACGACGGCTTCCAGCGAGATATCCTGTCGAGCTGTGATAGAGACTCGCGCCTATATCTGGTCAGTACGACGGGGTACCACGCAGAGCTCATCCGCTTTCAAGTCTGTATTCGCAGCGCCCCAGCCAAGTAATGGCTCAAGCATGGCCGGTTGGCGGCGGGCGG
>JBJXFJ010000091.1:0-29933 GCA_046154735.1 Chloroflexota bacterium | reverse complement strand
ATCATGCGTAACATAGAGCGCGGTCATATTGAGCCTGGTGACAAGATCTCGTAACTCATTCCGCATCTCTTCACGGAGACGTGCATCAAGATTGCTCAGCGGCTCATCTAGCAGCAGGAGATGAGGCTCACACGCGATCGCACGAGCCAGGGCCACCCGCTGCTGCTGGCCGCCACTCAATTGCGGGGCAGGACGGTCCGCGTAGTCCTGAAGCTGCACGAGGCTCAACGCGTTCATCACTTTGGGCTTGATCTCAGCCCCGGGTGTCTTTTTCCGGCCGTGTCGGAGTGAAAATGCCACGTTCTCGAAAACCGACATATGCGGCCAGATGGCGTAGCTCTGAAAGACCATGGCGATCTCTCGCTTCGGAGTCTTGACCTCAATGCCCCGCTCACTGTCAAACACCACGGTGTCACCAATGGTAATACGGCCGCTCGTGGGGGTCTCGAGCCCCGCTACGCTGCGCAGGGTGGTGGTTTTTCCGCAGCCGGAAGGGCCCAGGAGGGTGAAGAAGTCACCTTGAGCCACCTCGAAGCTAATGCCCTTGACGGCGTGGACGAGCCCGCGATCACCCTGGTAGTAGACGTGCAAATCGTCGATGCGAAGCATGAAGACCGTCCTTCTTCCGTGCCGGGCAGCGCTGCCCGATCCGCACTCCTGCCGTATAATGCCGCCGTCTCTACTGGTAACTTCAACGGGGAGGATTGACGAGGAATGTCAGAGATCGATGATATCAAGTACGAAGTGGCGGTCGCTAACAGAATCTTAGCCGCAATGGGTTTGGCCACGGGTGTATTAGCCTCACTGGGCCACACCAGTATGCGTGTGCCCTCAGACCCTGACAAATTTGTGGTCAAGGGCCGAGGATACGCGCTCGACGCGCTTTCGGAGATGAAACCGGAGGACATGATCGTCTGTGATCGTGAGGGATTCAAAGTGGATGGACCGCCCGGGTCCACCCAGTGTTTTGAAGTCAAGATGCATTCCTGCATCTATAAGTCCCGACCGGACGTGCTCTCGGTCACTCACGTGCACCCGAGGTTTCTCGTACTCATGACCACGCTGCGCCAGCGCTTGCGACCGATGTGCCAGGAAGGCATTGAGATCGTGCGCAATGAGCTTCCAATGTACGATCACGTCAAGACCATCCAGAGCGAGGCCGAGGGGATGGATGTGGCCAATCTCCTGGGCAATCATCGCGCGGTGCTGCTGCGTGGTCACGGAGCGGCCACCACGGGCAAGTCTGTTGAAGACTCGGTCATGACAATGCTGCAGCTCGAGGAGCAGGCGCGGTTCAATTACTACGCCTTTTCCGCGATGGGTGAAGACCACCCGTACATCGAGGACCCGCTCATTGCTGAGATGACTGAGCGGCCCAAGCTGCCTGAGCTCCCGCACTTTGCCGAGCTCATGCGCGAGAGCGGCGCGCCACGCGTTGGCGGTGTCTGGCAGTATTACACCAAGGTCGTGACGAAGGACCTCTAGCCTCATACCCCGCTCATAGTAGCGGTCTTCAGCCGCGTTACCTCCGGCACCGTCAGCGTGATCGAAGGTAACGCGGCTAAAGGCCGCTACTACGAACGAGTTAGGCCAGACGTTTCTTGGGGAGTAGTCGGTGTATCAGTATCGCAAGGCAAGCCGGGAAGAACGCCGCCAACTTCTGGACGAACGGCGCTCTCGAGCCTTTCCACTTCACCAGACTCCGCACCGATCTGGTGAGAACGATCTTTACCTGATAACCGCGGCTTGTTTTGAGCACCATCACTATCTCCTTGATAGTCAACGTCGAGAACGCTTCACCACGAACCTCAAATTAGGACTTGCCGACGTTGGTGCGGAGATGCGTGCCTGGGTCGTCCTTCCAAACCACTACCATCTTACTGTGCATGTGGAGAATCTTCGTCAGCTTACAACGGTGATAGGACGTATTCACGGGCGATCATCCCACGACTGGAACGAGGAAGAGCACTCACGTGGTCGACGAATCTGGTATCGCTGTTCGGATCGTGCCATTCGATCAGACGCTCATTTCAGCGCAACCCTAAATTATGTCGACTTCAACCCGGTGAAGCATGGCTGGGTTTCATCACCGTATGACTGGCCCGATAGTAGTGTGCATAAATTCCGCGAACTGTATGGTCGCGAGTGGCTTCAAGCACTCTGGATGGATTTTCCAGTACACGACTACGGAAAGAACTGGGACGACATCGACATTCACCGTGACCGTAGTAGCTCCTCGAGTGCGACACCGGCCGGCTCGTAGTAGCGGTCTTCAGCCGCGTTACCTCCTGCGCTCAGGTAGGTGCATTCGAGGTACCGCGGCTAAAGACCGCTACTACGAACGAGATTGGGCGGCCCCGGCGTCAAACGTCCTAATTGATCCAATCGAAACTTGCTGATGGCGAATTATCGCTCGTGCTCGGCGATATCAAGTGGGAGACACGCGGCGATCATGCATCCAGCACGAGCGACCATCATTCGCGATGCTCTGACGAGTGTGGCGATCCTGGCACTCGTACTGGCGTTGATTGTGGTCAGCGGCGCTATATGGGGCAAAAAGCCGTCTGGCTGGGTCTGTGACGATACGCCCTTCACGCGAACCGGTCCGGTCGGTTTCGACGTCGTGGGCCCAACCGTGCGTCCTATCCCGGGGTGCGGCGAATGATTCCCGGAGCCTGCCCTGGGAGCACGAGCATCCCCTGGGTAGGTTCTGTCTGATTCATGCCACACAGTAAGCACGCCGTCGCCGTACGGAGCCCAGACGCGCCTGGAGTACCCATTCACTGGTTGGCGGTCATTGCGGAGTGTGTCTGGCTGTGCGCCGCGCTGACGGTGCCCGTGTTCATGGATCCACGAGCGAACCAGGCGTTTGAACTTCCGAAGCTGGTGCTGCTGGTGGGGTTGGCGGGAATCAGCGCGGCGCTCGTTGCTGTCCGGCTGGTCAGCTCGCGAGCACGCTCGGTCGATGGAATGTTTGGATTAGTCGTGCTCGTATGGGCGCTCGCCGTCACGCTCGCCACCCTGGTTTCGGATCACATTCTCGAGAGCTTCTGGGGCTCTTACGATCGACAATCCGGCCTCCTTCTCGCGCTGACCCTTGTGGGACTGGGTGCGGGGCCGTGGATGTTTCTCAGAACGGCTGGTCAGCTCCAACGGCTTCTCTGGGCCAGCGTGCTTGGGAGCTTGCCGGTGGCGGTCTACGGCCTGATACAACGTGCCGGTCTGGACTGGATCGGTTGGATCGGCCGACCACTGGGGATCACCAGCACGCTCGGCTCGTCCACCGCGCTTGGCGGCTATCTGGCGATCTGCGCCACGCTCACAGCAGTGCTTGTGATCATAGCGCGGGGTACGCCCATAGCCGCCACTGGGATATCTGTCTCGGTGCGCGCGCTCGCCATTGCGCTCCTTGGCCTGCAATGCACCGTGATCGTCTTGACCTCCGTCCGAGCAGCGCTTGTGGCAACAGTCGTTGGACAGTTGACCGTGTACTTGGTCCTCGAATTTCACAGAGACCGGAATCGCACCGGGCGCGTAACCGTGATCACGCTGAGCGCCGTCCTTCTGGTGAGCGCGGGGGTGATTGGACTGAGCGTGCTGCGCGGTGCCAGCGCCCAGGTTGATCGGGGAACGCTGCCACGAGGCGACACATCGATCACCGAGCGGCTGGATCTCTGGCGCTCCTCACTGCGGTACGTGCAGTCGGCGGCAATGGAGCGCCCACTGGGGTTGCTCCACGGAGCAGGTCCGGATCGTCAGGCGAGCATCCTGGAACCCTGGTTGGAGCCATCGCTCACCTCGCGGCTGCCCACAACCCGATTCGATCGCGCCCACTTCTCGCCTATCGATACCATGCTCACCTCCGGCATCGTTGGGCTCGCCGCGGTCATAGCGGTATTCAGCGCGAGCGTCATTCGGGCACGCCGTGGATTCTCAAGCGCGGCTCCATCGGCACGGGCGATCTACGCGAGCATCATTGGCGGGATCGCTGTGTTCCTGGTCGAGTCCAGCGTGAGCTTTCCATCAATCACCTCGCTGTCAATGGTCGCTCTTCTGGCAGGCGCCAGCGCAGGAATGAACCAGGTTCCACCGAACGGTGCTCAACATCGATCACGCAAGGCAGAGGTCTGCCGCTGGTCGTATGCCGCTCTAGCAGCGTGCCTTGCTCTTGGGGCCGTCGTGATCCTGCCGCGACTGATCAAGCATATCGAGGCGGACCATGCTCACCAGCGGTCGCTCAACCGGGCCGCCGACGAGCAGAGTATGAAAGCAATTGAGCTTGAACGTGAGGCGGTTCTAGGCGCGCCTCACCGCGCTATCTACGCCGCGCAACTGACCGAGCTACTCCTGCTGAGAGCGTCCGCCGCGCCGCGCGAAACGAGCACGCGGCCCGAGGTCCTGGACGCCACTCCAAATGCAGTCGGCCTCCTGGCGGAGTCCGTGCGGGTCTCCGACATTGGGCGACAATTGGAGCCCACCGATCCATTCCTGGCGTTGCTCCATGTGCAAGCCATCAGCGCGTTCATAGACGCCGGTGCCGCCGACCGTGGTGCTTGGCGAGAACGCACACTGGCGGTTGCAACTGACGCGGTGGAGCGCGCCCCCATGCGTGTGGCCTTGAGGGATGAGGCCGCGCGCACGGCTCTTGCCTTTGGAGATGCCGAGACCGCGCTCCGATTCTACCTCGATGCTGCCGCAATGGACCCGTCCCAGGCTCAGCGTCGCGCGGAGATCGGCCATGTCTATCGAGCAACTGGCCGGCTACCGGAGGCGCGGCACTTCTACGATGAGGCTATCGATCTTGACGAGCGTTCCGGGGCGGCCTACTGGGGCATCGCACAGATTCAATCTTCCCTGGGACGCTGGCCCGAGGCACTCGATCCCGCCCAGCGCGCCGCGCGATTCCAGATGCGAGATTGGATCTATCGCCGTGACCTGGGGAGGGTCTATCGAGAACTGGGTGACATCCAGGCCGCCCGCCAGGAGCTCCGCGCGGCCGCCCGACTGGCGCCAAGCTGGCACTGGCCTGCGCTACGAGAAGAGATTGATGCGCTGGGACCGGCCGATTGAGCGTAACCGCACCGTGAAGGTACGGGTATGATCAGTGCTCGAGTAGCGCGACTCGGAGTCGAATGAGACCGAGCCGAATGCGGCCTTTGACCGTGCCAATGGGAAGATGGAGCCGCTCCGCGATCTCGGAATGCGTCCACGCGTCAAAGTAGGCCAACTCGAGCGCCTCACGCTGCGTTGCTGGAAGCTCGGCTAGTGCGCGGCGAGCCTGCTCGGCGTCCACGGCCCAGAGCGCCCCGTCAAGAGCGCCGTCAAGCATGCCCCTATCCCCGGCGTTATCAAGCTCTACCATGATGGTGTGTCGGCGCCGACGGAGGCGATCGATCGCACGATTTCGCACGGTAGTCAATAACCACGACCGCGCGGCGCCTCGCTCAGCGGAGTATTTATCACCCGCGCGCCAGACTTCTAGAAACGCATCCTGAACGACTTCCTCCGCTTCAGCCTGATTGCCGACCACTCGGTACGCCACACCGAGGGCGAGACGGTGATAGTCATCGTAAAGCTGCTCGACAAAGCGTGTTCGATCTGCTTGCGGCGGCGCGGATTGCACGCTCCGCCATGCGCCTGGCATCTGAGGCTCCTGCAGGTTCGTCTCGCTCGTTAAGAGCCCTACTGCAGGCACGGTCGCATCCCCTTCCTCATGTTGATGGAAGCTTACGACTCGAGCCATCCCGCGGATAATTGGCGAATGGAGGATATTGGCACGCCGAATCGGCGACTCTTCTCGGCGCTATTCAGGCGCCCGGTGCCATCCAAACGGGTGAGCCAAAATCAGTCATTTCGGCCATTCGAGCTACGTGCCCTCCTGGGGGCTCCCAGTTACCGAGTGGGTCAGTTAACATGTTCAGGACCATTGTGCCGGGGCCGCCGCCGGAGCCCGGGCGTCTCGCCCGCCCCGATCAGGTCGCACGGTACTCCGGTCGGGACGGACGAGAGGCCCGGGCTCCAGACTGGCATTGGCGATTAGCGTGCCAACTGAGCCAGTAGCTCCTGAATGAGGACTTCTAGGACCGATGGGCCGATGAGGCTCCCTACGTGCATGAGTGAAGGTCCGAATCTGAAAAAATCCTAAGCACTCGCGGGGAAGTCCTTCGTACATTTCTGGTAGTTGGCGGCACGTTCAACGGCCTCACGCAAATCTACGATCCATTTACCTGCAAGTGCTTAGTCCGACGTCGGACGACGGTGCTGCTGGGCAATGAAGGCCGCGGCCTCGGCCCGGCGACTCAAATTGAGCTTCTGAAGAATGTTGCTCACGTATGTTTTGACCGTGTGCTCGCTGAACATCAGCTTCGCGGCAATCTCACGATTGGTCTTCCCCTCGGCAATCAGCGGCAACACCCGCCGCTCCGACTCTGAAAGAGCCGCCAACGGATCGATCTCACCACCCGCGCCCAGGCGCTGCATGCGCTCCATAACGATGCGAGTAACCGCCGGATCAAGGAGCGAATTGCCGTCCGCCGCAGACCTGACCGCGTCGATGAGTCGCTCGGGCTCGGTTTGCTTCAGGAGGTAGCCAGCCGCGCCGGCCATGATCGCAGCGACCACCGCATCCTCATCAGCATGCGAGGTCAACATGATTACCTGAGTCTCAGGACGCATCGAGCGTATCTCTCGACACACATCGATGCCACTGCCATCGGGCAGACGTACGTCAAGAATCACCACATCAGGCTGGCTGGTCCGGGTCTCCTGGAGCGCGTCCGCCATGGTTCCCGCTTCGCCCACCACCTGAACCTCCTCCACGGTCGCGAAGAGAGCCGCGAGGCCGAGCCGCACGACCTTGTGGTCATCAACAAGCAGCAGTCGCACGGGCGTAGCGCTCATCACTCAGCCACTCGAACCGCTCAGCGGCACACTCAGTGCAATCCGAGTTCCGGCACCTGATGAGTGCACGTCCAGCGTACCAGTTAAATGATGGGCCCGCTCACGCATGTTGCGTAGCCCATCGCCTCTGAAGGAGTGAACGATGGCTGGATCAAACCCACGGCCGTTATCCTCAACACTCACCGTGAGCCGGCCGTCCCGAGCGCGCAATTGGATCCGCACCTTACTGGCCTGGGCATGCCGAATCACGTTGGACATTGCCTCCCGGACGAATGCCACAAGCTGTGCTTGCACTGCCGCACTAATCGCGACTTCAAGCGTGTCGATCTCGAGCTCGGTCTCAGTCAATATATTGACACGTAACTCCCGAGCAATCGTCTCCAGGGCGGAATGGAGGCTTTGCTCGCCCAGCTCCGCGGAGCGCAGGTCGAAGATATAATTGCGGATCTCCTGGATGGTCTGATTTATCTGATCAATCGCGTGCGTCAACGTGGATCCGAGGTTGCTCGACGGCTCTCCACGCCGACGAATCTCCGCGGCGAGTCCAAGATTTACCGCGTACAGTGACTGAATTACACCGTCATGTAAGTCCATGGCAATCCGCTCGCGGTCTTTGAGCAACGCGAGCGCCCGACTCTCCTCCGCCAACCGCTGATTCTCGATCAGTGTCATGCGCAGGTCGATCTCAGTCATAACCGACGCCGCGAGATCGCTCAAGATCTGCATCTGCTTGGGTGTCCAGGCTCGCGGTTTGACATCAATGACGCACAGCGTGCCGAGCGCTGCGCCCTCTGGAACGATAAGCGGGATACCAGCATACGCAACGATACCCAATTCCTCAATCATGGGGTTGTGTTTATGAATGGGGTGGAGCCGCATGTCATTCACGACGAGTGGCTGTCCCGCGGCCACGGCATGCTTGCAAAACGAGTGCTCCACCGGCATCCCGCGTTCCCTAGCGATCGGCTCAGGCACCCCGAAACAGCTCTTGAAAAACTGCCAGTCTTCCTGGATGAGATTCACAATGGCCACCGGCACCTCGAGGATCTCCGCCGCGAGCCGAGTGAGACGGTCGAATTCTTCTTCGGCCGGAGTGCCCAGCAGTCCGGTCCTTCCCAGCGCTCGCAGCCGGTTCGGGTCCAGGATGACATGCATCGGGTCGGCGATCATCGAGATGGCTCCTAGGCAGCGCAATCAGCGCACCGCCAAACAATGGCACGGGGACATTGACGCTGTCAATCCACCACTAAGCACCAGCAGCACTGCCCACCCCGAGCCCCACTTGTGCATCTCAGCCAGCCGTTAACACACCCCCTATATTCGTCCAACCGGCTCCTAACGTTGCTCTTATGTCGCTCTAATGCCAGAAATGGACAATGGAGGTGTGAGACGCGCGACGCTTCCCGCGAAGTGAATGGCTAGAAGGAGATTATGAAGATGCCTGAGATCATTCCGATGGATCGACCCATGCTGTCGCTCCGAGAGGCAATGGATCGACTGTTGCCACAGAGCTTTACGCCAACCGGCATTGGGTCAGCAAACGGGCTCAATACCCCCGTCGCGCCAGCCAACGTCTGGGAGGACGCGGACGGGTTTCACGTCTGGCTCCTTGTACCTGGCGTAGCGGCTGAGACCATTCAGATCACTGCAGAGAGCGGAGTACTCACCGTATCCGGCGAGATGGCTGCTGGAACGCCAGAACGAGCTCGCGCACTCC
This sequence comes from Chloroflexota bacterium, assembly GCA_046154735.1. GTDB lineage: Bacteria > Chloroflexota > UBA6077 > UBA6077 > JACCZL01 > CAVXYC01. The sequence continues at coordinate 21,316 of JBJXFJ010000091.1, read as the reverse complement.
ATCAGGAGTGGAACGGCGCAAAGTTTGAGCGCAATATCAGACTCAGCACGGCCACCGATACCGAGCAAGCCTCGGCCACCTATCGCGATGGCGTGCTCAGACTGCACGTTCCAAAGGCTGCCCACTCTCGACCACGCGCAATCAAAGTCACGACGGAGTGACTCTCGAAATGTAGTGATGTGATGGGCGATGAGTCCCGTTATTTGGGACCCATCACCCATCACCCATCACTTGCCATAAAGTCGACTGAGCTTCGCGGCAAGAATGAAATCTGCTTCCGCTAAGCCGTGAATTTTGTGCGTATAGATCTCAGCGCGCACCTCGCCCCAGCGCAGAAGCAGATCAGGGTGATGACCTGCTTCTTCCGCGATCTCCCCGGCAGCAACGACAAATGCCTGGGCCCCTGCCCAATCCGAGAACGAGAATGATCGAGTGAGCTTGGAATCGTCCACGGTTTCCCAGCCGGGCACCTGTGCAAGCAGCGGTTCAAATTCCTGTCGCGTCATGGGAGGGACTCCACCCATGCACGGCACGCAAACTTTGCTGGCAAGATCAACACTCATGGCGGCTCCTCCAGGACAATGACTCAATCCAGATCGTCATGAGCGACCGCCGGGTCGCTCTGCTCAAAGCGTAGCAGAACTCTGCCATAATCGCGTTGCGATCGCTTATGCATGTTGTTCTCGTTGCGCCGCTTGTTTCCGTCATTCATGACGACCTTACGCCGCTTGGCGGAGCCCAGGCGTTCGTTGCTGACCTCGCTCATGGACTCGTGGCATCAAATCACCGCGTCACACTCCTGGCAGCAACTGGCTCTCATGTGCGCGGAACGAATATTCCTGAGCTCGGCATCGACTCCGCGGGACTCCGTCCCGCTCGGTTCAACTCACCTGCGGCACGAACCGATACGCACGAACAGACGGAAGCCTTTGGACTTGTACGGCGCTGGCTGGACGCGCATGGCTCAGACGTGGACGTTGTTCACGGCCATGCGTATGACGGCCCAGCCTTTCAGGCGCTCAACGGACTGCCCATTCCGGTGCTTCATACGCTCCACCTTCCTCCGCTTGACCGAGATGTGGTTGCCAGCGTACGCGACGCGAGAACGTCCGCATTTGTGTGCGTCTCGGAAGCCAGCGCCAACCAGTGGCGCGATCAGGGTATTCCAGTGCGCCCAGCTATCCTTCCCGGCATCAAGATCGAAGAGGTTCCCTTCCGCGCGGCTTCAGGATCATTTTTGCTCTTCGCCGGCCGCATCACAGCGGAGAAGGGGCCGGATCAAGCAATTGACACGGCTCAGGCGTTGGGCATTCCGTTGATTGTCGCCGGTGATATCTACGACCGCGACTATTTTGTCCGCGAGATTCAACCAAGGGTTCACTCAGACGACATGTTCAATCTCAGCCGAGTGCCCACAGCTAGCGCAACATATATCGGCCCCCAATCGCGAGAACAACTTCTGAAGATCATGGCTCACGCCGCGGGGCTTCTCGTGCCGTCAATCTGGGATGAGCCTTTCGGACTGGTAGCGGTGGAAGCCCAGGCGGCCGGCACTCCGGTCGCCGCCTACCGGCGCGGTGGTCTCGCGGAGGTCGTGGCCGAGGGAGTCACGGGCTGGCTGGCCGCCCCCAATGACCGCGCGGACTTTGTGAACTGTGCCCGCAAACTGATACTCATCCAGCGTAAGCATTGCCGTGATTGGGTGGCGGCGCAGTTCAGCATGAGTCGGACAATCACCCAGTACATTGAGCTCTACGAGCAGCTTGTGATGGAAGGACACCGGAGATGAACTTTGATTTTTCGAGGAAGGTCGCCATTGTCACCGGTGGGGGGCGGGGTATTGGTCGGGCCACGGCCTGGCAGCTCGCCGAGGCCGGCGCACAGGTCATGATCTGCGCTCGGACTGAGGCTGAGATTCATGAGGTCACCAATGCCCACCCATCAATCACGGGTCTGACCGGGGATGTCAGCGATGCGCGCTTCGTTCAGCAGCTCGTGAATGCCACGGTTCTGAAGCACGGGCGCGTCGACATCCTCGTGAGCAACGCTGCCATACTCGGACGCCGTGCATTTCTCGATCTTGACGCCGAGCTCTGGGATCAAGTCATGTCGGTCAATCTTCGCGGCGCGTACCTGTGCTCTCGAGCCGTCTTTCAGCAGATGGTGCGACAGGAACCATCAGGGGGCAGCATTGTGCACATCGGCTCGCTCAGCGGGGTCCGCGGTCCGGAAAAGTTCCCTGGCCTGGCGGCCTACAACGTGTCCAAGGCAGGCATCATTGCGCTCTCAGACATCCTGGCCGTGGAAGGGAAACCGCACAAGATTCGAGTGAACGCCGTGAGCCCGGGCGCCGTGGAAACGGCGATGCTACGCGAAGCCGGTCATGGCCTCAAGGCGCTGGCAACCCCAGAAGACATCGCCAGGACGATCGTATTCGTCCTCAGCGAGGCTTCCTATCCGATGACAGGGGCCAATGTGGAGATACTCTCCAACGCGTAGCAGCGTCTGTGCTTCGGCGTACTACCGGTTCACTAATCCCAGGAACTCGGATCGCGTACGCAGATCATTGCGAAAGTCGCCGAGCAGGCAGCTTGTCACCGTGCTACTGTTCTGTTTCTGAACTCCGCGCATCATCATGCACAGATGATTGGCCTCAAGCACCACACCCACACCCGCCGGGTCAAGCAACCCTTGAATAGCCTCAGCAATCTGGCGGGTCAGTCGCTCCTGTACTTGAAGTCGCCTTGCAAAGACGTCAACCAGGCGAGGGATCTTGCTCAGTCCAACGACCTTTCCCCGTGGTAGGTACGCAATATGGGCTTTACCAAAGAACGGCAGCAGGTGGTGCTCGCAGAGGCTATAGAGCTCAATGTCTCGCACAAGTACCATTTCATCATAGGCCTCGTCGAAGAGAGCATCACCGAGCACCTCGGCCGGATCAACATCGTACCCTGCCGTGAGGAACTGAAGGCTTTCCTGCACACGTCGGGGCGTATCGAGCAGACCTTCGCGATCTGGGTCTTCGCCCACGGCAAGTAAGGTTAATCGGGTCAGTCGCTGCAGCGCATCCGCACGCTCAGCTTCATTGGTAAGGTTGAGTAGGTGGGTTGGCAGCACGCCATGACCGTTCCCACTGCTGTTGTCGAACCGACTAAGCTCATCGATCGTCATGTTTCCTCAACCGTGGCGCGATTGTTCTCGGTCTCAATGAGCACCACCCTCACCAGCCGTGCCTGCTCTTCGACCGGCCCCACCAGCCGCTGCCAGAATGACGCGGCGAGATTCTCGGCCGTGGGATTCAGCCCACGGAGAAAATCAACATCGGTGTTGAGGTTGCGGTGGTCCACGTGATCGATCACGTGTCGCTCCATCACCTGCTTCAACCACTTCAGATCGGCAATCATCCCAGTCTCAGGGTCTACCGCGCCACCAACAGTCACTTCAAGCACGTAGTTATGCCCGTGCCCGCCAGGATTGGCGCACGGTCCGAAGATCTCCGTATTCCGCTCATCCGACCAGTCAGGGTTGCACAGGCGGTGCGCCGCGGCAAAGGTCGCACGGCGAGTAATGGTCAATCGTTCAGACACCAAATGCCTCATCCCATTGTAGCGGGTTCTCGGTGGTCAATTTGCAATTCACATCCTGAGAATCATCCTGGCCCAGGGATCGTGAAATTGCGCCATGCTATCATCCGCGGAAAGAAAAAGAATTGGTAAACGAGGGGGCACTGGTGAAGCTTCAGGGACAGTATTCATTTCCGGCAGGTCGCGAGCAGGTTTGGGCGCTCATGCTTGATCCGGATTCGCTGAAGCATTGCGTCCCCGGCTGCGAATCCCTGGAGCCCACCGGCCCTGATCAGTATCAGGTTACGCTCAAGGTGGGTGTGGCCGCGATCCGTGGAACTTATAAGGGCAAGATTGGGATCGTTGAAAAAGAAGAGCCCGTGACGTATCGGCTTCAGGTGGAAGGCAGCGGCGGTCCCGGCTTTGTGCGGGGAGAGGCCACAATTAAGCTCGAGGAGGATGGCGCGGGCACCAAGGTCATTGTGGATGCCGAGGGCAATGTGGGAGGAACGGTCGCTGGCGTGGGCCAGCGCATGCTCGGGGGGGTGGCCAAAATGCTTATGGATCAGTTCTTCAACTGTTTGAAGGCCCGGGTGGGCACTGGAGCATAGTCATGGCCACGCGCCCAATCGTCACGCAATCCCCGTATGAGATGGTCAGTGTCGCCCAGGCGCGCCAGATCATCGCAGGACTTGCCCACCGGCTGGGGACTGAACAGCTTTCTGCTTTCCTCGCCCAGGGTCGCGTGCTTGCCGAGGACATCGTTTCGGGCGAGGACATCCCGCCAGCTCCCCGCTCCGCAGTCGACGGTTACGCCGTTCGCGCGGCTGACGGCCAGAGCCCGCGGACCGTCCTGGGTGAAATCACCGCCGGTCACGTGCTGGACCAATCCGTGACAACCGGGACTGCCCTGCGGATCATGACTGGGGGACTCCTCCCAGAGGGCGCGGACAGCGTGGTGATGGTGGAAGACACCAGTGAGCAGGACGAGGTCGTTCAGATTCACGCCGCGGTTCGCGAAGGCGCCAATGTGCACGAACCGGGACTTGATCTTCGGATGGGCCAGGTAGTGCTTCGTTCAGGGACGGTGCTGGGGCCCGCGGAGCTGGGCATGCTCGCTACCATCGGTCACGTGCAGGTGAGCGTGTACCGACAACCCCGGGTATCTATGCTCGCCACCGGCGATGAGCTGGTGGAGCCCTGGGAAAATCCACCCTACGGAGCAATCCGAGACAGCAACCGGTACGCCGTCCTTGCGGCGGCACGCGAAGCAGGGGCCACCTCCACCTGGAACCGTATTGTGCATGATGACGAGCTCGCCACGAAGGCGGCCATTGAGGAGGGTCTCGCCCACGGGGATGTATTGCTCACGTCAGGGGGCGTCTCCATGGGCACACGAGACTTGATCAAGCCAATTCTAGAAGAGCTTGGAACCGTTCAGTTCGGGCGAGTTTCCTTCAAGCCCGGCAAGCCACTCACCTTTGCCACCGTCGGCGAGAAACTTGTGTTTGGGCTACCGGGCTTTCCGGTGTCATCACTGGTCACATTTGAGGTCTTCGTTCGCCCCGCGCTCCTCCGTATGCAGGGACATCCCTATCCGGAGCGCCCGCGGGCAACCGTGCGCATCTCGCGGCCCATTCGCCTGGATCCCTATCGCCCTGAGTATCAGCGCGCCTTTGTTCATTGGGAGAATGGGGAGCTCGTATCCGTTGATACCGGCATTCAAGCATCCAGTCGTCTGATGTCTATGGTTGGGGCGAACGCATTGCTGGAGCTTGAAGCCCGGGAGGGCACGCTGCAAGCCGGAGATACGGTCAGCGCAATGCTCCTGGCCACGCCTCCCAACGCCTAACAACACCCGGTGCACCATGGCACTGAGATTGGCGACAATCGCCGCGATCGCTCCCTTTGCTATACTCTGGGATCGCGTGTTCAGGCCATTCCGGTCGGACACGCTGTTTGACCGTCTCAGAGGGAGGGACGCGTGATCGAGGGCATTCGCCGCATCCAGGACATGTTGGAGAGCCAGAGCTACATTACCGACCGGGCGATCGCTACGACGGTCTACCTGGCAATGGAGCTCCGCAAGCCGGTGCTCATCGAGGGCCAGGCGGGTGTGGGCAAGACCGAGATCGCCAAAGTGCTCTCACGCGCACTGGATACCGATTTGATTCGACTCCAGTGCTATGAGGGTTTGGACGCGAACACGGCGCTCTATGAATGGAACTACCCCAAGCAAATGCTCCGCATCCGCATGGAAGAGGGTGGGGAAAAGAGCGTTCAGGATCGGGAAGAAGTCATTTTCAGTGAGCCCTTCCTGCTCAAACGTCCTCTCCTCCAGGCCATCACCGCGGACAAGGCGCCGGTGCTTCTCATCGACGAGATTGATCGTGCCGATGAAGAATTCGAGGCGTTCCTGCTCGAGGTACTGTCAGATTTCCAGGTGACAATTCCTGAGCTAGGCACCATCACAGCAAATCATCGCCCCTACGTGGTGTTGACATCGAACCGAACACGTGAGCTTTCCGACGCCCTCAAGCGTCGCTGTCTCTACCTCTGGATCGACTATCCAGCGTTTGACAAAGAGCTTCGGATCATCACGACGAAGATTCCAAACGTGGATGAGCGGCTCGCGCAACAGATCACCGCGTTCATGCAAGGGATTCGCAAAGTTCGCCTTGCAAAGGTCCCGGGCGTTGCCGAGACGCTTGACTGGGCCTCCAGCCTGATGGCACTCCATCAAGATCACCTTGATCCAGAATCCGTGCGCGAGACACTGGGCGCAATTTTCAAGGACCGTGATGACGTGGCCAAAATGGGCAGTAAGTCGCTTGACGTGATCCTGGACGGCGTGGACACCAGAACTCAGGAAGAGTTGGAGCACTGGATCCAGAGCATCGGTCCGCGTATGGAAAAGGAGTTTGCAGGACGGTAGCCCAGCGCCCGCGTCATCGTGACCTCACCCGCAACGTCACGCGCTTCTGTCGCACATTGCGGGCGAGGGAGATGCTCGTCTCCCCATCAGAAACTGTTGATGCGCTCCGTGCGCTCGATACTGTTGAGCTTGCCGACCGGAGCGAAGTATACCTCGCGCTTCGCACCGTCCTCACGGCGCGCCCTGAAGACCTGCCGATCTTTGATGAAGAGTTCGATGCCTTCTGGGGCCATGTTGCTGAACCAGACGACGAAATCGTCGGGCCCGAAAATCAACCTGGGCAGCTCCCAGATCACGGTCAGGTACGCCACTCAGAAGGCGCAGAAAAGACCGTGCAGATTAGCGACATGGAGGGGGAGTCGCCCGATGACACGGACGACGAGGATACGCTTCCCCTCTACAGCCCCGTAGAGATTTTAAGTAGTAAGGACTTCAGCAAATTCCGCGCGGATGAAATGCGAGACATCGCACGGGCCATCGTCATCATCGCCCGAAAGCTCGCCACGCGTGAGAGTCGCCGTACTCGCGCGGCGCAACGCAGTCACATCATTGATGCGCGCCGTACCGTGCGTAAGAATATGAAGTACGGCGGCACGGTGATCGAGCTTGCCCACAAGTCGCGAAAGATCCGCAAGCCGCGCATCGTGCTGATCTGCGATGTGAGCCGATCCATGGATAGCTACAGCCGGTTTTTGCTGCAGTTTATCTATGCACTGCAGCATGTGATTGGAAAAGTGGAATCCTTCGTGTTCAGCACATCGCTCACTCGGGTGACGCCGTACTTCAAGAGCGAAGACATTCAAGCGGCACTGGATCGTATCGCTGAGGAAGTGCACGATTGGTCAGGTGGCACCAGAATCGGACAGAGTCTCATCACCTTCAATGACGAGTGGGCTCGCCGTCTGGTGGACAACCACACCATCGTGCTCATTCTGAGTGACGGCCTGGACACAGGCGATGCTGAAGTACTTGAACATGCCATGGATGACCTTGCTGTGCGCGCGGGAAAGGTGATTTGGCTCAATCCTCTTTTAGGGAGCAAGGATTATCGGCCGCTTGCCCGCGGCATGAGCACCGCACTTCGCCACATCGATGTCTTTGCCCCAGCTCATAATCTTGCCAGTCTGCAGGATCTAGGCCGTCATCTAACGCTCTGAGGGACCACGGGAACCTAGTCAATGCCGTCCCACAGGTCACAATCACTCTGCGTGATAGCACTGTGATTGTCTAGGGGCTAAACGAGATAAGCCCGTAACCGAGAGTCACGCACAATCGTCTCTGCGGATTCCATCGGCTGAACGACGTTTCAGACCGCCGGAATTCGGCATCGAAACAGAATGCTGTCGAGCCGCGAGGCGGACGACTCAGAGCGAGTGTGTAGTGCCTGTCATTCATTGGTATCACAATCTCAATTTAGTGGCTCGATTTACGGTGACTGGGCTAGCGCTCACCGTGTTGGCGGGCGGCATTGTTACCGGCGTGGTCGGTTGGAGCATCGAGCGCTCCGCGCTGGATAACGAGGCGTCCAACGTGAGCGAAATGGTGGCGCAGACACTGGGCCCATCCCTCGCCGGGTCTGACTTTGAGAGCGCGACCAATGCGTCACGCACCTTAGAGATTTCCCTGGCTGATCAAAGCCTCGCCGCCCATTCCCGCATTCGCGACGTCCAGATCTGGACGCATGAGGGAACCTTGATCTACGGGCGCGATCCGGAGATGATCGGCTTCAGCTATCTGCGTAGTCCGGCTCTTGATCGAGCACTGACAGGTGCAACGACCTCAACCCCAGTTTTCGTCCAGAGCATCATGCCGGAGCAGCTTGAGCAGGGATTGCAGACGCATGCGCCAATTCGCGCAATGGACGGTACTGTTCTCGGTGCGTACCAGATTCAGCATTCGACAATCGCGGTTTCGGAACAGATTCAGTCTGAGCTCCGGATAATTTGGCTCGGTCTGACCGCCGGGTTCGCACTTCTCTACGGCGGTCTGTTTGGAATCGTGAAGCGAGCATCGTCAGAACTGGCGTGGCAGCATCGTGAGCTCGCCCAGCTTAGCTCTCGACGAGAGCTCGATCGCATGAAGACTGAATTTGCCAGCACGGTCTCACATGAGTTGCGCGCGCCATTGACCACGCTCATCGGATACTCCGAGCTGCTTCTTACACGCGGCGCACAGGGCGAACAGGAGCGTGAATGGGCGGAGCATATCCACCTGCAATCAGTCCGCATGAGCGATCTCCTAACCGATATCCTGACCGCGTCCGTTATTGAAGACAACGCCGTCGTCGTGAATCCGCAACCCATTGACCTGCCGGGCATCGTGTCTCGAGTGATTGGGACGCTGCCTCCCAGTGCATCGGAGCTGACCATTGACGCCAATCTACCGCCCAGTTTGCCGCCAATCATGGCCGACCGCGAGAAGCTCCAGCAGATACTCACGAACCTCCTGACAAATGCGATCAAGTATTCGCCAGATGGCGGCGAGGTGCGTTTCAGTGCGGCGTTGGTCAACGGCCGTCTGCGGCTCTCGATCATCGATCACGGCCTCGGTATTCGACCCGATGATCTGGCACAGCTCTTTGAGCGCTTCCATCGGGTGCACACACGCGCCCACCCGGAGATTCACGGAACCGGTCTTGGACTGTACATTTCGCGCGGACTGGCCGTACTGCAGGGGGGAATGCTCTGGGCTGAAAGCGAAGGGGAAGGACGGGGATCCACGTTCCATCTTGAACTGCCGCTCGCACCGATGAGCGAGGCTCTGCCTGCCGCGGTGGTGCGCCCCACGCTGGCCATCGGAGCCTCACGATGAGGCGTCCCTGAAGCTATCCGGCTGCTATACTTTTAGCCATCCATCTAGTACCTTGCCTGCGGCTCGGCACGCGCGCATGAGGGAGTAGTCCTCAGTGGAAGAAATCATCCTTCAGGTTGAGCGCGTACTCCGCATCACCCTGACGGTTATCGCGGCATACCTCGTTGCACTCTGGATCGCCAGTGTCTGGTGGACATTTCGCGATATTCGGCTGCGCACTACGGACCTCTTTCTGCAGATCGCGGCCACCCTGCTCGTCGTCATCTTCAATTTCGCTGGGTTACTGATTTATTTTATCCTTCGCCCCCCCCGCACGCTGGCTGAGCTGTACGAGGAGTCACTCGAGGAAGAGGCCGTTCTTCAAGGCATTTACGTCCAGGCCGCCTGTCCGGTCTGCCGGCAACGATCAGAGCAAGACTTTATTTTCTGCCCATGGTGTCAAACGCGCTTGAAGCGGCTTTGTATTCGGTGTGACCGTCCCCTCTTAATGCGCTGGAAGGCATGCCCCTCCTGTGGTGAAGCGGTTGCTGGCCCGCTCATCGATGAGCAGGCGCCAACGGTGCTCAGCTAGCGAGCGCCGCCTGAGCGTCCTAGACTGAGGTCGTCAGTCGTAGCGTTGCAGGGCGCGGGTCATGCGAATCTCGGCAAAGCTGAAGTCTTCACCAAGCCGGCTCTGAATTTCAGTGAGTGTCGCACCTTCTGCTGTACGCAGAACCGCGGCGATGGCTTCGCGCTTATCAGAGGCCAGCAGACTATCCACATCAAGCTCTTCACCGGCTTCAAGCGCTTCCGCGAGATGATTCTCAATCGTCGAGAGCGCAAGATTTCGGTCGCGGGCGATCTCCGCTACGCTGTGCCCCTGACGAAACAACGCGAGCGTCTCACGCATGGAGCTTCCAGCAATCCGCCGTCCGCCCCGCGTAGATGCTGAGGCCGGCACCACCGACGTGTTGGGAACGATGCGTGCAGCCGGGCGGCGCTCAATCCCTCGCTCAGCGATATACGCGCTGACTGCATCAAGAAATGGCGTGCCAAAGCTTGTTGCTTTGGCGGTGCCGATTCCAGGAATTTGGATGAGCTCAGCAACGCTGACCGGAAGGCGCCCAGCCATTTCCTGGAGCGTGCGATCGTGAAAAATGACGTACGGAGGCACATTACGCTCGTCCGCCAGTCGCTTCCTGAGCGACCGCAGCCGTTCAAACAACTCCGAGTTGGCCTGCAGCTGCTCAGCACGCGCGGGGGTGGGGCGACCTCGCGTGACGAACGTGACACGCGCCTGCCCAGTGAGCACCTGCTTGCCGGACGCTGTTAGCCGCAGTGCATTGAACCGGTCCGGATCCTGAACAGCGTGACCGAGGCGTACGAGCTGGCGGGCAATGGCAGTCCAATCATCCTTGGCGCGCGCGCGCCCCACGCCAAACGTAGGAAGTTGATCATGCCGAAATTTGAGAATTCGCTCTGACCGCGACCCTCGTAACACGTCGATGAGGTAGGCCACCCCAAATCGCTCGCCGGTGCGCACGGCACAGGAAAGCAGCATCTGCGCGGCAACCGTTCCATCCGTGGACTCCCCGGGATCCCGGCACACGTCGCAGCAGCTTTCCGGTCTTACTGGTAGCCCCTCATCAAAATAGGCAAGAAGTGCCTCACGGCGACAGGTGGGGCATTCTGCCCAGTTGAGCACCTGTCTGATCTGCGCGCGAGCCACCGCTTGCTCCTCCGCCGACTCCTTCTGCTGGATGAAGTATTCATGCTTCATCACATCTCCGGCGGAATAGAACATGATGCAATCACTCGGCTCTCCGTCTCGCCCAGCCCGCCCACTCTCCTGGTAGTAGCCCTCGAGGTTCTTGGGCATGTCATAGTGCATGACAAAGCGCACGTCAGGCTTATCGATGCCCATGCCAAAGGCAATTGTGGCAACAATGATCTGAACATCGTCACGCACAAACGCTTCCTGATTGCGACTACGCTGTGATGGATCCAGCCCAGCATGGTAGGGAGCTGTCCTGAAGCCATCACGCCGGAGCTGAGTGGCAACCTCTTCCGTGCTGCTACGTGACTGGCAATAGATGATTCCGGAGCCGCGCTCCGCGCTTCGAAGGTAGGCCACGATCTGCTCATACGCGGACTTCTTCTCGCGCACCTCATAGAACAGGTTTGCACGGTTGAAACTACCCCGAAACGAGGCCGCGTCTTGAAGTCCAAGCTGACGCTTGATGTCCTCCTGCACACGAGCCGTGGCTGTGGCCGTGAATGCGCCAACCGGACACGACGGGAATGACGCACGGAGATCTTGAAGCCTTCGATACTCGGGGCGGAAGTCATGCCCCCACTCCGAAATACAGTGGGCCTCATCGATGGCGAATAGAGAGACGCCGCGCTGCTTTAACCAGCCGAGAAAACTCGGCATCATCAGCCGCTCCGGCGCCACGTATAGAATTTTGACCTCGCCGCGGGAGATCGCGATCTGTCGGTCTCGCACTTCATCACTGGTTAGCGAGCTGTTGATAAAGGCCGCCCGCACACCGAGCGCCTCAAGCGCGTCAACCTGATCCTTCATTAGTGCGATCAGGGGCGATACAACCACGGTGAGGCCATCCAGCACCAACGCCGGCAATTGATAGCAGAGCGACTTTCCCCCACCCGTGGGCATAAGCACAAATGCATCGCGCCCGGTCAAGAGGGCCTGAATGACCTCTTCTTGAAGAGGTCGAAATGTTGAGAAGCCAAAGGTGGAGCGAAGCGAGGCGACTACGCGCTCGTTCATTGTGGGAGACACAGCCATTTCCCTCAAATATTAGTGTCTGGACCCAGCACGGACAACCGTGGCTTCAGCAGCAGATCGAATCGTCAGATCGTTACCTTTCCATCATTGCGCAGATCCGTCGAATTGAAGGATCAAGACTAACGTTCGTATTGATCACGATATGCGGCTCAGCCAGGCTCTCAAACGTATCGCGCAGATGCAGGTAGACCGCCCAGGTAGCGTCGGATCGGTCACGTTCGTCCGTCTTGACTAGGCGACGCTCGAGACGAGTCTTGATCACGGACTCTGGCGCCCAGGTAACCACCGCCAGCGAGCGAGCCCCGCGAGCGGAAGCAATGGCATAGAGGACGCGGCGATGCGCCCGGCGGAGGTTCGTTGCATCGGCAATGGCATCAAGTCCCCTCGAGAGCTTCTGCTGCAAACGTTGGTGCGCCACCCGGTGGACCCAGGCACTCTCAGCCGGCAAGTACGTGGGCGCCGGTACCAAGGCCTTGCGGATCGCGTCAGACTGGATGATGGCCGCGCCAGTAGCATCACGAATCCCTCGCGCGAGCGTAGATTTCCCCGTTCCTGGCGGGCCAACCAGGATCAGCAACGTTGGCGGAGGCGCGACGGAAGCCGATGACGCGTTATCCAGCATCGAAATACTGCATCATGGGATCATAGTTCACGTTGCCCACCCGACTCGCGGAATGGAACCTCGCGGCGGTGCAATGCGTTTCTCTCACACGCTGCGCTTCTTGTATCGAGCACGCGTGACACTTCTGGAGCGAAGGGACAGGCGTGGTAGCCATAGGAGACGTTCTCGCTGGTCGTTACACCGTTGAAGCGCGGCTGGGGCAGGGTGGCATGGCCGCCGTCTTCCGCGCCCGTGATCAGCAGCTCGGCCGCGCGGTGGCCATCAAGGTACTCCACCAGCAATTCTCCGAAGATCCTGAGCTTGTGGCGCGGTTCCAGCAAGAGGCGCGCGCTGCCGCTGGTCTCAGTCACCCGCATATCGTGGAAGTGTATGACGTTGGGACAGATCAGGGCGCACTCTTTATCGTCATGGCCCTGGCTACGGGCGAAAATCTAGGGGCCCTGCTCGCGCGCGAGGGTCGGCGCTCACCCCAGGAGGTCGCCCGCATCGGATCACAGATCGCAGAGGCCCTGGCCTATGCGCATCGCAACGGCGTCATTCATCGTGATGTCAAACCGCAAAACATTCTGCTTGATCCGGATGGACGCGTCCGTCTGGCGGACTTTGGAATTGCTGAGATTGCCGGCACCTCAGGACTCACCCAGAGTGGCTGGGTCATGGGTACGGCCTATTACCTCTCACCGGAACGCGCCCAGGGGGAATCAGGAGGGGCAACCTCCGACATCTACTCCCTCGGGGTTGTGCTCTACGAAGCGCTGGCTGGGCGACGCCCCTTCTCCGGGGCAAACCCGGTCGCCATTGCCTTGCAGCAGCTTCAGCAATCGGCGCCACGTTTAGCTGACCTTGCACCGGATGCTCCCACGACGCTCATCGCGTCAATTGAGCGCGCAATGGCCTACGCGCCAAACCAACGCTATGCCACCGCCGATGAACTGGCTCGAGATCTCCGAGGAACTGAGTTTCAGGACGCTCCGACTGTTCGGCAGGGTGCAGTGCAGGTCAGTGCCCCTACAGAGCGTGCTCCGGCTGCCCCATCAACACGAAAGGCGCCCTCGCCAGCGCGGCCACGGCAACCCCTTGTGGCCTCGGCCGCTCGCGGCTTCATGACGGGCATTCTGGTGCTGGTCACTATCGTTGGGTCGCTGGCGCTGGGCGCCTGGCTGGTGGGAACATACGGTGCGCCCTTCCTTCGTATGTTTGGATCACAAGTGAGCGCAACGCCCACGCGCACAGCGACGGCCGCCGTAACGGTGACACGTACGATACCCACGGCAACCGCGCCCGCGGTAACGGCAACACGCCCAGCGCTCACCAACACTTCGATTGTCGTGGTCACGAGCCCAACAGCAACTCGGCCGCCAGCGCCAACAGTGACTTTCACGCCCGTTCCCCCAACACCGGCGCTCGTGGAGATACCAAACGTTGTCGGCCGTTCACGCGCGGAGGCGGAGGAGACGCTACGGCGGCTGCAACTGGGGGTCACGGTCCGAGAAGTGGCCGATCCATCTCGACCGGTGGGCGTGGTCCTTACTCAATCACCCGCGCCTGGCCAGAGAATTGAACGCGGCGGCGTTGTCAATATGAGTGTGAATCGGCCGCCAGCATCGCCCAGCGCTCGCGTGCCCAACGTGGAAGGCATGGATGAGCGCGAGGCGCGGAGAGCCCTGGAGCAAGCGGGATTCAAAGTAGACGTTGGAGAAACCCAGGTCCGCCAGGGACAAAGCAAAGGCACAGTGGTCAACCAGGTGCCTGACTCGGGGGCCACTGTTGAGGTTGGGAGCCTCATCCGAATCGAGATTGGAACCTGATTCAGGCAGGAGATGAACCGGGCGGTGCCCGGTTCATCTCAGCAGACTATGGAACGCGGATATTCGTGGCCCGAGTTCCACGTCCGCGAACATCCTGCATGAGCTCAAATTCAAGCTCCTGGCCCTCTGCCAGACTATCAAACACGCCGTGCGGCATCGCCCCGTGATGAAAGAAAATCTCCTGGCCGTCTTCGGTGCGGATGAAGCCAAAGCCCCGCTCCCGAATCATTCTTACAATTTTTCCTCGTTGCATCCGAATGGACCTCCATCGCTTCCGGGCGAACCCACGTCAATAATCGCGCGCTACCCTTAGGTCGCCTGTGTCGCAGATGTCGTGCCAGGAGAGGTGCTCTGAATCGCCTACCCGGTTCGGCTCACAGGAATACTCATTCGCGGCAATCAGAAACGCATGAACAAGGACCACAAACCCCGCTGGGTCTGATTTCCATGTATCGTCGCTCTCGATGAAAAATGGGCCTCGTCAGAGCCCCTAAGGATCTACCGACGAAGGCGTGTCTGGGCCACCCTGGGAATCTTGGCGCGAAGCGGCTCAACTTAAACGCACCGTGACCTTTATTCAACGCGGCGGAAGAATACTGCCGGCGTTGCAGGCGGAACCCTTCGGTGTGACGGCAGGAGGCCGACACTTCTCCGAGAAGCCATATTCCTTGGGGTGGGGTGGACAAGGTTCTGGCAGCACATAGAACAGCCTGACGAGTATCTTTTCTCGAGGAGATGAGGCGCATGAGAAAACTAGTTGTAGGAACCTTCCTAACTCTGGACGGCGTAATGCAGGCGGCCGGCGGCCCTGATGAAGACCGTGATGGCGGATTTCAGCATGGAGGCTGGCTCGTCCCCTATTTTGACGAGAAGCTTGTTGAAATCATGACCGAATGGACCAAACAGGCCGGCGCGTTTCTGCTCGGCCGCAAGACTTACGAGATGTTCGCGGCCTCCTGGCCAAAATCCACAGACCCGGCGGATGAGATTGCAGTGGCGCTTAACACTCGGCCGAAGTTCGTCGCTTCCCGGACGCTTGATGCGGTCAACTGGAACAATTCACACTTGCTCAAGGGTGACGTTGCCACGGAAATTGAGAAACTCAAGGCCCAGGAGGGTGGCGAGATTCAGGTACATGGCAGCAGCCATCTCCTTCAAACTCTGCTCAAGCACAATCTTGTCGATACTCTACGCATTTGGTGGTTTCCAGTCGTGGTCGGTACTGGCAAGCGCCTGTTCGGAGAGGGCGCCACCCCAGGGAGTTTTCAGCTTGTTGACATACAACAGACTGCAACGGGTGCCGTCCTGCACGTATACGAGCGCGTTGGCGGACTCAAGTACGGCGAGGTAGACGTCGGTCAGGAGATTGTGATCTTCGATTCGGACGCAGAGCGCAGGTGAAGAGCTCACAACGCCCAACTGGAATGGCGTCCAAGCTACCAGACTCAGCGAGGTGAAGCAGTACCAGTCGGCTGTTGTGCCGCAGAGTGAAGACTCGCGGCTTACCACTGTCGGTGGCCAGGTCGAGATCGGGCATGCGGCGCCCGAGCAGCGGGTGTCCCTCGCCAAGGTCGTACCAGATGTCGAGACAAGGAGCGTCCGCACGATTCGCCTGCGCGGCTCGTCCATACCTAACAGGTCGGTCATGGTGTCACGCAGAGCGGCGTGGCAATCGTCGTGGCTCTGGAGTGCGACTTGCGCCATGGTCTTGTGCAACACGCGGGCACCGACCGGATACCGTT
Organism: Chloroflexota bacterium; assembly: GCA_046154735.1. Classification (GTDB taxonomy): domain Bacteria; phylum Chloroflexota; class UBA6077; order UBA6077; family JACCZL01; genus CAVXYC01. Next base: position 5,047 of record JBJXFJ010000091.1, on the reverse strand, counting down.
CGGCTTGGTAAATATCGAGCAGGCTCTCGGGTGATGTCTTGCTGACCACCTCGGTCACCTTCCATCCCAGGTTTACGGCATCCTGCACACCGGTGTTGAGACCCTGGCCGCCGTGCGGGGGATGCACATGTGCAGCGTCCCCGGCGAGCAGGACACGGCCCAGGCAGTAGGCCACGGCCTGGCACGCCGTGTCGGTGAACCGGGAGATCCAGTCGGCGCGACGAAGCCCGTAGTCCGTCCCGTCGACGGAGATGAGTACCGCGCTGAAATCCTTCAGGGTGGGTTCTCCGGTCTGTTTGAGGTGCTCTTCGGTCAGTGCGCCCCCTAGCAGCCGTCCGTCCGCCGCCCAGCCGATGCCACCACCCGCGCGCAGGCCCAACTCCGGCTCCTCGTCCATCTCGACCTCGGCGATGATCCAGATGGTGGAGGGGTCCAACCCAACGAAGTCGATACCGGCCGTCTTGCGGACCAGACTGCGTCCGCTCCCGCAGCCAACGAGATAGTCCGCGCGGAGCGTCTACCCCTTGGACACCTGGAGATCGACCGCGGAGTCGTCCTGAGTGAAGTCGACCACCTCGCGGCCACGCAGGAGCGGAACCCCGAGCTCTACAACCCAGTCAGCCAGGATAGGCTCGAACAGGATCCACCACAGCGCAAGGCGGTAGTTGTGGCGGGTGGGAAAGTCACTGATGTCCAAGAAGAGGCCGGCGACCCCCTGCACGTGATGCACTTGCCCCTGAGAGAGAAACCGATCCGCGATGCCACGCTGATCGATCATATCCTGTTGAACTCACAGCCCTTGAACATCTATTCTGGCGCAGTCATCCTGGATGCGCAGTCTATCCTTTCGGTATCCACTGATAATGACGAGCAATACTCAACTCATAGGGTCTTCCAATGTTGGGAGGACGGCGGGGCCGTGTAGCACGGAGCACTAAGCACCAGGCCACATGGTCCCGTCGTCCATTCGACTTTGAATTACCCTTGGAAACGCGGTGAGCCCGTCGTCGATAGCCGGCCTTCCGTGCTATCCTGAGGCGTTTAATTGAGCAGCGTCTGTCGCAATCGACGGTGACGCGTGAAGGGACGGAGTTTGGAGCAGCGCATCAGCGATTTTGGAGAAGTACAGCGTCTCGAGGCAGACGCTATCGGGCCGCCAGGACGCAGGGCGTTCCGCATCATCGCTGAATCGGAACGAGGCCGGGTATGGCTGCGCGTTGAGCGTCAGCAGCTTGAGGCGCTCGCCATGCTCATTGAGCAACTCATTAGTGGTGTTTATGCGCTGGATCTCCGAGCCATGCGCGGAATCAATCCTGGCGAAACGCGGACCGTGGATACTGAACCACCCCCAACGATGGAGCTCCGAGTTGGGCAAATGGCCCTGGGTTTTGACGAAGAGCAGAGCAACTATCTCCTCCTCGTGCATGATGTTGAGAGCGATACGGATGGCCCGCCTACCTTTAGTTGCATTGCCTCCCGCCAGCAGCTTCGCAGGCTTGCCGCCTCAATTGGTCCGCTCGTGGCGGGCGGCCGCCCGCGCTGCCCAATGTGTGACGCCCCGCTCGGACCTGAGCCGCATGTCTGCCCCCGTGCAAACGGTCACGCAAAGTACGCTGCCGACAGCTAATCCGTTGTCGGTAGCGTGAAGCAACGGAAGGTTCTCAGACCGTCAGTTCTCACCTAACACTGGCAACCTACCAGTTGGGCAGGCCGAGGATGACTTCATCGTTGGCTCCAATACGTTCGGTATAATTCATGCAATAGCTGGAGTTACCAAGCAAGGATAACCGCTGTTTCACACTCGACTGACACCTTGACCAATGCTATCGGCAACTGCCCCCAGTGCGGATTCTCGCGATCCGCCGGGGCGCTTTACCAGCGATATCGCATTTGCGATCAGTGTAACCATCACGAGCAGATTTCAGCTCGAGACCGGCTCGAGCTTCTCGTGGATGAGGGCAGCTTCCGGGAGGTAAATCAGCGCCTGGCCGGAGGCGATCCGCTGACCTTCGCCGATCGACTCCCGTACTTGGATCGGCTGAATCAGGCGCGCGTGCGAACGGGCATTGACGAGGCTGTCATCACGGGCACTGCTCGTATCAACGGACGACCCTGCGTTCTTGCAATCAGTGAATTTGCATTTCTGGGCGGAAGTATGGGCACCGCCGTGGGTGAAAAAGTGGCATTGGCCATGGAGCTGGCCATGAGCAAACACATCCCATTCGTGAGTGTGGCCGCCAGCGGTGGCGCACGAATGCAGGAGGGCATGCTTTCCCTGGTTCAGATGGCCAAGACGGCCGCGGCCGCGATGCGCCTACACAAGGCCGGAGTGCCATTTATCTCAGTGCTTACCGATCCCACCACCGGCGGCGTCTACGCAAGCTATGCCTCGCAGGGTGACATCCTCATTGCGGAATCGGGGGCACTGGTGGGGTTTGCCGGGCCGCGTGTCATTGAGCAGCTCACCGGTCACGCTATTCCACCGAATGCCCAGACCGCTGAACTGCTCCTGGAGCGGGGACAGATTGACGCGGTTGTACCGCGCTCCAAGCTCCGCGGTGTGCTGGCAATGTTGATTCAAATCCTCCACCAGCCGTGGGACCTAAGTGCGCGCGGTGACGTTGAGCTCTATCGACCTACACCCGCTCCGCCCGCGTCCGCCTGGGAGGCTGTGGAGCTTGCCCGACATAAAGAGCGGCCAACATCGTTAGACTACATCCGTCGAATGATGCCCCTCTTCGTGGAGCTACACGGTGATCGGCTGTATGGCGATGATCCCGCCATCATCGCAGGCGTGGGCGACCTGGGCGGTATCACCTGCGTTGTCATCGCCCAGGAACGCGGGCATGGAGACGACGTCGATTTCCGGCGCGGTGGGAAAATGCGGCCGGAGGGCTATCGTAAGGCGGAACGGATGATGCGCCTGGCCGCGGACTTGAAATTACCCTTGATTACGTTGATCGATACGCCCGGCGCGTCACTCGATTTCGACTCTGAGGCACGGGGGCTAGCACCGTCGATCTCCAATTGTCTCGCGCGCATGTCGGTCACACCAGTTCCGATCATTGCCACGGTCATCGGTGAAGGCGGCAGTGGAGGCGCGCTGGCACTTGGGCTGGCCGATCGCATCCTCATGCAGGAGAACGCCATCTATTCCGTGATTGCGCCGGAAGGTGCCGCGGCAATCCTGTATCACGATGCACTCAGGGCCCGGGACGTGGCCGATGCACTCAAGCTCTCAGCGGCTGATGCGCGCGTCCTGGGTGTTGTTGACACGCTGGTTCCCGAACCCGCGGGTGGAGCGCACCTCGATCCAGACTACGCCGCCGTCTTACTCAAGAACTTTATCGTGGACGCGTTGATTGAGCTCCGCAAGCTCAGTGCGCACAAGCTGTTGGACGAGCGTTATCGAAAATTTCGACGGATGGGGCACGTTTCGGAGCGCCGAGAGCGATTCACTCACGAGCTCGAGGAGATCCAGAAGCGCTTTGCCCATGCCTTTGACCACATTCGGTACCGATTTCCGAACCGACATGGAGACTCGGAACGCGATGGGGAAGCGCACAATGGCGAGACTCACTGGCCCGTTGCACCGGGCGATCATCCGCGATAGTACGGAATCACATACCTGAGCAGGCACATGAGATTGAGCAGACCAAAGCTACTCAGGATTAAAACAGTATGGCCTGCCCCAGTCTGGGCGTGCCCCGATGCGGGTCTACGAGCCCAATGGTACCCGGCCCCCAGGAACACGAGGCACAGCGCAAAGAGCGTGGCCGAACCGATTCCCACCTCCCAATCCGCGATGCCCGCTATGCCCGTGGTCAAGGCAAGTGACGACCAAAGGATAAGCGGGACATCGCGACACCCCACTCGGGATTCACCCAGCCGTGACCAGCCTAGTGCGAGCATCACAGCAAGAGGTCCGATGGCGGGGAAGAGGTAGCGCCCTTGTGCTTGAATGAATGACGCGTTGTAGTAGAGCAGCTGCCCCGCCACCAGGAGCATCGCGACGCTGAGTACGCGCATCGGAGGCGTCAAGGCCGCCGACCCAGCCATAACCAGTCCGCAAACGCCCAGCAGCACGAACACGCCGTACAGGGCGTAGGTGAGATCATCCACCACAATAGTCATCCAACCAAACTGAGCGAAAAGACTGTGAAATACGGTAGTGACCAGGTAGCGCCAATTCTCCACGCCGAAATGCTCATACTGTGCCTGCCCAATCACCACGACCTCATGTCGGCGTTGGGCCAGCAGATCACCCCAGCCATAGACCACGCCTGAACGGATGAACCACCAGCCAGAAACAATCATCGCGCTAAGACCGACCAGCAGAACGAATCGGCCGTACTTGTCAAACGTGCCCAGCGCCAAAGCCTGTCGAGCTATCGCGACGAGCGAGCCCAGCATGAGCAGCACGATCACGTATACGGTCAGCTTGGTGAGCAGGAGCAGGCCAATCATCACCCCCAGTGATAGCGCCATCAGATTAGCAGGAGCCCCGCGAGCTTGAAATAACATGCTTCCGGAGGGTCCGTCATGTTTCATGAGCCGATCCTTCGACCACCAACGCAGGAAGCGGAGCGTCATCAGGAGCGCGAGTGTGGAAAGCGCCATGGCAAGCATGTCATTGTTGATGGACGCGGCCATTGCCGTGGACATTGGAATGAGCAGAGCAATTCCCGCGGCCAGTGGCGCGCTGAATGGACGATCCGGCAGAACCTCCCGTGCAAGCGCGAACACGGCGCAGCCCAGTAGCAATCCAAGAGCTATCGAGATGCCGCGTACGGCGAAGACACGCGCGCGTAACGAGACCTGGGCCGTTGCCGCATAGACCGGAGCCCCGAGGAGGTAGTAGAGTGGCGGCTGATGAGCTTCATACCGAATTGAGCTCACCTCAAATCGAGGATGAAATCGTTCCGGGATGGCCTGGTCGAGAAGCGCTGCATCCCAATCCCCGGTGGTGAGCTCTGGAAACTCCCGATGCTCCACGATGTGGGCAATGTAGTTAAAGTGCGCCGGCTCATCCGGATTGTTCCAGGGA
>JBJXFJ010000087.1:0-19002 GCA_046154735.1 Chloroflexota bacterium | reverse complement strand
TCCCTGGACTGGGCTGGGGGAACATCCAAAGCGGCGCTCCCGCACGCCGCACTCCAGAAATCAGTCGCAAATTAACCTGCGCCACGATACGATGAACTCCGCGCAGGCGAAAAGGTGGCTTCTCATGGTTAGTCGACGCGGCATTGGAATTGGTCTGGGACTTGTCATGGTCTTAATGTACGTTGGGCAGGCGCCAGCCATCGCCGGTGTGCTGAGTGGACCCGCGATGCAGACGGCGTATGCCACGGTGACCAAGCAGCACGGAGCGGCGCTTCGGGGCACTCCAAGTAGTGAAGGTTCGCTGAACGTGCTCTTCACCGCGGGCTGCGGAGAAGTCTTCACGGTCACCGGTCGGAGCAATGGCTGGCTCCAGGTGGCGGTCCCGCCGGGGCGTTACGCCTCGCCAGAGTGGAGTCCAGCAGATGGTGCCTGGATCGGCGGGTCTCGGGTGGAGGTGAGCGCGAGCCCAATGAATCTGGACTGCTCAGACGCGGTCGTCTTCCCCATCTTGTCCAGCGTGACGGCGCAAGTTGAGCAGGGTTGCCTGAGCTTGCGGCACACTCCGTCGCGTTCAGCAGGATTCGATCAGTGTGTGCCGACCGGCACCCTGTTTTTCATTGTCAATGGCCCAATCGAGGTGGATGACGAGGATTGGTTTCAAGTCACCAGTCTGACAAGGACCGCCCAGGGAACAGGCTGGGTGCGGGCCGAGTTTCTCCGGGCGGCCGGGTGAATCGCAATGTCACGGCATCTTTGAGATGTTGCACTCGCTTACACGGATTGCGCATCAAAGAGTCGGGGGCACGTCACGGATTGAGTCCCGGGTGATCACTCCCGACTCTGGTAGCCATCAATCACCCCCTGGGATTACGCCGTGCGTGCATTTGGGTCGTGCCAGGGTTGGATTACTCTCAAATCCTTCGGTGACCAAGCTCTTCAATGAGCTCCGGTTCAGCAAAGACAACGCTTTCGGAGCGGGCAAGCTGATCAGCCAGCTCAATGGCGTCTGCCGGGGCATTGTCTGATACAGCAACGCGGAAAAGGCCAGGGGCAAAAGTAAGACGCTCAAGCACCTGAGCGGCATGCGGCTGGAGCGCGGCATTGGCCTCCTCCACCGTTGCATCGTCACGGAACTGGATGGTCAGCGTATTCGCGCCAAGAGCAAGGCGTCCGTCGTCTTTGAGAAACACTCGAGCGCGCGAAGCGCTCTCAGTTCGCTCGTCTGCTGGCGACGAGACAAATATCCACCCGGCGTGCTCAAAGGCTGTTACCTGGTCCTGAGGAAGCGCGGCAGCAACCGAGTCGGGAATCTGGCTCTTGCGCGTCGCGGAACCAGGTGGAGCTTTCCCCTGCACGGCCACAACCTCGGTCAGCTCCTGTAGCCTCACCACCCTTTTCCGGCGGACAAATGATCTCTCGATCACTCGTCCGCTTCCTGACTTGATGAGACGATTGCAGACGAGGTCACGAGCTCACCAGGCTGGCGAGGGACGTTTGAGTCCGGCGCTCCCGGCAAGGGCGGCGCCATGGCGCCGCCCTTGCCGGGATGATTTGGAGCGGACAGATCACTGGGGCTCATGTCGCGATCACTGAATAGCTTTGAGCGCGTTAATTCGACCGAAGCCGTACTCGGGATGGCGGTTACCCTGGTACGTTACACCGCCTATTTGGATGCAGCTCTGTTCCATACGCTCACGGACCTGCCTGGCGGTGAGATTAGGATGTTTCGCCAGTACCAGCGCTCCGACACCTGCTGCGAGAGGCGCTGCATAACTCGTGCCGGTACCAATGCCATACCGGCTGCTGGCATAGGTGCTGTACACGTCCGCGCCGGGAGCCAGGAAGGCCAGCTCCGGGCCAAAGGCTGAACCGTCTGCCTTATCTCGACGGCTGGATCGCCCCACGGCAATTACGTCTGGGTGAGAGGATACTTCATCATGCGCTACCGGAAAATGCCCATTGCTCACTGCCCAGAAGACCGGCGTGCCTTTCCCCTCGCGCCCTTGCGTCGCGGCAAATCGAATGGCCAGGTCCATCACTGAGGTGATGTCCCAATCGGCGCCATTGGGACCGAGGCTGCAGACAATGACGTCCGCGCCAGCGCTGGCCGCGAGGGCCGGAATCTCACGGCTCGGATCGACAGCGTAAGCCACTGCACGGGCTAGCGTGGCTTGCGTGCCGATCTGATCAGGGAGGCAGGCAATAGCGAGCATGTCTGCCTCTGGCGCGGATCCGCAGCCGCCGCGATTATTGTTCATTCGCCCGCCTGCCATACCCATACAGAAGGTGCCATGATTCCCCGTGGGAAATCCGGTCACACCGGGCCTGTACGGCACGAGTGTGGCGCTGCCCACCCCATTGGACTTGAAGTATCCACCGCCCACAACACCCGGCTTCAGATCCGGATGGTTTACCTGCATGCCATTGTCAATCACGGCAATGCGGACCGCCCGCTGGGCTCCCCGTCCACGCGTGAGAGCCCAGGCTTGCTCGGAAGCGATATCCGCCCCGGCCACGCCGCCGTTTGACCCCGTGTTCGCATGTTGCCATTGTTCGGCGTAGTGTGGATCCGTTGGCTTGAGTCGACCGGTGATCGTCTGGAGGAGCATGGGCTCAGCGGTGACAAAGTCAGACGAGGCTTGGAGCTCCGCCACAAGCTCAGGCAGCGGTCGCTCAGTGTCAGTCTGAACCTCGTACATATTGGGCGCAAAGGCGATCCGGCGCACAATCCGGAGATTGGCTGCGGCTAATCTCCGTTCGGCCTCCGCCTCCTCGATGTCCGGTGCCAGTTGCACGGTGAGTAGATCCGTTCCAATTTGCATGTTCCCAGACCGATCCACGAATACGGGCTGGACCGATTCGGCGTACTCCGTGGTTCGGCGCGTTACTGATGCCGCGTCTGCTACTGCCAGCGTGGGCTCCACAAATACCCATCCGGCGCGCTCAAAGATTTGACGGTTGCGAGATGGCAGGTCCAGCCCAAAGCGCCCGCCGTTTGATGTATCGGTAGCGGCGGAGCCAAACATCCCCGTCAATCGGCCACGTGTTCCAGCCTGAGCACGTGCGGCTTCGGTGGGTCGTACCGCCACGGCGCTCTCCACGCTGGTGAAGGTTACGTCCTTGCCGCCCATTTGAAATGTCCACTGCATGATTGTCCCTCCCGTGCTTTCAATAGATCTCGTGCGGTGTCGCGGGATCGCTCTAACTGGTCAGTGAAGAGTGAGGAATGATGATCTGTACTCATCATTTACGGCGCTGTAGCTGCTCGACACAGCTCGGTCAGTGCGGCCGAGACATCGGCAATGATGTTGCGCATTTCTGCATAGGGTGGAACAAACTCTGTGCCAAATTCCACGGTGAACCCATAGACCTTGGTCTTGGTGGGGTCCGCCCGATGCCGACTGAAGATGTAATCATCAGACGTTGCCGATGTGGGGTAGAGTCCCACCGCTTGTTGCACCGTGTAGCTCCGGCCGCGCACGGTTTTCAGCGCGGTGTTCATGTTCTTGGCCAGCGTGCGTAACATGGCCTGATCCGCGACTGGGATGAACTCGCGATAGGCCGTGTCCCCGGGCTGCCCGCGTACGCCAGCGAACGCGGGATTCTGGAAATTCTGTGCTGGCTTGTTGCCCTGATTGTCATCGTCACCCCAGGGGAACAGGATGAGCTCGCCGTGGCTGTGCACGTCCACGTAGAAGGCGATGTTCGGGAATGTATCCAGTAGGTGCCGAATGTTGCGCGATTCCGGCTCTGAGAATGCATGCTTACCGCGGTACGTGAATGACGTGGCGCTGGTAGACGTGCCAATGCCACTGGACCAGAGGAAGTCAAAGTTTCGATTCAAGTCCACGCCCCGTGCCGCCAGTCCCGGATTGGGATTCCGGTTCTTGCGCCACCAGGTGCCCTGAGGACCACTTGCCAGAGGATCGTTGCCCTGGGAGAATGCCTTCCCATCCGGGTTCACGTTGGGAAGTATGATGATGTCGAGGCGCTCCAGGATCGTCTTCACCTGCGCGGCGGAGAACGTCTTGCTGCCATACTTGAGCGACGTGCCGGCCGCGTGGCTCTTGAGCAGATTCGTGGCAAAGGCCAGGCAAATGTCCGCCCCACCCCATTCGCGGGCGTGCATGCAGCCGGTGAGCAGCACCCCAACCCGCTGAGCCCCGGTTCCGGCTCGGATCCTGAGCGCATGTGAGGCACGTTGTTCCCAGGATAGCTCCGGAAGGCCAACGACCTCGGCCTTGCCAGGGTGGGCCGCGGCCAGCGCCTGAATGCTGGACTCGATCTCCTCCGGAGTAAGGTAGCCACCCAGCACTGCACGGACCTCGGGTGCATTGCCCGCGGTTCCCACATCGCTCAGATCGAAGAGCATTTCCAGTGCGGAGACATCAGCTTCTTTGGAATTCGTGGCGTCACCCGTGGCGGCGCGAAGGTTAGGAGCCATGCGGTTGACGGATGGTTGCACCTCGGCGGCCCGCTCCGCGGCCACCTGCTCCAGATCCTGGTTAATCTGGACGGTGTAGCCGGCGGTTCTGACTCGCGCGATGTCAGCGTCATCCAGCACCCCCGGCACGGCGATCTCTCCAGTCTCAGGCCGCCGCCGCGCCGATCGTTCGTGAAGATCCAGCTCCATCGCTCGCAGCCGAGTGGCAGCGTCGAGCGAGCCGGCAAGAATCGTGACCGCGTACAAGCCCATGTCCGTGTCCTCCTTTCCGAGTAGAGCCCTCCGGAGTCGCGTGAGTCAATAGACGCCGGGGAATCTTCTGGTCTAGTAGGTCCGTGAGGTTGAGAGTTGTTACGCGCAAGAGTGCCCACTGTCTTGCCGCGCGTGGTCTCTTCGGTGTGGGACGCCAGTGCTCTGTCAATCATGGATTGTCGGGTGGAGGTCATCGGTGGTGTCGGGCATCTTGCCCGACAGACTGGGGCGTTCCTGCTCGCCGCCGCGCGGTCGGTTCGAGACTGTCGGGCAAGATGCCCGACATCACCGGTGGCGGGAGAACCGCACAGACCAATTTGGACCGGGCGCTGGAAGTTTGACCCACGGGGAACCCTTAGCATGCACTTGTGGCACGCACTCTGCTTGATAGGGCTTCTGCTGGAGTTTCGAGGGCGCGCTCCAGGATGCCATTTCAGACCTGTTGCCAGGGTAGCAGGTATCAGATGACACCTGATTGCCGATTGGGACGAAAAGGAGGTCGAATCGTATGGACAATGGGCTCACCATCGTACTCGTACTGGCTGTGGTGGTGCTGGGCGCAATTGCAGCCTGGCTGTATCTCCAGAAGCGGCGGACGGATCAGCTCCAGGATCGGTTTGGGCCGGAATACCAGCAGGTTGTTAGCTCAGAGGGTGATCGAGGTCGAGCTGAGGCTGCCCTGGAGGCACGAGCAAAGCGTGTCAGCCGCCTTGATATCCGCGCCCTTTCCGTGGATGAGAGTCGGCAGTTCTCTGACCGCTGGCGCTTGGCTCAGGCTCAATTTGTGGATGATCCGGTGGCGGCCACTGATGAGGCTGATGCGCTGGTGGGAGAGGTGATGCAGGCGCGTGGCTACCCAATGGGAGATTTCCAGCAGCAAGCCGAGGATATCTCAGTGGATCACCCGCAAGTGGTGGAGCACTATCGCGCAGCGCATGAGATAGCGCTGCGGAGCTCTGACCACCGTGCAGATACTGAGGAGCTCAGAACTGCCTTTGTGCATTACCGAGCCCTTTTTGACGACCTCCTTGAGACTGAGGAACCGGCCCGCCTGGAGCAGCCGAGCGCGAGAGAGGTGCGACGATGACAATGCGATCCGATGAGCAGCCACTTTCAACCGCGGATATCGCCCGGGGCTCCACTACCACCGATTCTCGCCGTCGGGAAGACGAAGCAGAAGGTCCGTCCCACGAGGAACGTTGGATTGAGCCCGATCCGCCCCAGCGAGTGACTGAGTCCACGTCTCCCACCGAGCCGCCGACCGCCGGGATACCGGCCGGGCAGGGGCAAGCGGACGGAGCGGAGGCACTCTTCGCGTCTGACGATGCGAACGCGTTTCACGGCCGTTGGACCGAAGTTCAGGCTGGATTTGTGGATGATCCGCGGCACGCAGTGGAGCAGGCCGATGGACTGGTGGCGGAGGTGATCAAGAATCTCGCCCAAGCGTTTGCGGACGAGCGCTCAGGTCTGGAGCAGCAGTGGCAGAAGGGTGAGGACGTTTCCACGGAGGAGCTGCGACTTGCCCTGCGGCGATATCGTTCGTTCTTTGACCGATTGCTTTCCGTGTAGCACACGCTCTATCGATTTAGGCGACGCGCAATCTCCCGCGTGGGTCAGCCACGACGGAATGATTTCAAGCATTGGGCTTGAACAGGAGTAAGACTATGTCGTTGGAACCCGGTGGCATTATTGCGTGGCTCATCGTGGGCCTGATAGCTGGTTGGTTGGCCGGTCAATTCATGAAGGGCGGCGGCTACGGAATGGTCGGCGATATCGTCGTCGGAATCGTAGGCGCCATTGTTGGTGGGTTGATCTTTGGAATCATCGCGCCCGGCAGCAGCGCTGGTCTCCTGGGTAGCATCGTCGTGGCGTTCATTGGCGCAATCGCCCTCATTGCCCTGGTGCGTGCCCTGCCAGGTCGCTCACCCATTTAGCTCCCCACGGGTTGAGCAAGCCAGGAAGCCTGGGATCGTGCACGCTTGAAAGCATGCGCGGCCCCGGGCTTCCTGGCGTGGACGGCTTGCGCTTGCGCTCGTCTTCTTGCATTCAGCACTCTGCCCTGTTGTGCAAACCTCGCTAGAGCTTCACTTACACATAGCGTCAGCGTCGGTGGGCAATTGGCCTTGTGGATTAGATGATTGATCAGGACTCCCACTTGCATAGCTTGTCAGGGAGGAGGACCCCTTCGAGGATGATCACACGGAGCCCGGTGTCATCGATCAGCCGGGCCAGCCTTTTCCATCGCCCCCACACGTCTCTCAACTCCATGACGACAATATTCTGAGGGCGTTTCATAGTGATGACGATCATCTCATGGACTTGAGGTGAGAGCAGGCGATCAGGGCGTCCGAGCCACTCGTTGATGGTCTTGACAGATGTGAGTATCAAGAACGACCAATCACGCTGGAGACCGCATTGCATCCAGGAGCGGACATCAAGCGGCTCGGGGTTGCGGGACACATTGTGTCCGACTCACCAGCACTTCTGTGAAGGCATCTTCCCGTCCAGCGTCTGCCCAATCACGGAGTCGATCTTTGTACTGATATCTGATCGGGGGGCCAGGCTTGGACAGTGCGCTCTGGGTCGCACAAAGCTCCGCCGGTGCTCAGAGTCTAAACGCAGTGCCACATTCGCTACAGGTACCATCGAAAGGGAATCATCCACAGTCGATGCCGTTCGGCGACCCTCGACATGATGGATCGTGGTGTGATTACGCTTCATATGGTGGGTAGTCGTTTTGCGATATATCGATACGCTCTTCTTGTCCGCAAGTTTTCACTTTATTGGCCAGTGTCTGTGATCTTGAGCTGCTATTGAATGCCCGCGGATGATGGACTGATCACTGTGATCGTGTCCATCGGGAAATCTTTGATGTTGGCGGTCACCAGCACCGCCTGGTGAGCTTCCGCCACCGCGGCGATCAACGTATCCGTCGCGGAGAGCTGCAGACCTTTGCGCGCGTGCTCATAACGGATCGCACCGCCGCGCTTGGCCAACGCTCGATCAATAGACCAGAACGTGAGTAGGTTGAAAAACTCATCCCAGTCCGCATGATGGGCAGGGTCAACGCCAGCATAGAACTCAGCCAGATTGATAGGTGAGACGCCGAGCTCGTCACCCGAGTCAACGTGCTCAAGCACCCAGGATCGAGTGGGCTCACGACCTTTCGAGAAGTCGATCAGAGTCGTGGTATCGAGAAGATAGCGCGCCATACGAAGCGGTTAAGGCTGGCTCATTTTGTCCAGTCGCGCCTGATCCTCCTGCCGCGCATCGTGCACCCAGGCCGCTCCGGACTCAGATGTCTCCCAGTCGGGGGTATCCACACTCTTCAATGATCCCGCCACCCGATGTGCCACTGAAACAAGTTGCATGCGGCGGAGCTTCTCCTCGGCCGCTGACGCTAGGAACTTACTGCGCTCGCCACGCCCAACAACCGCGTCGATCGCATCCATGAGGTCCCTGGGAAAGACGACATGGGTTCGCGCGGTGCCCCTGGTCATACTGATTCGCTCCTGCTTCGCCATGGGACTATGGTATCACATACCAATGTGACTTGGCAATATCATAAGTATATTGACATTGTAGGAAACCACAGCATCCTAAGCTGCATCGGTCGCGGCAAGCACGAGCCCAGCGGCTTGCGCTGGAAGAGTCGCCTCCACAGGATGCACTGGAGCTTGTTGAGACGCTGGTGGCTAAAGGGTAGTTTCACTTCAGAAAGTTGTGCAGCCTCAGCCGGCGTGCCAGGATGGGGAGAAACCGTTCTCTCCAGGGAAGCGTCTTCAGAGGCCCTGATGCAGTCCATTTCCCACCAATAGTGAAGCTATGTGTCAGACAAGCTCTGACGATGTTTGCTGTTGTGCGTGGCGATCGGCTTTCTCCCCCCTCCCCACTCACGGTATGGAAGTTGCACTTCACGTAGGCAGTTCACGGTGAGCTGCAAATGATCCAATGTGTGCTGCTCCACGTAACCATTAGTGTAGTAGTGCAGATGGATAATACCGTACCGCGGATTCGCCCACGCGTGGGATCTAGGAGGTCTGAATCGCGCCACCGGCCCAACCTTGTGGTTTGAGCCAGAGGTATCTCCGTAACCGATCGGATAGAAAAGTTAGGAAAGAGAGGCAGAGATGAACGTCGATGAGCGACAGTTAACTGAGCTCGTGGTCGAATCTCGGGACCTGCATGCTGATGCGATGCGCGGCATGCCAGGGGCATTGAAGGAATTTTCGGAGCTTCACAGGTCGAAGGCTGAAAGCCGACCGATTGAGCCGAACGACGTCAGCAAACTCAACCAGAGTCGCCGAGAGCTTATTCGGAATCTGGGACTTGGAGCGTTGGTAGGTCGAGGAGTCATGGCTGGCGGCTTTGCGTCGCTCTTGTCCGGGATTGTTGCCCAGCCCGCCCGCGCCGATACAGCCACAAATATTCAGATCTTTCAGACCGCGTCATCGCTTGAAGTGCTGGCGGTTGCCACGTATGGCGCAGCGCTAGGTTTGCCCTTTATTGCCAATGGCAATGCCGTGGTGAAGTCGTTCGCGGAAGTCACCATGCGCCAGCATGATGAGCACCGCCAGGCGTTTCAGGCGCAGACCCAATCGCTAGGTGGACAGCCTCAGACAAATCCGAATCCGAAGTACACGCCCATTGTCCAGCAGGCAACGCCAACACTGCGGACTCCCGCGGATGTGGTGACGCTGGCCGCCACGCTTGAGGAAGTAGCCACGGAAACGTACCTGGCAAACCTTGCGCTGTTAGACGATGCACGAATGAAAACTCTCATGGCGAGTGTCATGGGTGTGGAGTGCCAGCATCTGGCCACGCTTCGAGCTGTGGGCGCTCTCTTGGCCGGCGGCGCCCCAGAATTGATTGCCATTCCAACAAATGTGGCCGCGTTGCCCGCCGCGGCAGGCTCCGTGGCGTTTCCCCAGCCTACCCAGGGCACGGACAATGCGAGCCCACCAGCAGAGGGGGCGCTCCGATGAGAGACTCAATGACGATCACAGCAGCACTCACGTCGACACCGTGGACCCGGCGCAACTTCATCGTTGCCTCGGGCGCCGCCGGTGCGGGGCTGGCCTTGATTGGAACAGCCAAATTCACATTTGCGCAGCCCAGCGCTCAGGGAGATCTCGCCATCGCTCGATTCGCGGCCTCCCTGGAGGTGCTCGCCGTGAATACCTATACCGCGGCATTGTCCGCGGCAACCGCCGGACGATTGGGAACCGTGCCTCCGGCCGTGGCGACCTACGTGCAGACCGCTCAGGCTCACCACCAGTTTGCGCGCGATCAGTGGAACAACGTCATTCGGTCGGCTGGTGGTGCCGCGGTGGATCAACCGCCGGCTGACCTGAACGCCACGGTTCAGCAGGCGTTTGGGCAGGTGACCAATGTGACTGGCGTGGCTGAGCTGGCTCTGATGTTGGAGCAAATTGCGGCGGATACCTATCTCTCAGCAATTCCAAACCTGAGCAGTGCCGCGGCAATCGAGCTTGCTGGGAATTTCCAGATCATCGATCAACAGCACGCGTCAATTCTGCTGTACGTTCTGGGCCGCTACCCGGTGCCGGATGTGTTCCAGACGGGAGCAAAGGCGGCATCGCCGCAGGCCGCCCCGGCCCCTCAAACTGGATCTCAGACTGGCCCAACAGCCGTGCCGAAGCCGGGGGCACCCACGCCAAGCGTCCAGATGCCGGCACAGATGCCGCGCACCGGTGACGGAAGCTCCGTGGGAAATAGCCCCTAGCGATTTCCTATCGGTCACTCTGTAAGCACCTATGAGCCCGTTCGCGCATCGCGAACGGGCTTTCTGGTCTCCCGCGCGTTTCGGGGCGCCAATGCGCTGTATAAGCCCGTCACTTTTCTGCCAGGCCTGGCCGGCTGATGACACTCTGGGACAGCATGGGCGTGCTATGGTCCGTGCGACTCTGAAGATCTGAACACAAGGGGGGCGGGGAACGATGGACGCGACAACGAGCCGACTGGCGTCATACGCGGCGGGGATCACGTTTGAGGCTCTGACACCAGCCGCCATTCACGAGTGCAAACGGCGCATCATTGACACCCTGGCCTGCGCCACGGCGGCATTTGATGCCGAGCCGGTGCTGCGCGTCAAGCACTTGGCGCGATCTCGCTCCAGCAGTCCCTCGGCTTCATTGCTGGGAGAGCGCGCGCAGACAACACTTGAGCTGGCCGCCCTCGCCAACGGCGCCATGGTGCGGTTTCTGGACTGGAACGATACGATCATGTCGGCCGGCTCCGGGCATCCCAGTGATGCCTTTGGCGCCGTGCTCGCCGCGGCTGAATCACGCAAGCTGGGTGGCCAGGGCCTGATTGTTGGGACGGTGACCGCGTACGAGATGTTTCGGGCCATCGCGGACCAAGTGAACCTGCGGGAGCGTGGCTGGGACCAGAGCCTCTACCTCGTGTTAGGGGCGGCTGCCGCGGCCGGACGGCTGCTGGGGCTCCAGCCGGACCAGATTGGCGAGGCTATTGCCATCGCCGTCACCGCCAATGTCGCCACCAGGCAGACTCGCGCCGGCGAGCTCAGCATGTGGAAGGGGTTGGCCACACCCTTAGCGGCCAGCAACGGTATGCTCGCGGCGCTCCTGGCCGCGGAAGGAATCACTGGCCCGACGGAAGCGTTTGAGGGCCATCACGGTGTGTGGGACCAGGTCACCGGTCCCATCGAGATCGGCCTCTTGGGTGGCGAGAATGGACGCCCCTTCGCGGTTGAAGGCTCACACCTGAAGTTCTATCCGGCCGAGGCACATTCGCAAGCTCCGGTCCAGATGGCCGTGGCTCTGCGCGAGCGTGTGGCGGTGGAGAATATCGAGCAGCTTCACGTGGAAACGTATTGGATGACCTATTCAGAGATCGGGAGCGAGCCGGCCAAGTGGGACCCGCGCACTCGCGAGACCGCGGATCATAGCCTGCCGTACTTACTGGCGGTGGCGCTTCAGGATGGCGCCATTACCACGGAGAGCTTTCGTTCAGAACGAATTCTGGACCCCGCGCTCCGACCACTCATGCAACGCATCAGCGTGAGCGAGAATTTGGAGTTCACGGCGCAATTTCCGGGAGCCATGACCAGCCGAATTGAAGTGCAGACCCGGTCTGGTGAAACGCTGGTGGAGCAGGCAAGCTACCCCAAGGGCCACCTGCGCAATCCGATGTCAGATGCCGATGTGGCGGCGAAGTTTATCGGGGCATGCACGCCAAAACTCGGCGCTAAGCGTGCCCAAGATGCGCTCGATCTGCTCTGGCGGCTTGAAGAGGTTGCCGATCTCCAAGAATTGATCCAGGCGTTCACGGTGAAATAGCGCGCCGTGGCTAATCCACTCCGAATCCTCTGGTTACCGGGTGCGCCCATGGATACCGCCTCCGAGCCGCGACCGTCAGCGAGCGGGTCCCTCGCGACATCCTCGCGACCGGCGACGGAGGATATCGCGAGGGACCCGCTCGCTGACGGTCGCGGCTTCGGAGGCGGAGTGGGTGGTCCCATCCGGGGGCCGGGAACACCGGGGGAGGAACCGCACCCTCACGGGATGCGGCTCCGTTGGTGTGAAGGATTCCGCGGGAGGGACCGTGACCTTGCGGGTCGCGGCTCGGATAGCGAACTGGTTAGAGATCCTTCGCCCGGCACTCCGCGCAGCGGCCGATGAGCTCCAGGTGGTGGGTGATCACGGAAAAGCCCATGGCCTCGGCCAGTGTGCGAATCTGGGATTCCACCTCAGCGCCTTCAAAGGGCTGCACGCGCCCACAATCCGTGCACATGGCGTGATGGTGATGCACCGGTTCGCACACCACGTACCGATGGCAGCCGTCACCGGCGTGCACGCGGTCCAGGATGCCCAGTTCGGTCAACAGGTCCAGCGTGCGGAACACCGTTGCGCGTCCGATCTCGAGACCGTTTGCCTGAACCTCTTCCCAGGCTTCCTGGGCACTGAAGTGATGATCGCGGGTGGCCAGGATCTGGACAAGCGCCTGTCGAGGGCCGGTGAGACGGTGACCCTGGCCGGCAATTCGATCAAGAATCACCGTGGCGCGGTGATCAATTGAGCTCGAGGGTACTGCGTTCATCACCTCTCCTGGTGCGTCGCACCTCTGGAGTAGCCAGAGTATAGCGTGAGGGGAGTATCAAGGAGTCCGGTGAGGTTCGCCCTGATCACGTTGTCAGGGCTGTCTCGTCAATCTCCAGCCAGATGGGGCAATGATCAGAGCCCTGGACATCAGGCGTGACCCCCGCGCCCTTCACCGATTCGATGTGACCCTGATGAACAAAGAAGTAGTCGATTCGCCAGCCCACGTTGCGTGTCCGTGACTGGAACCGCTGATCCCACCAAGTGTAAACATCGCGTGCCTCCGGGTTGATGTGGCGAAACGTGTCCACCCAACCTTGCTCCGTCCATCGATCCAGCCAGGCGCGCTCCTCCGGTAAGAATCCGGATGTTTTCACATTCTCCTTGGGCCGGGCGAGATCAATCTCGTGATGCGCGGTGTTCACGTCGCCGCAGAAGATCACCGGCTTGCCGGACTGTCGCCGCTCATTTGCCTGCCTGATGAACGCATCGTAGAAGTTGAGCTTGTAGGCCACTCGCTCAGGGCCCATGCCTCCGTTCGGGAAATAGACGTTGTAGAGCTCAAAGGCTCCCAGGTCGGTCACCACCACGCGGCCTTCGGAATCGAATTCGGGAATACCCAGTCCAATGCGGTGTGCGACCGGCTCTTCGCGACAGAACGTGGCCACGCCGCTGTAGCCTTTTTTCGCGGCCACGGCCCAGTAGCTTCGGTAGCCCAACGGAACAAGGATGTCATCGCCCAGGATGGCGGGGTCGGCCTTGGTCTCCTGGACGCACAGCACGTCCGGGCGCGTCTGATCTAACCATTCAAAGAAGCCCTTGCGGGCCGCGGCGCGAATACCGTTAACGTTCCAACTTACAATACGCATGCGAATCTACAGCTCCCGCTCCAGGTACCCCGTACGGCCTGCAGAGGATTCTACCTATTCATGGGCGTGCACACGTTACGCTCGCACCCAATACAACCAAAACCTTGCCAAGCGCGTATCCGTTGTATAGGGTGGAACTAACAGGATGATGTCGCCGACACGGTTTCGACGCCTCTGGATCATCACCTGCCTGATGTTATTGGGCGGACTGGCTACTGCAGTGCCGGTGAATTGCATCTGTGCCGCTGATCAGCACTGGGGGCAGGCGATTCACCCGATCTATGCCCACGTTCACGCGGACGGGCGTCAGCACGAAGTGGCGAACCCGCTCATGACGCTTGGTGATCCTCGCCCAAGCACGTCTGAAGCGTCCTGGATCGCGAGCGAGCCGGGATCGCTGCTCGGAATGGTATTCGATGGATCCATCTCGGGACGTGCCGCCGCTTGGTTGTTGCTTTTGCTCATTCCCATGCGGACAATTGCCCCGTTCAGTCCCCGCATCCTCGCTGGCGTCGCCATAACGCCAGCTACCGGTCCTCCTCGATCGAGACACGCGACGCGGTAACGATTGTCTCGTACATTCACCTGCTCGACATCCCTTCCGATGCCGAGCGACTGCAATGCATTTCATGCATTGTGAAGGAAGGACCATATTGAAGCTGCACCGAACATCATTATTGCTGGGCGCCACCGGGGGCGCGTTGATCATGTCTATTGTCACTGCCTTCGGCCTGGGCGCTCGACCCACCGAGGCGCAGGAGGATCTGCGGCTGGCCGTTCAGAAGTCGCAGGTGATGGCAGTGACCTACCAACTTGATAATTCCGGGTTTCACGATCTGGATGTGAAGCTCAACAACGGCGAGTTCGTGGCTGGAGCGCTTGGCCGCGTTCGCAAGGCTCGTATTGCCACACAAACTGCCATGTGGCCGCACGAAATGCAGGAAACAGCCAGGAAGCTCGTCGGCGAGTTCCAGGAGCTGGAGACGGCACTCCGAAATGAAGACGTTGCCGCCGCGGCGCCGCGCGCCAAGGAGATGCATGAGCTGTATCACGGGCTTTCCGATGCAGTGTACACCTGGCTCAGCACCGGTCAGTCAGCCGCGCCGACACACGGACATTAATAGCGACTGACAATAGGTTTAGCAACGCTCCCCTGAGGGAGCCGAAGTGCGGCTGTCCCTAGCTGCGCCTCGAGCATGGCGGCCAGGGACGGCCGCAATTCGGGGATTCTCCGACAGCCCATTGTCGGTCGCTCTTTGCGCGACCATCCGAGCGGCAACTAATCCAAATGGTCCATTCAGGTGAGCCAAGGTGAGGCTGTGGAGGCGGGCACGTCGCTTGCCTCCACAATCCTGAGCCGAGGATCGACCAGGATATACCATATAGGGGGAAGAAATATTCATGCGTATCGTCACGGCGCTCTTATTCATCAGCATCCTTGCACTCTCGTCTGCTCCAACCGCCGCCCTGGCCCATGCGCGGCCGGCACAGGCCGAGCCGGCGCACGAATCGTCCGTTGCGAGCGTGACTGAGATCAAGATCTGGTTCACGCAGGAGCTCACGCTTCGCGGAAATGACATTGTTGTCTCTGATGGAGCTGGGAATCGCGTGGACAACGCGGATGCTCGCGTGGATCAGGATGATCCAGATCGTAAACTACTCCGGGCAACGGTCCAGCCCCTGGTTGACGGCCTCTACACGGTCACCTGGACTTCATCGTCAGCCGAGGACGGACATCCGGCCACAGATTCATACTCGTTCACGGTCGCTGGCGCGGCACAGGATCCGGCCGTGTCGGTGTGTTCTGATCACGCCGGACCAGGTTAGGAGATCATCACGCGCACATACTGGACGGCAAGGCACTGGGGTGTAGCGCTCGCGGCTGGCGTGCTACTGGCCGCGTGCTTTGCTCCGGTGCGCGATGTGTTCGCACACGCGACGTACGTGCGTTCCGATCCGTCATCCGGTGGGCAGCTCAGCACGCCGGGCCGCATCCGGGTCATCTTCACCGAGGACCTTGATGCCACCTTCAGTGAGCTGCAGGTGGTGGACTCGGCCCGCCGACGCGTGGACAATCGCGATACGGCGCCGGTCCAGGGCGATTCCAAATCGCTCACGATTTCCGTGCCATCACTGGGTGATGGCACATACCTGGTGACCTGGAAAACACTTTCCACGGTGGACGGCCATACGGCGCGTGGGATTTTTCCGCTGGTCGTTGGCGCGGGAGGGTCCACAGAGGTCGCTGAGTTTGAGGAAGCCCGCGGCAATCCTCTAGAGGTGCTCTTTCGCACATTGGTGTTTTACGGAACACTCACACTCACGGGGTTGGCTGCGTTCATCGGCTTGATCGTGGTTCCGTCACTCCGGGGTCTCGAGTCCGTGCGCGGGGCTACTGAGGTTATAGATGAATGGGAGCGAACGGTCCGCCGCTTTGCGCTCGTCGTTTCGCTTCTCACGGTCATCGGGGCGGTGGGCTGGCTGGCCCAGCAAACCCTTGCCGTGGCTGAAGGAAGCTCTGCTAGTGCGCTCGCACTGCGATATTTGACCAGTCGCACCGGGTTGATCTGGATGGGAAAGATTGCCCTCACGCTGCTTATTGCCGAGGCCTTCTGGCACGCGGACCGTGCCTGGCTTGCTACCGGAGTCCTGGCGCTGGGTGCCGCCACGCTGCTACTGACCAGTCTCACGAGCCACGCCGCGGCGTTTCCTCGCGGCGCGGAGCTGGCGGTGGCCGTGGACTGGCTTCATCAGACGGCCGCGGCATGCTGGATGGGCGGCCTAGCCGGCTTAGTGTTGCTTGCCGGCAAGACGCTTTCCGCCGGCGCGCCGGAGCAGACTCAGCTCCTCGGGCGGATTGTCCCGAGGTTCTCCACGCTGGCTATCGTAAGCGTGACCGTGCTGGTGCTGACGGGCTTGTTCAGCTCGGCTGTTCAGGTTGGTAGCCCACAGGCGCTCGGCAACATTTATGGCGGGGCACTTATCTTCAAGATCATCGCGTTGGTTCCAATGCTGTTGCTGGGCGTCCTGAATTTGTTGGTCTACAGGCCGAAGTTCATTGCCGGGTTAGCCCAGCGGGGCCGGATCTCGCTCGATCATATCAATGCGCTCAGTGGGCGCCTTCGTTTGACGGTCATCGTGGAGGTGGCACTCGGCTGCTTGATTTTGCTGGCTACCGGCGTTCTGACCAGCGTGGAGCCCGGGAAGGACATTGCGGCCCGGCAACCGCGACCACTGGAGCTAAGCGGGACGGCTGATGAGCTGCCCACCACGCTCCTCATTGAACCCGGCCGCATTGGGTCCAACACGTTTACTGCCGTGATAACAGAGGCAGATGGCAGCCCCGCGCGTGACGTGCAGCGAGCTCAGCTTCGGTTTAGTTACCTGGATCAGGATCTGGGACAGGGAACCCGCACCATGCAGCCCGCTGGCGACGGTCGCTTTGTAGTGGATGGCAGCGACCTCACGGTCAGTGGCCGCTGGCAAGTGGAGCTGGTGGTTCGCCGGCGTGATCGAGAAGATGCCACCGCGGCCTACCGGTTTGATCTGGGTGTCATTACGAGTGACGGCGGAGCGGCTATTCCGCTACCGGCGTTCACCACGCCCTACACACCGGTGACCCTCGCGTTGCTCTTGCTCGGACTCGGTATTGGATTCTGGTGTATCCGACTTTCAGGATTGCCGCGTCATCTGCGTCAGGGCTATGCCACCGCGAGCATGGTGGTGGCGCTGACCAGCGCGATTGTGCTGGTGCGATCAATGAGTTTTGCGCCCGATTTGCGCTCCCTCCGGAATCCCATTGCACCGTCAAGCGCCTCGCTCGCTCGCGGCCAGGAGCTGTATCAAGGAAGCGGCTGCGTTGAGTGTCACGGAGTGGCTGGGCGAGGCGATGGCCCTATTGGTCGTACGCTCAACCCGCGTCCGGCGGACTTCCGGGTCCATATGGCCGCGGGGCACACGGATGGTGAGCTCTTTGACTGGATGACAAACGGCGTTGCAGGGACGGCCATGCCCGCGTACCGTGAATATCTCTCTGAAGAGGAGCGCTGGCACCTTATCAATTACATTCGGCGTTTCGCGGGTGGAGAATCCGTGGCGGGAGGCTCCGGCCCGTGACATCACCTAGAACGTCCCGCTGTGGAGTGAGTCATGGAATTCAGCCCCGGGGTGCCGGATGTGTCAGTGCCCCGCCACCAGGACTGAGATCTCTGTCCGGAAGGCAGTGGCTGAGGCGTTTTGGGTGATTGACATCACGTTGGATCCCATTGTTCTCGCTCTCGGCCCACTGCAGATCGGCTGGCACGGCTTGTTCACCATGGCCGCCGTGGTTGTGGCAATCTGGTACGGACTCCAGCGTATGGCGCAGGCAGGACTACCGGTGGGGCAGATTGAGCAGGGCGTCACTCTGGCCATTATGGGTGGCTTTGCTGGTGCCCGCATGTTCCACGTCTTAGACCATTTGGATTACTACGGTTCAAATCCCTTGGAAATCCTGTTTATCTGGCAAGGGGGAATGGCCGCGTACGGTGGGTTTGTGGGCGGAGTGCTCACTGGTGTCGTATACGCTTGGCGAGCGGGGCTGCCCGTATGGCGCGTGCTCGACGCCGCAGCACCAGCGCTCATCGTGGGGCAAATCATTGGTCGCTGTGGCTGCCTGGTGAATGGCGATGCCTGGGGAGCACCCACCGGATGTCAGTGTGGCGTGGTCTACTGGCGTGAACATGCGTCCATCCCCGTCGATCTGCGGGGAGTGCCCACGCATCCCTATCCGCTCTATGAGATGGTGGCATTGGCCGCGGTGTTAGGCGCTCTGCTCATGCTTGCACCACGGCTGCGTTCCCATGGCCAACTTTTTGTCCTCGTTGTGCTTGGTTACGCGGGCGTACGGTTTGTGCTGACGTTCGTTCGGCAAGAGCCAGTGCTCATCGCGGGGCTGCAGGACGCGCAGCTTGTGGCCTTGATAACGGCCGCGGTTGCCCTGGCGTTCTGGCCCCGGCTCCGAAACCCCGTAATTGCGGACTGATCCCGCGTTTCAGGCGCTCTTCATCTTGTGGACAGTGACACACGGTGTGGCGGGGAGCCCGACCCCGGCTTGTAGTGCGGAATTTATTCGCGATGTTATACATGACAAACACTAGCACCGACGGGTAGAATTCGGGCGGATGCGAACCGTGCCTGGATTCTGACGGTGAGTCCATTGACCCCTAGCCTATTATCCCCGTAATGTACGTTCCTGTAGGCACAGGGCGTGCATAATACGGGGGTAGGCGGTGTCATGCGACTTCAACGTGACCTCATATGCTGGTGTGAATATCGAATTGCATCACGGCAATTGGTCTGGCCACGTTGCTACGAA
>JBJXFJ010000084.1:0-4546 GCA_046154735.1 Chloroflexota bacterium | reverse complement strand
CTGCTCCTGCCCCATCCCCAGCATCCCCACCCACATCGTGGTTACACCGGGATGACCGTTCTGGTAGGTGCGCCGCAGCTCACCGGACCAGAGTGCATAGGTAAAGCCTGCCGTGCGCTTGAGCCAGTTATCCTCATCCAGGGTGACGTAGGTGTCACGCCCGGCCAGGCGAGGCGCAAGCGACATCACAAATATCAGCAACGCGAGCACGAGTAGCCCGGCGTGCTGATATCCAACGCGAATCTGGCGCATCGATGCCGCGGCGTGGATCGTCTACTCTCCCCATGGGCACTGGCTCAGTTGGCAGCCTGCAAGGCGCGTCAACGAAACTCTCCAGTGCCTCTTGATTCTCACCTGGAACGAGCCTTTAACTCGCCGTCCAAAAACCACACCACGCCGCAAGCGCTCCGCGGCTGGCAAGTCGCCCGCATCCACTAGACGAATGGACGGGACTTTCGTTACTCTGCCTCAGTAGGGTCCTGGGCCGGCCGCACATCGATATTTTCGAGTATCACACGATCCCCAAGCCGACGTGCATCCGCACTGAGTTTCTCCGGCCATGCTGTA
Organism: Chloroflexota bacterium; assembly: GCA_046154735.1. Lineage (GTDB taxonomy): Bacteria > Chloroflexota > UBA6077 > UBA6077 > JACCZL01 > CAVXYC01. Next base: position 3,979 of record JBJXFJ010000084.1, on the reverse strand, counting down.
ATGCCAATACGACGACCTTGCGCGTCTTCGACACCCAGGGCAATCCAATACTCCCCCGACAATTCGGGAATTGCCAGTTTGTACATTCCGACGGTATCCTGCCCGGGCTGGAGAGTGCTAGTAAGCCCCCCAATCGTTCCGATCAGACCGCGAGTCTCGCTCACCACGCGACCGGCCCGATCCACCATTTGAAGGGTCAAGTGATGATCGCTCGGCAAGGCCTGCAGTAGACGCCAGCGTAGCGTGAATTCCAGCGTATCACCGCCGTGCAAGTTATCTGATTTCAGATAGCGACGTGCCTCGGACTTCATATACGTCCGCTCTAAACGCAACGCACCCTCAAATTCCGTGCCCACCGGGCTCCGCCCGGCCGGAGGCGGTACACGCACGAGTCGCGCGTACTCAATTCCATTGATCTGAACACGGAGCTCGGATCGTCGACCGCGCGCTTCGGAACGCAGTCGATCGGCCAGATCGCGCTGGACCGCGTTCACGTAGAGCACCAGATAGTCAGCCTGCGCCGGATCGTACTGTTTATCGGGCAAGACTGTGCCCTGGAACTGAGCCATCAATACGCGCGGATAGAAGCCTGAAACGGTCAGTCGCTCTGACTCTGGCCGACTATTAAGGTAGTTGGCAACAATGTCCAGGCCCTCGCCCCAGCCCACTACAAAGGCCTTGGCCGCAGCCGGCCCGCCGCCAAACAGCGGATTGTAGTAGGCCAAGTAATAGGGGTGCACCTGTGCGCCTGGGACAAATTGAGCGATCCCGAGGCCCACAATCGCGATGGCAGCCGCCGGGCTCAAGAACCGCCCAGCACACCGACTTATGATCAGCCAGTACCCCACCGCGGCCAGCATCTCCCGTGCGGGAAAGGCTGGCAACATATAACGGTCGAACTTCTTTGGCGGCAGGGCCATCATGGCCCAGAAGAGCAGGATGAACGCGCACAGGAAGCCCACGAACGGCAAATACCGTCGTCGATCCCGACCTGCCAGGACGAGGCCGAGGGGCAGGAGAGCCAGCCCAATCACCGTCACGGGCGTAAGACGAAAACCAATGGTGACGAGGTAGTAGAGCGGTCCGGGATCGGACACCGGCTGTCCCAGGAAGAAATTCTCGTGCTCACCACCTCCCACCGCCTCCGTGTAGTCAATCATTGAACGCAGGGTCCAGACCGGATCCGCCCTGAACGATGGCCAGAGTATGAGCGTCATGGCGCCGATGATGACGCCCCAGACGAGCAGTGACAGCACGATTCCGCGAAGGTTCGGAAGCGAGCGGCGGTGCGCCGGAATCAGCGAAAGGCCGGCGATAAATGGCACAAAAAGCGCGAGGAAGGATGCCGGTGCCTTCGTGAGAAACGCCAGTGCCGTGGCAATGGCGCAGCCCACCAGGTAGCCTCGACCGCCACCGGCCCAGAAATACACCGCCGCGCACAGTGCGCTCACAGTCATGTAAGCCGTGAGCGTACCATCGAGGTGCGCGACCACAGAGTGAGCCAGAAAGAAGGGCTCCAGGCCAACGAGCACGGCGCTCAAGATGCCCACGCCGGGACCCGCTAGCCGCCAGGCCAGTAAGCCGATGAGGACGACGGTGAGCGACGTGACCACCGGGAACCAGCGACGAGCCTGTCGCAGCGTTTCGAGGTACGCGGGGGCCTTTTCTAGCCCGTCCGGACGGACGTACTCAACAAGCGCGAGTGCGCGATCAACGCCCATCCCGGCGAGTGCCGTCCACATGGTGGTGACACCCGGATGGCCGCTCTGATACGTGGCATAAGGATCACCCCGGAGAATGCCCTGCGTGAAGAGCGCCGTGCGCCCCATCCAGTTCCCCTCGTCCGTGGTGAGATAAGCGCCCAGAATCATCGAGCGCGGCACATACGCGAGCACAAACAGGACGACCGAGAGCCCCACGATGGCCACGAGCCTGCCCGCTCCTGCCCGTGATCGCGCGGCGACAACTCCCACCGTATCCGACGCGGGCAATCGTGCTGCCGTTATGCCCTGCATGGAATGATTGCCTCAAGCACCCGCGCGGCGCTTCCAAATTTCAACGCGTCCATACCCCACATGTCGAATCGTGGTGACAAGCTGTGCATACTCGTCCATAAAGCGCGGCGAGTTGCGAAAGACCTCGTACCGTGCCTTGACATCAAGAATCACGAAGTCCGGACCTACGCCACGCGCAAATTCGGCAAAGCTGATGTTGCGCTCGGACCTCACGCGCTCCCAGACAAACACATCCGTATACGGATAGTCCCAGAGCCCTGGCCAGTATACCGGGGGCGCCAGCACCGATGCCCCAGCGGGGACCGACTGACGAATCTCACCGATCAGTGAGAAGTAGTCGCGTTCCTTCATTTCATCGCCGCTCTGGAGGATATCGCCCAGATTGTCCTCGAAGCCCATGGGGGCCACCATCACCGTTGCGAGCATGAGTCCGCCCACCACGCGACTCCCATAGGCCACCCATGAGAGGCTTGCTAACTCGCGCGCTACCAGCAACAACAGCATTGGGTAGAACAAAATCATGTAGTACTCGGTCTTACTACTTACCAGGACTGTGAAAATGACAAAAGCAACCAGAAGCCCCAGCAGGAGTGGCTCCGGAGCATCACGGCGAATGAGCCGTCGCATGCTCCCTACCAGGCCTACCAGCACCAGCACGGCCTCAATAGCTCGCCCCTCGAAATAGCTCGTGAATCGGCTCCACTCCGCTTGCAGCATGGGCAATCCGGGCGATCGCAGAGACGGCGGGCGCTTATCCACGCCCACCCAGTACTGGAAGGCGTCGAAGTAGTGCCGCGGATCGGGAAGGATTCGATACGCCACGTAGATGAGTACGCCCACTCCGATGCCGGCGAGAAACAACCAGGCAGCGCGTGCCTTGACCACCCCCGCGCCATAACGAAAGAGATAGACCAGGCCAACCATCGGCATAAACGCCACGGTATTGGGGTGCACATCAAAGGCTAGACCGAGCATGAGTCCTGACAGCAGGTGCATGGGAGCGGCGCGAGCGCCGGCTCCCGCCAGAGCGAAATAGAGCGCAAGTACGACCAGCGCGGCCACCACAATATCGGGCCGCACGATATGTGTGGACACGAGAAACGGCTGTGAAACGGCCAGTAGCCCCATCGCGAGGAACCCAGCCCGCACACCAAACAGGCGCACGCCAAGTAGCCACACCGCTAGCAGAAGCACACCGCCCCAGAGCAACGAGACAATCCGACCAGACCACAGGCTCAGGCCGAATAGATGAAAACTGACTGCGCTGGTCCAGCCCTGAAGTCCGCCCTTATAGAGCGGATCATGACCGTACGTGGGGTCCAGAGTGCGCGCCGAGGGATCTATCCCCGAAGCGACCCAGAAGGCATTGAGCTCCCGCCCCTCGTCGCCGTTGACCGGCGGCCAGACGAGCAGCGTTGGGATGAAGAAGGCGATGTAAAGGGCCACCGCGAGAATCGCCCCGCCGAGAGCGAGTGTCTCACTGCGACGGACGACCGCGGCCGGCGCCTGGGCTATCACGTAGTGGTGTCCCTCGCCCGGGCGGGCGGTAAATCTTTGATTTGGATGGTTACGGCGTCGCGCGAACCATAACTCTAGCAGTCACGAGCAAAAGCCGGCCATTGATCAAAATATCAGAGCGAGGGTCATTTCAAAGTCGAGCTATCGGCGGGACGAGGTAACACGGGGCCTTGTGCCCTGTGCCTGGGAGACAAGAGCCGCTGATCGCAATCACGGTTTCGGGAGCTCCAGGCACAGGGAAGGCCCCCTGCTGCCTCGCGGACGACTCCGAGGAGGACAATCAGTAGACCCTGGATATCAGAGCGAGGGTCAAATCAAAGCAGCAGATGAGCAAGTTTGGCACAGGATCAGCCCATAGAAGCGGGCTTCTCCTGTGGCCCGCCCACCTTGGTCTGTGCGGGCTTCCCGCCACCGGTGGTGTCGGGCATCTTGCCCGACAGTGTAAA
>JBJXFJ010000081.1:0-13016 GCA_046154735.1 Chloroflexota bacterium | reverse complement strand
GGATTTCCGTGGCAATCACGCCGATGGTGACGATCTGCTCGGTGACGCCTACGAGTACCTGATGCGGCACTTCGCCACGGAATCAGGCAAGAGCAAGGGCCAGTTCTATACACCCGCTGAGGTGGCGCGAGTCATGGCCCAGGTGGTGGGCGTGAGCACGGCCACGTATGCTCAGCAGACGATCCACGATCCCACCTGCGGGTCGGCCTCGCTCTTGCTCAAGGCTCATGATGAGGCCAGGAGCCGCACGGGGTTCGATCTCGCGCTCTATGGCCAGGAGATGGACAACGCCACGGCCGCGCTGGCGCGCATGAACATGATTCTCCACGACTGCCCAGCGGCTGAGATCAAGAAGGGCAACACCCTCGCCAACCCGCTGTTCCGATCGGATGATTCGAGTCTCCAGCTCTTTGACTTCGTGGTGGCCAATTTCCCGTTCTCATCCAAGGCGTGGAGCAGCGGATTTGTTCCCGCACAGGACGAGTTCGGGCGCTTCCGCTACGGGATACCGCCCGAGAAGAACGGCGACTACGCCTTCCTGCTGCACATCCTGACCTGCCTGAAGAGCACCGGCAAAGGCGCGGTGATTCTCCCGCACGGGGTGCTCTTCCGTGGAGGCGCTGAGGGCACGATTCGCCGCGAGATCGTCAAGCGAGGCTTCATCAAGGGCATCATCGGCCTGCCGCAAAACCTTTTCTATGGCACGGGTATACCGGCCTGCATTCTGGTGATCGATAAGGAAGGCGCCCAGTCACGCACGGGCATCTTCATGATCGATGCCAACGCGGGCTTCATGAAGGACGGGCCTAAGAACCGTCTGCGAGCCCAGGACATCCACAAGATCGTGGACGTGTTCAATCGCCAGCTCGAGGTGCCCAAGTACGCGCGCATGGTCTCTCTGGATGAGATCGAGAAGAACGAGTTCAACCTGAACCTGCCGCGCTACATCGATAGCCAGACACAAGAGGACCTCCAGGACATCGCCGGGCACTTGCTGGGCGGTATCCCCGCCGCCGATATCGACGCCCTCCAGCGTTACTGGGCCGTGTGCCCGACTCTGAAGACGACACTCTTCAAGGAGAACCGTCCCGGCTATCTGGACCTGGCCGTAGAGCAATCCGCCATCAAGACCGCCATCTACGAGCACCCCGAGTTCGCTGCCTTCATCAGCGACATGAACGCCCACTTCGCCAAGTGGCGGGAGAAGAGCGCCGCCACGCTCAAGGCGCTGGAGCCCGGGTTCCACCCGAAGGAGCTGATCGCCACCCTGGCGGAGGACCTCCTGGCTCACTATGCCGGCAGGCCGCTGATTGATCCCTACGACGTCTATCAGCACCTGATGGACTACTGGGCGGAAACCATGCAAGATGACTGCTACCTGATCACCGCAAACGACTGGAAGGCGGAGAACTCTCGCGTCATCGAGAAAGACACCAAGGGCAAAGAGCGGGATAGAGGCTGGTCGTGTGACCTGGTGCCCAAGGCGCCGATTGTGACCCGCTACTACGCCCAGGAGCAGGCGGCCATTGATCAGATCGCCGCCGACCTGGAGAGCATCACCGCCCGCCTCGCCGAGCTGGAAGAAGAGCATGGCGACGAAGATGGGGCCTTTGCCGAGCTGGACAAGTTGAGCAAGGCCAGCGTGGCCGCCCGGCAGCGGGAGATCAAGGGCAACACTGATGCCTCCGATGAAGCCGCCGTGCTGAGCGAGTGGCTCAAGCTCAACAGTGACGAAGCGGAGCTGAAGAAGCGCCTGAAGGACGCCGAGGCCACGCTGGATCGCAAAGCCTATGCACACTACCCCAAGCTCACCGAGGATGAGATCAAGACGCTGGTGGTGGATGACAGATGGCTCGCCGCGCTCGATGCCGCCATCCACGGTGAGATGGACCGCGTCAGCCAGAGGCTCACCCAGCGCGTGAAGCAGCTATCCGAGCGCTACGATACGCCGCTCCCGCGCGTGACCTACCGCGTGGCCGAGCTTGAGGCCAAGGTGAGCCAGCATCTGGAGCGTATGGGGTACTCGTGGGCTTGAGCCCCGGCTTCAAGCAGACCGAGGCAGGCATGATTCCAGAAGCCTGGGATCTGGTCTTGCTTGATTCGGTAGCGAGGCGCGGTAGTGGACACACTCCTGACAAAGCCCACCCTGAGTACTGGGGAGGGACCATTAAGTGGATCTCGCTGCAGGATTCGAATCGTCTCGATCGACTCTACATCTCTGACACGACCGCCAAGATCACGCCAGCTGGCATCGCTAATTCATCCGCGAGGCTTCATGCTGCAGGCACGGTTGTGATGTCGAGAGATGCTGGTGTCGGAAAGAGCGCGATCATGCAGGAAGACATGGCCGTGAGTCAGCATTTCATGGCATGGACTTGTGGTCCCTTGTTGAGCAACCACTACCTGTACTACTGGCTTCAGTCCCAGAAATCCGAACTGGGGCGCATCGCAATGGGCAACACCATCAAAACGATCGGGTTGCCGTTTTTCAAGCGGCTTTCGATACCGCTCCCCACGCTCGCCGAGCAAGAAGCCATCGCCGGGGCGTTGAGCGATGCGGATGCGCTCATCGAATCCCTGGAGCAGCTCATTGCCAAGAAGCGCCACATCAAACACGGCGCCATGCAGGAGCTGCTTACCGGCAAGACGCGCCTGCCGGGGTTCAGCGGGGAGTGGGAGGTGAAGCGGCTGGGCCAGATCCTGAGCTTACGTTACGGGTCGAGTCAGCGAGGCAAAGCTGCGTCAGGCGGGCAGTTTCCTATATTGGCTACGAGCGGCGAAGTCGGAAGAACAAACGTCTCGCTGTACGATAAACCGTCAATTATCCTCGGACGTAAGGGGACAATCGACAAGCCACAGTTTGTCCAAACACCGTTCTGGGCTATCGACACAGCTTACTATTGCGAGATTGGTCCAATGGCAATTCCCAAGTTCCTCTACTACAAACTCACGACCCTGGATTGGCGCTCCTTTAACGAAGCATCTGGTGTTCCGAGCCTGAGCGCGACAACCGTTGAGGCCATTGAGATCGCTCTCCCTCCTGCCCCGGAGCAATCGTCCATTGCTGACATAGACGCAGAGATCGCCGCATTGGAAGCCAAGCTAGATAAAGCCCGCCAGATCAAGCAGGGCATGATGCAGGAGCTGCTGACCGGAAGAGCACGCCTTGTCTAACCACGCGCCAAGTCCGCCTGAGGAGTAGGGCCTGAATTATGAAGATCTCCACCCTTCTCGATCACATCGATAGCGGGCACATGGCCTTGCCGGAGTTCCAGCGCGGCTACGTCTGGAACCGCGATCAGGTGCGGGCGCTGTTCGACTCGCTCTATCGTCGTCATCCCGTGGGCGGGCTGCTGGTCTGGGCCACGGAGTCCAGCACGGCAATTCACCGTGGCGATGGCCTGCTGGCGGCCGGAGTGGTGAAGCTGCTCCTGGATGGACAGCAGCGGATCACCTCGCTCTACGGCGTGGTGCGCGGAAAGCCACCTCGGTTCTTTGATGGCAACGCGCAGGCGTTCACTGGTCTCCGATTCCACCTGGACGATGAGGTGTTCGCCTTCTACCAGCCGGTCAAGATGAGGGACGATCCGTTATGGATCGACGTGACTGAACTGATGCAGAAGGGTATGGTAGGTCTCGGCGACTACGTCACCCGTCTCAGCACTGACCCAGCGCGAGCTCCATTGATCGGTCAGTACGTGGGCCGGCTCAGCCAGCTCATCAGCATTACCGATATCGAGCTCTACACGGAGGAGATCACCGGCACGGAGAAGACCCTCGACGTCGTGGTAGACATCTTCAATCGTGTCAACAGCGGTGGGACCAAGCTCTCCAAAGGTGATCTGGCGCTGGCCAAGATCTGTGCCGATTGGCCCGATGCGCGCGACACGATGAAGGCCAAGCTTCACGAATGGGGTGAAGCCGGGTATCACTTCAACCTGGACTGGCTGCTTCGATCGGTGAATACGGCGCTTACGGGGGAGGCCAAATTCCAGTTCCTCCATGACAAGAGCGCGGATGAGGTTCAGCTCGGACTCAAGCGGGCGGTCAAGCACATTGATCACAGTCTCAACCTGATCAGCGGCCGCCTGGGCCTGGACCATGACCAGGTGTTCTTTGGCAAGTTTGGCGTGCCGGTGATGGTGCGCTACCTGGATCAACATGGCGGAGCATTGGACGAAAGGGAGCGGGACAAACTGCTCTTCTGGTTTGTGCAGGCCGGCATGTGGGGTCGGTTCTCGGGCTCCACTGAGACGTACATCGATCAGGATCTGGCAGGGCTTGAAGGGCCGGATGGCGGATTGGACAAGCTCCTGGAGCAGCTCCGCCTCTGGCACGGCGGCTTGCGCGTGGAATCCGGCCATTTCACGGGCTGGAGCCTGGGCGCGCGCTTTTACCCAGTTCTCTACTTCCTGACTCGCATGGGCGGCGCCAGGGATTGGGGGACCGGCTTGCCACTCAAGTCTCATATGCTTGGCAAGATGAGCCGCCTGGAGGTGCACCACATTTTCCCCAAGGCACAGCTTTACAAGCATGGCTACCAGCGGGCGGAGGTGAACGCGCTGGCCAACTTCTGCTTCCAGACAAAGGAAACCAATCTAGAGATCAGCGACAAACTGCCAGAGCACTATTTCCCGGTGTTCGAGAGTCGCCACCATGGTGGTCTGGCATCGCAGTGGATTCCGGACGATCGCAGCCTCTGGGAGATCGAGCATTTCCGCGAATTCCTCGAGGCCCGCAAGGTCATGCTGGCGGAGGAGACAAACCGCCGCATGGCTGAGCTGCTCCACGGTGATGATCGCTGGCTGGCAGGACCCGCGGCCGTGGTGCCCGTGATCATTGCGGTCCCTGGCGGGATCACCAGCGAAACTGAGGAAGCGGAGCTGGAAGCGCTCAACGACTGGATGGAGGCCCAGTCTCTCCCGCGAGGGGTCATTGGTTACGACTTCACCGACGACGATACCGGTGAGCAGAAGGCCGTCTTTGACCTGGCCTGGCCGGACGGGATTCAGGAGGGACTGACGCAGCGTGTTGCCGTCCTCCTGGATGAGAATCAGGAGACGATCTCTGCCGCGAGCCAAGCAGGCTTCCGCTGCTTCACGCACGCCGATGATTTCCGCCGGTACGTGGCCAACGAGATCCTGGCGCTTGATGTGGCTTCGTGAACACCGGTGAGCAAGCAGCGGCGCGCCGTTTGCCTGCCAGTGTCGAAATGGCTCTGGGTGCAGAGGAGCCACGCCCAAAGCGGCGAGACACCGCCTCCACCCTGGCGGTGCGCAGCGCTCACAATGTACGGCCGTGTTACCTCAGGACTACCTTAAACAGATACCGCCCGACCGAGATTCTGGAGTATATACTTCCGTATACTCATTTTGAGAGGCCTACCATGCCAGGGGCCATTGCTAAAGTCTTCACCAGCGGTAATAGCCAGGCGATCCGCCTGCCTAAGGAGTTCCGCCTGAATACGGATGAGGTGTTCATCCGTCGGTCAGGCGACAGCCTCATCATCACGCCACGCATGACCACCTGGGAAGGGTTCGAGGAAGGTCTGGGCGAGCCCGGTGGTGAATTCGACATCACGGGAGGTCTGTCAGAAGACCTTCCCCGGAAGTCGTTCGATTGATCCGCTTCATGCTGGATACGAACGCCTGCATCGGTGCGATTCGAAGAACGTCACCGGTGGTTCTGGATCGTCTGCGAGAGCATTCCCCTGGCGACGTGGCCATCTCGCAGATCGTCCAGTTTGAGTTGGAGTATGGCGCATGTCACTCCCAGCAGCCACAGCGGAACCGCGCCAGACTGGAGCACTTCCTGCGCTACATCGAGGCGGTCGACTGGGGCAAGAAGCAATCGCGCGAGGCCGCCAAGATCCGGTGTGAGCTCGGGCGCTCAGGTCGGCCGATCGGACCATATGACGTGCTCATCGCCGCGCATGCCCGCTCCATCGAGGCCACGCTCGTCACGCACAATACTCGTGAGCTCGCCCACGTACCCGGCCTGGTGATTGAGGACTGGGAGCTTCCGTGAACACCGTCGGCCAGATCGAGCGGCGCACCCAGCAGCGTGTTGTGAAGCTGTTCTGTGAGCAGCTTGGCTATGAGGATCTGGGCAACTGGCTGGAGCGCGCGGGGAATCGGAACATTGAGGAGGGGCTCCTCAGGCGATTCCTGCGCGACGTTCAGGGGTGCGACGATGTCTTAATCTCACGTGCCCTGTACGAACTTGACCGCGCCGCGGGCGATGCCACCAAGAGTCTCTACGACCGCAACCGCGCGGTGTATGAGCTGCTCCGATACGGGGTGAAGGTCCAGCGGAGCGCCGGTGCGAACAATGAGACGGTCAACCTCATTGACTGGCAGCACCCGGAGCGCAATCATTTTGGAGTTGCCGAAGAGGTGGCACTCCACGCGGCAAACGGCAAGTCGTATGGCAAGCGACCCGATGTGGTGCTGTACGTGAACGGCATTGCCCTGGGCGTGCTGGAGATGAAGCGCTCCACCGTCTCTGTGGCGGAGGGCATCCGCCAGAACCTGGACAACCAGAAGAAGATCTTCATTGAGCATTTCTTCTCCACGATGCAGCTCCTCATGGCCGGCAACGACACCGAGGGGCTGCGCTACGGCGCCATCGAGTCACCGGAGAAGCACTATCTGAGCTGGAAAGAAGACAGCCCGATCGAGAACCCATTGGACCGTGCGCTGACCCAGATTTGCCGCAAAGATCGGCTCCTGGAGCTGGTGCACGACTACGTGGTCTTCGACAAAGGGATCAAGAAGCTCGCCCGCTACAACCAGTACTTCGGCGTGCGGGCTGCCCAGGAGTCCGTGCGCCGCAGGGAGGGCGGGATCATCTGGCACACCCAGGGGTCGGGTAAGAGCCTGACCATGGTGTGGTTGACCAAGTGGATCCGTGAGCATGTCACCGATGCCCGCGTCCTGATCATCACCGATCGCACGGAGCTTGACGAGCAGATCGAAGGCATCTTTGACGGAGTGGGAGAGCAGATCTACCGGACGAAGAGTGGCCAGGATCTGATTGGCGTGCTCAACACCACAACACCATGGCTGGTCTGCTCGCTGATTCATAAGTTTGGCGGCAAGGTTGACGCGGACCAGGCTGGCGACGTCGCCGACTACATGGATGAACTGCAGCGATCATTGCCCCGGGACTTCACAGCCAAGGGCAACCTGATCGTCTTTGTGGATGAGTGTCACCGCACGCAGTCTGGCGACCTGCATGATGCGATGCAGGCCATCCTGCCTGACGCCATGTTCATTGGGTTCACCGGCACGCCGCTGCTGAAGGCGGACAAGCGCCGCAGCCTGGAAGTGTTTGGCCCGTACATCCACACCTACAAGTTTGATGAGGCCGTGCGCGATGGTGTGGTGCTGGACCTGCGTTACGAGGCGCGGGACATCGATCAGAGCATCACCTCACAGGCGAAGATCGATCAATGGTTCGAGGCCAAGACCAAGGGGCTCACGGACCTGGCTAAGGCGCAGCTCAAGCGCCGCTGGGGCACGCTGCAGGCAGTGCTGAGCAGCCAGGACCGGCTGGAAAAGATCGTTGCCGACATCCTGATGGACTTCGAGACGCGGGATCGTCTGCAAAGCGGCCGCGGGAACGCCATGCTGGTGTCGGGCAGTATCTACCAGGCATGTAAGTTCTACGAGCTGTTCGCCGCGGCAGGCTTCAAGGGGAAGTGCGCCATCGTCACGTCCTATAAGCCATCCATTGGCGACATCAAGGGCGAGGAGAGCGGCGAGGGCGTCACAGAGCGGATCCGCCAGTATGAGATCTATCAACGCATGCTGGCAGACTGGTTCAATGAACCGCCCGAGACGGCGGTGAATCGCGCCGACGAATTCGAGAAGATCGTGAAGGACAAGTTCGTTCACGAGCCGGGGCAGATGAAGCTCTTGATCGTGGTGGACAAGCTGCTCACGGGGTTCGACGCACCGCCGGCCACGTATTTGTACATCGACAAGCAGATGCGCGATCACGGGCTCTTCCAGGCGATTTGTCGAGTGAACCGTCTGCACGATGAGGACAAGGAATACGGCTACGTCATTGACTACAAGGACCTGTTCAAAAGCCTCGAGGGCGCGGTGCACGACTACACCTCAGGCGCGCTGGATGGCTATGACCAGGAGGACGTGGCCGGCCTGCTGGAAGATCGCCTAGACAAAGCGCGCGAGCGACTGGAAGAGGCGCGCGAGGTGGTGCGAGCACTGTGTGAGCCTGTGGAGCCGCCGAGGGATACGGCCGCGTACTTGCGCTATTTCTGCGCTCGGGATTCCGGCAACGCTGACCAACTGAAAGAGAATGAGCCGAAACGCCTGGCGCTCTATCGCCACGCGGCGGCATTCGTGCGGGCGTACGCGAACCTGGCGAATGAGCTACCCGAGGCAGGCTACACGGCCGCTGAGATCACCGCGCTGAAGGTCGAGGTGGATCACTATGAGAATGTGCGCACGGAGGTGAAGCTGGCCAGCGCAGACTACATCGATCTCAAGATGTACGAGCCGGCCATGCGGCACCTGATCGACACGTACATCCGCGCGGAAGAGAGCGAGAAGGTCTCGGCGTTCGACGATCTCTCGCTCATCCAGCTCATTGTGGAGCGCGGCCCGGCGGCGATAGACGAGCTGCCTCAGGGCATCCGGAAGAAGCAGGAATCGGCGGCGGAGACCATCGAGAACAACGTCCGCAAGCTGATCATCGATGAGCACCCGATCAATCCGAAGTACTACGACCGTATGTCTGAGCTGCTGGATGCGTTGATCGAAGAGCGCCGCCGGGGTGCTCTGGAGTACGCGAAATACCTCGATAAGATCGTGGAGCTGACCAAGCAAGCGGCCGATCCGAGCCGTGGCGAGTCCTACCCCGCCACGATGAATTCTTCGGCGAAGCGTTCACTCTATGACAACCTGGGCAAGAACGAGGCGCTGGTGCTGGCGGTGGATACGGCCGTGCATCTTCACGCCCAGGCAGGGTGGCGCGGTAGTCCTGTCAAGACAAAGATGGTGCGCAACGCCATTCGCGAGGCTATGGAAGAGCAGATCGGTGCGCGCCCGAGAGCGGCTCCGCCCGCTGGAGTCGCTGTGGTCCGCGAGGAAGCGGAGACGTACTCCGTGCAGGTGGACGAGGAGACGTTGGAGCAGATTCTGACGCTGGTGCAAGCTCAGGATGATTACTGAAACGCACCAGATTCGAGTGCGCGGCTTGCCCGTGGAGATCGTTCGCAAGGAGATCAAGAACCTGCACCTGGGGGTGTACCCGCCGAACGGCCGGGTGCGAGTGGCGGCGCCTCTCGCCGTGTCGGACGATGCCGTGCGCCTGGCGGTGATTGGCAAGCTGGCCTGGGTGCAGCGCCAGCGCCGGCGATTCGCCGATCAATCGCGCCAATCGCGCCGCGAGATGGTGAGCGGTGAGAGCCACTACGTCTTAGGGCGACGCTATCGCCTGCGCGTTGTGGAGCATGAGGGGGCCGGTAAAGTGGTGCTGCGCAACGGAACGACTCTCGAGCTGCAGGTGCGCCCCGGTACGTCGGCTCCGCAGCGAGAGCAGGTGTTACAGCGCTGGTATCGACAGCACCTGCGCGAGCTGATCCCACCGCTTCTGGATGCTTGGCAGGAGGCGATAGGCGTGCAGGCGGCTGCCTGGGGCATCAAGAAGATGAAGACAAAGTGGGGCGCATGTAACCCAGAGAGCGGCCGAATCTGGGTGAACCTGGAGCTGGCCAAGAAGCCACTCCGTTGCACTGAATACATCGTGGTGCATGAGCTGGTGCACATAGTGGAGCGGCTGCACAACGATCGATTCACCGCGCTGATGGACAAGTACCTGGCCGACTGGCGGTTCCGTCGGGAGGAGTTGAATTCGTCGCCGCTTGGGCATGTGGAGTGGGACTACTGATCACACACTCAGCCGTTCTCCGACCGGTGCGACACATGGAGGACCTGACCTGGAGAATTAGAGTCTGCGGCCGTAGTCCGAGCGCCATTATTAGGGACACGCAGACCGCATATGGCACGGTTGGGATTGGGTTCTTACGCAGCGTCTGGCGGGAACCAGTCGATTTCCTCCTACCCGGTGATTTCGTGATTGTTAGGAATTAGCATTAGCTCGCAAGGCATAAAAGCATCAGAAGATCTACCACATCACACACATCGATAATCTCCCATCGATATGTGGTGACGGGAGACTTCACTGCTGTTCTGAACTTCGGGGGAGAAATGCCGGGGATTGTGATATTGCTCATGCACATATCCAGGATCGCCGAGCAGCAACATCGGTCCCCTGTGCTGCTGGAGGACGGCTCCATGACTACGTGCCGTTCTACTTCGCGCCACGATCTCCAATGCTTTACGCCATCGGCCGAGGTAACGTCGCCGGGTATTCCGACGGCGCGGGCCCAATCATTCATCTTGTTTCGAGCGTTGCTGCGGTGGCGGCCGCAGGGATCCCCTTCGCGTTTACAGACGGTCACGCGACTGTGGCGATCACTCGTTTCTTTTCCAGCCTTGAGGACCTTGACCAGGTTGATTGGCCGGTGATGTCTCAGACCTATTGGAATGACACGAACGAAGACCCCGACCGGAAGCGCCGACGCCAGGCGGAGTTCCTAGTCCATAGGGCCTTTCCATGGCACCTTATTGAGGAGATCGGCGTGGCTTCAGCGACGGTTCGACAGAGAGTTGAGGATACTCTCAAAGATGAATCCAACACGCCGAGGATTACGATACAGCGTGGTTGGTACTACCATTAAGACTGGAGGGGCATGCAGGTGCTGACGTTGAGCCGAGGCAACTTACTTGAGGCGAATGCCGAAGCGCTTGTCAACACGGTGAACTGCGTTGGCGTCATGGGCAAGGGCGTAGCGTTGCAGTTTAAGCAGGCGTTCCCTCAGAACTTTAGTGTGTACCAGCGTGCCTGCCGTCAGAACGAGGTGCAGCCAGGCCGAATGCTGATCGTACCGACGACCGGTATTGGGAATCCGAAGTACATTATCAATTTCCCTACAAAGCGACACTGGAAGGCTAGGTCCCTACTCACCGACATAAGCTCGGGTCTGGACACTCTGGTAGAGGACGTGCGACGCCTCGGAATTCGCTCCATTGCCGTCCCCCCATTGGGATGCGGCAATGGAGGGCTTGACTGGCGAGATGTGGAGCCGCTTATACGCGCGGCTCTCGAACAATTGCCTGATGTCCATGCGCTAGTCTTCGAGCCTCACGATGCACCAACGGGTGCAAGCATGCCCGTACGGACGAACCGGCCAATTATGACCCGCGCCCGAGCACTCCTTCTGCTTCTGCTCGCGTATTACCGTGGTGGAGGATATCGCTCGACTCTGCTGGAGGTTCAAAAGCTAGCCTATTTTCTCCAGGCAGCCGGCGAACCGCTACAACTGGATTACGGCAAGCACAAATACGGTCCATATGCAGAGAACTTGAACCACGCCCTCCAGCGGATCGAGGGGCATTTCATTCGCGGCTACGGTGATCGAAGCCAACGAGCTGAGATTCAGCTCATGCCTGGCGCACTTGAGGAGGCAGAATGCCTACTTGGCGAAGACTACGACGTCACCGATCGACTCCAGCGCGTTAGCCGACTCATTGAAGGGTTCGCAACGCCGTATGGCATGGAGCTCCTTGCCACAGTTCACTGGGTTGCGTCGGAAAGCCCGAATCAGACGGCAAGCGATGGCGCAGTGGTTCAACGAGTCCAGGAATGGAGCGCTCGGAAGGGCGAACTATTCACTGCGCAGCATATCGCGATCGCCTTGACGCACCTTGGCGCGGAGGGCTGGTTACCACCCGATCAGGCTGATCCCGTGCTGGTCTAGCCCAACCCTCAGGCGATACAGGTCAAGCGACCATTAATTCGACACGATATGTGGACAGCTTTGCTTGGTCTCCGGAACGGGTTGCCACAGCGTTGACAGGCAAATACCGCAGACGTATCGCATCGAGAAGGTGGCGGCGCTGAGAGTGGAGAGGAGCGCAGAGCACGGCACGGTGCAGCCAGGAAGGTTTACCGATGTGCGTGGGCGTCGCGCGATCATCGGGGAGCGGCGGCGCAGGTGACCAGGGCGACCATGAGCTCAACGGCCTGAGCATCGTCGAGATGTTGGCCCTGCGTCAGGGTGCGCCAGGTGGCGAAATCGATCGCCAAAGCCATGACTGCATCACGGAGGGAGGCCTGTTCGGCATCGTCCGGCCAGCCCTTGGCGAGCGCGGCATGCCACTGGGCGGGCAGGGCCGCGAAGGCCTGCATGGCGGCCGGAGGCGGGCCGTCTAGCTGCTCCAGCACCAGCGCGATGTCGCGCGCCACGTTGGCCAGGAGAGCCTCATTGCGGCGGAAATAAGCGTACAACTCGGCCAGCGCCTGGCGGAGGCGCTGCTCGGGATCGGCAATCTGCTGCCACTGGGCTGGATCGGGTGGCGGGTCGAGCTCCCAGTGGTAGGTGGTGCAGGCCTGAAAGATGTCACGGTCATGCGGGAAATGCTTGTACACGGTGAGCCGCTGTACACCGGCCCGCTCCGCGATGGCGCTCACGGTGGTGCGCGCCGGACCCACCGAGGCATGCAACTCATAGGTGGCGCGGGCAATCCGCAGCCGGGTCTCGTCCATCCGTGTGGCCCGGGCCTTGAGGCGCAGCTTGCGGCCGCGCCCAGCCCGAATGGGCGCATCAACCGTTTCAGCGCCGGCCGATGAATGCTCCACACTCGGTAAACATTCGTGATCAGTGAGTATTGACATCCACATTCCGCGGTGCTAGACTACCGTTACAGTTAGTGTACACGACTGATCACTGAGTTGTGAGGTTTCATCATGTCGCTCTCTACCACCGTTGACGAGATTGCTCCTGACATCTACCGCATTGCAACCTATGATCCAGCATTGAATTTCCCGTTCTGCCAGTTCCTGGTGAAGGATGATGAGCCGCTGCTGTTCCACACCGGCAGCCGGGCCATGTTCCCCGTGGTGCGCGACGCGGTGGCCCGCGT
>JBJXFJ010000070.1:0-14038 GCA_046154735.1 Chloroflexota bacterium | reverse complement strand
TCCCTGGCCGCGCCTCGAGCATGGCGGCCAGGGACGGCCGCACTACGGCTCCCTCTCCCAACGGGAGTGCGAGCGAAGTGATGCGCTCGTGGGAGGCGTTGCCAACGACCGGACTCCAGCCACGCGGAGCTATCTCCATGGCCTTTCTGAAGCATGACATCACTGATCTTCAAGCAGCCGGTCGATTCCTTCAGACACTGCCGTACGGTCGCAACTCTCATCCTGCAAATCCGGCCGGTGTCCTGGACGAGGAGCGTGGCACATGCAGCACTAAGCATGCTCTGCTGGCATCACTCGCCCGGGAGCAGAGGATTTCAGTGCAGCTCACGCTCGGCATCTATGAGATGACCGAAGCCAATACACCGGGAATCGGCCGGATTCTGGATCTGCATGGCTTGCCGCTCCTCCCTGAGGCGCATTGTTTCGTGACGTATCAGGGCATCAGGGTCGATGTGACTCGCCTCGCCGCTGCCGCCGAACCCATTCACTCCTTTCTCCATGAAGAACCGATCACACCGGAACAGATTGGTGAATACAAAGTCAGTATGCATAGAACGTTCATGCAATCGTGGCTGATAGTAAATCCGGATCTCGCCCGTGGGCAGACACTTGAGCACGTCTGGGCCATTCGCGAGGCCTGCATCGCGACGCTGAGCTTATAGGTCCAGGACCACCGGTCACTGTGCGCATCTGCTTCGATTTCTCAGCACAAGGCTGACCGGCGTAGACTGAATGCTAGAGCCATGGTTATTGCCGCCCGACCGCCGTGTGACGATGGGGTGATTCGCGACACCCGATTGTTACAACCGTGCGCGCCTGGAAGTGAGCCCTGGGTACTGGCAGTCACCATCCTCGGATCGAGCATGGCGTTCATTGACTCCACGGTGGTGAACGTGGCGCTGCCCGTGCTGCAGGCCGATCTGAACGCCACCGTGGTTGACGTCCAATGGGTGGTCGAGGCGTACGCGCTCTTTCTGGCGGCCCTCCTGCTGGTGGGCGGAGCACTGGGTGACCGCTATGGTCGGAAACGCGTCTTTGGCACGGGTGTCGCCATCTTCGCGCTCGCTTCGGCCTGGTGCGGTGCAGCGCCGAGCTCGTCGCAGCTCATTCTCGGGCGTGCGTTACAGGGCATTGGCGGAGCGCTGCTTGTGCCAGGCAGTCTGGCTATCATTGGCGCTTCCTTTGATGAGGCGCGGCGTGGCAGGGCCATTGGCACCTGGTCCGGATTCACGGGCATGACCACCGCACTGGGTCCCGTCTTCGGCGGCTGGCTGATTGAGCATGCCTCCTGGCGTTGGGTTTTTTTCATCAATCTGCCCATTGCCGTCATTGTCCTCCTGGCCATGGCTCGCCACGTGCCGGAGAGTCGCGATGATTCGGCCCCGGAGCACCTGGACTGGCTCGGCGTATTCCTGGCAGTGTTTGGTCTCGGATTGCTCATTTACGGGCTTATCGAATCGTCCAGCCTTGGCCTGGGCAGCCCGCTTGTGATCACTTGCATCGTCAGTGGCATCATGGTGTTGGGTGGGTTCATTCTGTGGGAAGGTCGCGTGGACAATCCCATGCTGCCACTTGACCTGTTTCGGCAGCGCGCCTTTGCCGTGACCAACCTGCTCACGTTACTTCTCTATGCCGCCCTGTCCGGTGCATTTTTCTTCGTCCCGTTCAATCTCATCCAGGTGCAGGGATATTCCGCCACGGCGGCTGGAGCAGCACTCCTGCCCATGATTCTGATCATCGCGCTTCTTTCTCGGTGGGCAGGGGGGCTCATCCAGCGGACTGGCGCGAAGCTCCCTCTAACAGTCGGCCCGCTCATTGCCGCCGCCGGCTTTGCCTTGTTTGTCCGTCCAGGTATTGGTGAGAGTTACTGGACCTCATTCTTTCCCGCCGTAGTCGTACTGGGAATTGGCATGGCGGTCAGTGTGGCGCCGCTTACCACCACGGTGATGAATGCCGTGGATGCCCGACACTCCGGCATCGCGTCGGGTATCAATAATGCCGTCTCACGGGTGGCCGGTCTCCTGGCCATTGCGCTGATGAGCCTCGTGGTTGTGGCGGTGTTCCAGTCACAACTCGATCAATCACTCAGGAGCATTGAGATCCCTGCAGTGGCGCGTCAAGCGCTGGAGGCCGAGCGAAGCAAGCTGGCGGCGGCCGAGATCCCCGGGGGGCTGCTCCCCGAAACGGCCGTTGCCATTGAGCGAGCCATCGACCTGGCGTTTCTGAGTGCCTTTCGGTCCGTCATGCTTCTGGCAGCGGTGCTTGCCGCAGCTGGAGGTCTGTGCGTAGCGCTCTTCCTTGGCCCAAGTCGGGGTGCCGTCACGCCATCAAAGCAACTGGAGAAATCATGACCCAGCCGCCATGTTCACATCTCGATCAGATTCGTCCGGTCACACCCAGCGCCACCGGCTGTGAGGACTGTCTAGCCGTGGGAGACACCTGGGTACATCTGCGCGAGTGTCTGAGCTGTGGGCAGGTGGGTTGTTGCGATTCGTCCAAGAATACGCACGCCACCCGGCACTTTCAGAGTACCCACCACCCGATCATACGGTCGTTCGAGTCGGGCGAGGATTGGCGGTGGTGCTACGTGGATGAAATCTTGGTGTAGCTCATCCGGCCACAGTAAGAAAGCGTTGCAAGCGATGCGACTCAAGATACTCGCAGCTCCACAAAACCGGCCGCACTGAAATCTCCGTCAAACGCGAGGGCCTCCTGGATATCCAGCCATCGCATGAGCGCAAAGCTGGTCGCATCAACGAACGAGTACTCTCGTTCATTGCGCGCCCGCAGCCAACGGATCGCATCAAGCTCAATTTCGGGCGGAGTGCTGACCACTTCAACGCGCGCGGATCGTTCCAACACATCGAGAAATTGAACAGCCTGCTGGTGTCCATATCGACGGTTGATGAAGGTCCAAGCTTCTCCACGCACGTGGTTCGAAGTCACGACACCACGAATCTGTTTGCGCCAGAGCATCTGCGCATCATGATGACGGCCGTCCCGAGACTGACCCAGGGCAATCCAGAAGGATGTATCCGCAAAGACCATGTGCGTCTATCTCGGGTAGACGACGTCATCAACGCTGGATGGCTCTCCGCCCTCGCGATCACCTGGTAACTGGCCGGACCAGAGTGTAATCGGATCCTCCTCAATCGGAGGCAGTGGTTGAACCTGCAGGCGCACGAATTTCCGAACGAGCGCAGCTTTGGAGCACCGCTCACGCCGCGCCAGCCGATCAAGCTCGCGGTCAAGGTCTTCCTCAATCATGATCTGTAACCGTTTCATGGTCGCTCCTCCGCGGAAATCTTACACCACTTCTGCATACGTGACGTAAGATTTCCTTGACGAAGTATGGACCGTGGCGAGAACCGCCACAGTCCATACTTCGTCAAGCGGCGGCTAGCTCACCGTTTTCCGCACCGCCGCCACAATCTCCTCTTTCCCGGGAATTGCCAGACGCTCTAGATTCGTGGCATACGGCACGGGGCAGTTTGCTCCGGCCACGCGCTGAATGGGCGCATCCAGATAGTCAAAAGCGCGCTCCATCACCTGCATGGCGATCTCCGCGCCAAAACCGCAACGCTCGTACGCCTCGTGAGCAATCACCAGGCGGCCCGTCTTCTTTACCGACTCCACGATTGTGTCAATGTCAAACGGGAAGATTGAGCGCGGATCGATGACTTCCAGCTCAATGCCTTCAGACTCCAGATCAGTCGCCGCTTCCAGCGCCTTCAGCACCATGGTGTGTATGCCCACCACGGTCACGTCCGAGCCCGCGCGCTTCACATCCGCCAAACCCAGCGGAATGAGGTACTCCTCCTTCGGCACATGTCCCTTACTGAAATACAGCGCCTTATGCTCCAGGAAGATCACCGGATTATCATCACGAATGGCCGACTTTAGCAGCCCCTTGGCGTCATACGGAGTGGACGGGGTGACCACTTTCAACCCTGGGATATGGGCAAACCAGGCCTCCAGGCTCTGGCTGTGCTGCGCGGCATTCCCCCGGCCGGCCCCTTCCTGCGCACGGATCACTAGCGGCACTTTGGCTTTGCCGCCAAACATGTAACGCATCTTGGCCGCCTGATTGACAATGGGGTCCATGGCCATCGTGGTGAAATCGGCGTACATGATCTCCGCCACCGGCCGGCAGCCAGTAGCCGCGGCGCCCACGGCCAGGCCCACAATGGCCTCTTCGGAGATCGGCGTATCGCGCACCCGATCAATGCCAAACTCCTCGAGAAGGCTCTTGGTGACCCCAAAGATGCCGCCGCCACCCCAGACAGCTACATCTTCACCCATCACAAAGACCATCGGATCACGCTGCATCTCCTCACGGAGCGCCTCATTGAGCGCCTCGCTATACGTGAGCTCGCGAGTCTGGGCCGCACCTGGAGGTTGTGTGGAAACGGTCATGCGTAAATGTCCTCCATGAGGGCTTCAGGCAATGGTACGGGGCTCTCCTTGGCAAAGTCGATAGCACGCTCCACCTCGGCGATGACTTCCTGGTGAATCCGCTCCGCATCCGAGTCGGTCAATAATCCGCGCTCCACCAGCAGCTTCTGGAAGCGCTCAATGGGGTCATTCTTGCGCTTCTCGTCAACCTCTTCGCGCGTGCGATAGTTCAGCGGATCGCCAACGTGGTGACCGAAGTAGCGGTAGGTGTCGGCCACGATCATCGTGGGTCCGCGTCCCTCGCGGGCCCGGGACACGGCTGTACGCACCACATCATGCACCGCCAGCACATCCATGCCATCCACGGCCACGCCGGGGAAGCCATATGCCGCCGCGCGCACGCTGGGATCTGGCACGGAGGTCATCCGCTCCATGGGCGCGCTCATGGCGTAGTGATTGTTCTCGCAGAGAAAGATGACTGGCAGTTTCCAGATGGCCGCCATGTTGCTACTCTCATGCAGCGCACCCTGATTGAGCGCACCATCACCAAAGAAGCAGATGGTGACCTGGTCCGTTCCGCGCAACACGGCCGAGAGCGCTGAGCCCGCCGCGATCCCCATGCCACCGCCCACAATGCCGTTGGCGCCCAGAATGCCGCGGTCCAGATCTGCGATGTGCATGGACCCGCCCTTCCCGCGACAATAACCGGTGGCTCGTCCCAGAAGCTCCGCCATCATCTTGGGCAGATCGCCGCCCTTGGCAATGCAGTGCCCGTGTCCGCGATGGGTGCTGGTAATGAAGTCATCATCTCGCAACGCGGCGCAGGCGCCCACGGCAACCGCCTCGGTTCCAATGTACGGGTGCGTTGAGCCACGCACCAGGCCCTCGCGGAAGAGCTCCAGCGCGCGCGAATCAAACTGCCGAATCTGGTGCATTCGGCGGAACATGTCAACAAGCTGGTTGGTGGCGAGTGTGATGGGCACGCTGCTCACGGTCATTCCCGCACCTCGAGTCAGGATTTCGTGCCGCTATTATGGCAGAGAGCTCAGTGCATGTCGGCTGCCGCACCGTCAGCCACGACTGAGCGTCACGAACTTGAGCACGGAACCTGGCCGGCACTGGATCACAAGAGGCGGGCAAACGGCGCCGCGCACCGTACCAATCGGCGCGTCACTTCCGCGAGCGTCACGCCAATGGTGGCACCCGCAAGCACATCGCCGGGATAGTGGGCGCCCACGTACACTCGGCTGAAGCCAATGATCGCGGCAACGGCAAAAAAGCTCAACCGCCCCTTTGGCCAGCATTCGCTCAGCACCCAGGCGGCAGCGAACGACGAAGCCGTGTGTCCCGAGGGGAATGACCATGTGCCGGGCTTGTGGCCCACTACCAGCGCCCGAACGATTTGAATATACGGCCGCTTGCGCCGAAAGTATGACTTGATCGGATGCTCCACAATCCAGGTTGTGAGGATGAGTGATGGCGTGAGAGCGGCAACCGCCCGCTTCCCTCCAGGTATCCCTAGCACGGCAGCCACGGCGCTCAGCCCGATCCAGATCCAACCACCGTTGGTATACACCGTGACACGATCCGCCAGGCGATCTAACCCCCTCGGATGTGGGAGGCTATTTACGGCCAGAAAAGCGCGCGCATCCAGTGCCTCATGGGCTCGCATACCCTCCAGAATTGCTTGCCGAAGTAGGCTGAGCCCACGTTTCGTCTCGGGCGCGATGTGCGCATTCGGACTGAGAATACGCTCAGTTGCTGCCCGTGCCATGGCCGCATCCGGCGTGCTGGCAAGGGTTTCAGCCGCCGCGGCGTCCAGCGCCTGGGCTGTCTGACTCGTGGGAGACCCAGTCTTGCTTGCGGCGTCCACGGCCTCCGCGGCACTCCGCGACTCGCTCGCCACCTCGCTTCCACGCTGCTCAACTAATGCGTCGCCGGCGAGTTGCTCGGCCTTCCGGATCACCGCCCGGGCTTGTTCAGGAGAGACCACTTGAGCGATCTCCTCACTGAGCACGCGCTCAATGTGCTTACGGTCTGTTTCAGGATTCATATGAGGCATAGGGCAGAGGTTGTGCCGGGTTTCTAATGACTGGTGGCGCGCTGAGTGAGGCGCGCATGTACACTGAGAATCAGGAGGTCATCCATGAAACGCATTCAAGCGGTCGCACGCATGACCGCCGGGCTGGCATTGATCCTCACGTCGGTCACCACACCTGCAGCCTCGGCCGATCCTTCACAGGGCACCACGTTTCAAGGCTGCGTGCTCGAATCGACGACGGAGACGCTGGTGCTGCGCACATCCGGCGTGCCCACCGTCTTCAATCTCACACGCATCTCCGCGAACAGCCTCAGGCCGGCGGAGGATGACTGCATTACCGTGCGGGCTTATCCAGGAGGTGGGTCGGAGGCGCAGATCTGGTTTGCTGAATCCATTGAGGAGGGCGATGAGCGCATTGAGACCACCGGGCGTGAGATAACGCAGGAGTCAACGAGGGATTCCACGGCGAAATCAAAGCGTAACAAGCCAGATTGAACACACTTGAAAGCAGCGTTTTGGAGTGTGATGAGGATCGCCGCGTGCTCGATCACCCCGCCGTCGACGAGGAATACCAACAAGCGGCCCTGCTAACACTCTACGATGCTATCGCGCAGAGGCCGTCTCAGGTCGTTCGTTGATCACTCCAGCCTTAGCAAGCTGCTCGATCCGTTCTATCTCATAGCCCAGATCGTGCATGAGCACCGCTTCTGTGTGCTCACCTAAACGGGGCGGGGGCAGCCGGATCCGAAGCTGCTGATCATCCGCGCGAATTGGCGAGCCGGCCAGCTTAATGCGGCCGGCGCTTGGATGGTCAATCTCTTGAACGATGCCCAGATGCTGCACCTGCGGGTCCTCATACACCTCGTCCAGCATATTGATCGGCCCACACGGAATGCCCTGGGACCGGAATCGATCCAACCAGTCAGCCCGCGGCCGGCCATGGAATATCGGTTGCAGCAGCTTCAGGAGCTCCACTCGATGCTCGCCACGGAGTTGATTGGTGGCAAAGCGCGGGTCATGGGCGAGGTGAGGTTGTTCTACCGCGGCACAGAATCGGTGCCACAGCGACTCATTGACAGCCCCGACGACCACGTATCCATCGCTGGCCTCAAACGCCTGGTAGGGCACTATGGAGGTGTGCGCACTGCCCCATCGCTGTGGCACAACGCCGCCTATCAAATAATCGCTGCCAATGTTGATGAGCGTGGCGATCTGAACCTCAAGGAGTGAAAAATCCAAGCGACGTCCGTTGCCCGTCCGCTCGCGCTCAAACAACGCGGCGATGATGGCGCCATGCGCGTGAAGCGCCGTAGCCACATCAATGATGGCCACGCCCACTTTCACCGGCGGGCCGCCTGGTTCGCCGGTGATGCTCATGAGTCCGCCCACGCCTTCCACAATGACATCAACTCCGGCGCGGTCACGGTCTGGTCCGCTCCGTCCAAATCCGGAGATCGCGCAGTACACCAGTCGCGGGTTGATTGCGCGGAGTTGGTCATACCCCAGGCCCAGCTTCTCCATGGCGCCGGGACGGAAGTTTTCCACCAGCACATCGCTTCGCGAAGCAAGATCATGGATGATCTGCCGGCCTTCAGGCTGACTCAGATCCACAACGACACTCTTCTTGTTGCGATTCACGCAGAGGAAATAGGCGCTCTCCCCGCCAACAAACGGCGGTCCCCAGGCGCGCGTCTCGTCGCCCGTCCCGGGGCGCTCAATCTTGATGACTTCCGCGCCCATGTCGGCCAGCACCATGGTGCAGTAAGGGCCGGCTAGAATGCGTGAAAAGTCGAGCACCCGAATGCCCTGAAGCGGTTGGAACAGTTCAGTTGCGGTCATCGGCTTGAGTCTGCCAGTCGGCTGACCAAGTAGGCAAACCCGGATGAATCAACGGGCGAAATTCTGGAGTGAGCGTGCTAGGATGAATTAGGTCACTGTTGCATGCACACCACCATACAATTGCCTGAGCCAGCCGCCGTTGAAGGACCGTGCTTCGCGGACATCAATTGTCGCACCGCGGTGATGGAAAAGCACGCACGCAGCTTCCATTTCGCGGCGCGCTTCCTGCCTCCTTCCGTCAGGGAGTCCGTCATTACTCTCTACGCCTTCTGTCGTTACATAGACGATCTGGTGGACGAAGCAAGTACCTTGAGTGCGCGTGGCCAGGCAAGGAGTGAATTGGACCACTGGCGGAACTGGCTGCGCAATGGTGCACGTGGAACGTCCCCAGCACCTGCACTGGGCTCGCCGCTTGCGGAAGTCATGGCGGCACATCGGATACCACCTCGATATCTAGTGGAGCTTGTGGATGGTGTGGAGTCAGACCTGAACGGAGTGATTGTTCACACGTTTCAGGATCTCCGCCACTACTGCTATCAAGTGGCGTCCACGGTGGGTCTCAGCATGGCGTACATCCTGGGAGCGCACTCGCCACGCGCGCTGGCCGCCGCCGAAGAGCTGGGAATAGCGATGCAGCTCACGAATATCCTGCGCGATGTGGGCGCCGATCTCGCCATGGGGCGGATGTATCTCCCGAGCCAGGAACTGGCGGCGTTCCGGTGCGATGCACGGCATATTGCTCGACTCGCGGAGGCCGGAAGAGGACCGGATCGGCATTTCCGATGGATGATGCACTTTCAGGCAGAGCGTGCCCACTTTCAGTACGAGCTCGGCCTTGATGGCGTGCCGTTGCTCCCGCGCCAGGTGCGACTCGCCATCCTGACTGCCGCGCGCCTCTATCGCGGGATTCTGGACGAGATCGCGGAGCGCCGTTACGATGTGCTTCGCGAGCGCGCCGCGACATCGGTTTGGGTCAAGTGCCAACATGCGCTCATGTCCGCTGCCACGATTGCTATCTGGGATGTTGGCGATCGCCTCAGCCCAGCCCATGAGCCCCGCCGAGTGGACGAGATCCGGCAATGAGCACGCATACCAACGGGCTTCGATTCCTGCTTCTGGCGCTGCAGGGAACGCTCGCCGCTCGCGTTGTCTGGCGCATCGTCCAGTCACGCGGCGGCGCTCCCATCACGCCGGCCCACGCCGATGTCCCGGCCGCTGCCGTTTCAGTTGTCATTCCAACACTCAACGAGGAATCCCGGCTCGCCGGCTGCTTGGCAGGGGCCGTTCAGCAAATGGGCGAGGTCGCGTGCATCCTCGTCGTAGATGGCGGCTCCGAAGATGGTACCCATGGCGTGGTGCGCCGATTCACAGAGCATGACGCACGTATCCAATGGCTTTCCGCGGTGCCAATTCCGTCCGGCTGGAATGGCAAAGCCTGGGGACTGGAAATCGGACGGGTACACGCCGACCCGCGGTCGCGCTGGTTACTGACCCTTGATGCGGACACGTTTCCAAGCGCGGGACTTGCCGCCGCGATGGTGGCATACGCGGAATCACGCGGGCTCAGCGCGTTGAGCGCGGCAACACGCCAAGAGCTTGGCGATCTGTCGGAGGGTCTGCTGCACCCATCCCTCTTAACCACGCTCGTCTACCGATTTGGCATCCCTGGGCATACGGCAACGAGCGTTCACAACGCGCAGGGCAACGGCCAGTGCATGCTTCTCCGTCGCGATGCACTGGAGGCCATACAAGGCTTTGCGAGCGTCAAAGACTCACGGTCTGAGGATGTGACGCTGGCGCGAATCCTTGCGGCACGCGGTGAGCGCGTGGGCTTTGCGGAGGCCGGCGCACTCATATCCGTACGCATGTACGAGGGCGGGTGGGAAACCGCTATTGGCTGGACCCGCTCCCTCCCGTTGCGTGACCGGGTCGTGGGCTGGCGGTTCTGCATCGGACTGCTTGAAGTGACATTGGTCCAGACCTTGCCTTTCGCAATCCTGGCCGCGCAGTGGGCAGTGTCCCGGTCCGATCTGAGAGACAATGGGATCCATAAGGTCCTTGTTCAGCTTAACCTGGTGCTGCTGATCCTGCGCCTGGGCATGCTTGTCGGCATTGAAAGAGCCTACGTTCGCAAGCCCTGGACATACTGGATTTCTCCGTTGGCTGATGTACCCATGACCGCCGTGCTTTGGTGGAGCGCGTTCTTCTCCAACCACACCTGGCGCGGCCGAAAGCTTGTAAAGGCACGTCAATGAGTCTCGTCATCGCATTGCTCGCGGCTCACCTGCTGGCTCTATTGTTTGGCTTGGGCGGGCTCCTCATCATCCTTCCAAATCCGAGCCTGTGGGTGGGCAATCCACTGGCAGCTCCGGTGTTTGCTTTTGGCATGCAATACGCGGGTGCGTTGCACATTGTGCTCGGCGCACTGGCCATGATCGCATGCGGTGTCTTTCTATTGGGGTGGAAACGCACCCTCATTTTTTTTGCCATCTCCACCACTTTCTCAGTGAGCATGGAGCTTCTAGGCACGGGCACCGGCTGGCCCTTCGGCGCATATGAATATACCGAGGGCCTGGGAGCGAAAATCGGGGGACGCGTCCCGTACACCATCCCACTTTCGTGGTTCACCATGGGACTGGCCTCCTATCTTTTGGCTCTCGGGGCAGTGCGTCATCTGGGTAGGCGCGCGCGTACCTGGCATGCGCTGGCTCTGGGTGTGTGGCTGCTCACGGTCTGGGACCTGGTCCTTGATCCCGCCATGGCGCACGAGTCGCTGCCGATGAAATTCTGGACGTGGCACCAAACCGGCCCTTACTTTGGTATGCCGATCCAGAACTTCATCGGCTGGGCCGGCACCGGCCTCCTTTTCATGGCCGTGAGCCACTGGTTGTGGCGATCAGTACCCGCGTTGACCCCCACGGATATGCGCGTGCCGTTCATCGTATACGCAGCCAACATCCTGTTCGCTGTTGGATTAAGCCTCAGCGTGGGGCTCTGGGAACCGTGTGTGCTTGCGGGAGTGCTGGGCGTGTTACCGGCAGCTCTGGCGCTCTGGCAACGGCCGCGCGGAGCGCGTTCCACAGAACGAAGCAATGAAGCTCCCGGCTGGCAAGAGTCACGAGCGTAGCTCCAACATCAGATGCAACAGACCACCACGCACCACGGTCTGGAATGGAAGCTCCCCACGGTCACGCTCGAAGCATGTGCCTGGTGGTCACTACGCGCATGGGCGAGTTTTGTGGCGTGGCGGAATGTGGGCATAACGGTGGACGGTCTGGAGCACATCCCCACATACGGCCCGGTAATCCTCGCCGCGCGGCACGTTCATCATCTCTATGATGGCTGCGCTCTGCTCAGCGTTGTCCCGCGCCCCCTCCACCTGATGGTAGCCCTGGATTGGGCTCGCTCACCGTGGCAGCGCTGGCTCCTGGAGAGTGCCACCACCCTGGCTCGCTGGCCGGGGGTCATTCGGTCCGAGAGCTTTGCTCTCAATCCGGACCATCAATACACTGTCATGAACCAGCGCGCGCGGCTGCGCCGAGCCATCCAGGAGTCGCAATCTCTACTCGCCGATGGACGGGCGCTGCTCACATTTCCCGAGGGCTATCCCATCGTTGACCCCTGGCCAGGACCGCCGCGCAATGCCGAGCGACTGCTTCCATTTCGCCGCGGATTCGTCCATCTAGCCCGGAGAGCCACCCGAGAATGCGCGGTCCCGATCCCCATTGTGCCCGTGGGCCTGAGGTACGAGTCCGGATCACATCGCCATCTCTGTCTACGCCTGGGTCATCCCGAATTCGCGACGGAAACGGTGAATGAGAACGCCCTCGCGGCACTCGTGCGGCAGCGCGTTGATGAGTTGTCGCGACCATGACCTTGTCCAGCAACAACGTGATCGTGATTGGCGCGGGCTTCGGCGGCTTGGCCGCGGGCATCCGATTGCAGGCTGCAGGCAAGCAGGTGACCATTGTGGAGGCGCTGGATCAGCCGGGTGGGCGTGCCGGATGCCTCCACGAGCAAGGTTTCACCTTTGATATGGGGCCCACGCTGATCACCGCGCCCCATCTTCTGCAGGATCTGTGGGAATCCACCGGCGGCAGATTGGAAGATGATCTGGATCTCATCCGCCTCGAGCCGTACTACCGGATCTTTTTCCCTGACGGGGCGTATTTTGATTGCGGCAGCGACGAGGTGGCAATCGAACGCGAGATCGCGCGGTTCAACCCCGCCGACGTGCCGGGTTTCCGCGCATTTCTGGCTGCCACACGCGAGCTGTATTCGCGCGCATTCGTCGATCTCGCCCGCAAGCCCTTCCATGAGCTCAGCAGCTTCCTCGCTATCGTACCGGAGCTAGTCAAGCTCGGAGCGATCCGGAGCGTGTACAGCTATACGTCCCAATTCATTCAGGACCCTCGTCTGCGGACTATCTTCTCCTTTCATCCACTGTTCATTGGTGGGAGCCCGCTCCGCGCCAGCGCCATCTACAGCATCATTCCTTATCTGGAGCGTCTCGGTGGGGTGCATTTCGCCCGCGGCGGCATGACCGCGCTCGTCAATGCACTGGTGAATCGATTTGAGTCTTTGGGTGGAACACTGCGACTGCGGAGCCCAGTCACGCGAATCGGAGTCCAGGATGGACGGATTCGTGGCGTTGAGCTTGGCGACGGTTCACGCCTGGTATCGAATATCGTGGTGAGCAACGCCGATGCCACGCGCACCTATATGGAACTGCTACCGAGCCATGTGCGGAAACCACTCAATCGTGCCCGATACCGAGCGTATCAACACTCGATGAGCTGTTATCTGATCTATCTCGGTCTATCGCGCCAGTACGCGCAACTTCGACATCATACCGTGATCATGCCGGACCGCTATCAAGAAATGATCCGTGAGGTGTTTGACGGACAAGGATTACCGAATGAGCTCGCGCTGTACGTCCATGCACCAACGCGTACGGATCCATCACTCGCCCCACCAGGCGGTGAGAGTCTGTATATCCTCGCACCAGTGCCGCACCTGGGACACGGAATCAACTGGGCGAAGGCAGATCAACCTTTCCGAGATCGCATCATGAACTATCTCGAGCACAACTTTGGACTGGAAGATCTGGAGCGAAGCATCGTAGTTGAGCGGCGGTTCAACCCCACGGATTTCGCCACACGCCTCCGGAGTTGGCAGGGAGCTGCATTCTCCATTGAGCCCACGCTTCTTCAATCAGCCTATTTCCGACCACATAACCGGCAATCAGAGGTACCGGGCTTGTATCTGGTGGGGGCTGGCACGCATCCAGGCGCGGGTCTCCCCGGCACCCTGCTCTCCGCGGAGATTACCTCGGGCCTCATTCTGGGTAGTGAGCTGTCAGGGCCTCAGCACTAGTGGGTCAGGTGTCATGGTGATGCCAGTTGGATGTTCGGACGGTCGAGAGGCGACACCGGTACACCAGACGGCGAATACTCTCGCCGTCCCGCCGACAACTCGACTTTGAAAAGTACCCTGCCAAGGTGGGACCATCCCAATGCGCTCCTGATTCGGAGTCTGCTACGCTTCCGCCCACCATGCCCGGGCCGTTCGATACCACCACCAAGTTCCTCGTTCAGACCTATCCACGCGATTGGCTCACCTATCTGGGCCTCGCAGCCCCCGGCCCGGTTGACGTGATTGATGCCGATCTCTCCACGGTGACGGCTGAGGCGGACAAGGTCCTGCTCCTGCATGAGCCATCGCCGTATCTGGTGCACCTCGAGTTTCAGGCCAGCCCGGATG
>JBJXFJ010000068.1:0-4161 GCA_046154735.1 Chloroflexota bacterium | reverse complement strand
CACCGGCATCAGGCGCTGATCAATTCCGATCCCGCGGTGGTTTACCCCGGCAGCATCAATCGCGTTGATTTCAGCGAGGAAGATGAAGACAAGGGCTTCGTGCTGGGTGAGCTGCACGTGGGGCGATGCGAATGGCAGTTCATCCCCGTCAAGGCGCGACCGTTCCTGACGATCGAAGCAACGGTGGACGAGAGTGCGCCTACCGAATCCGTCCTCGCGGCCATCCGTCGTCAAGCTGAGTTTGTTCCTGACGCCGTTGTGCGAGTAGCGCTCACAACCACGCGGGCGAGCGGACTGCTGGTGAAGGATGACGCGATTCGGAATGAGTTGAAGGCGGCATTCCTCGTGACTCCGATCCGCAAACAGTACTCGGATGACATTGATCGGCAGCACGTGGACCTTCCCACGGGTCTGGCTCCACTTGAGGCGCTGGATCTCTTTCTCAGACGCACCAAACGGTACGATGCAGATCGTCAGCATCTGCTCATCGACTACGCGCGCCGTCTGACGCAGCCACGCTGATGAAACACAGAGACACAGAGACACAGAACGAGCGTGTGATCGTCAGACATTTCCAGCCCAGCCCTGCAATTCTGTGTCTCTGTGTCTCTGTGTTTCACCATCCCTATGAGAGGGTGCACCGGTGATTCCTCTCAAGCTCGGGATGCGCAACTTCATGTGCTACACGGATGTGCACGAGCCGCTCGATTTCTCGGGAATCCACGTGGCGTGCCTCTCGGGTGACAATGGTCACGGGAAATCCACTCTGCTCGATGCGATGACCTGGGCGCTCTGGGGCAAGGCCCGCGCGCGCTCCGCGGATGAGTTGATCCACTCCGGCCGAACCGAGATGGAGGTGGAATTCGAGTTTCTGCTCGATAACCAGCGATATCGCGTCATTCGCAAGCGCGACAGCCGGAGTCGAGGGCAGACTGTTCTGGAGCTCGCCATATCCAGCGGCGACGGATGGCGCCCACTGACCGGAAATAGCGTTAGTGAGACGGAGCGTCAAATCGAGCAGCTCCTCAGGATGAGTTACGAGACATTCACACAGTCATCGTTCATTCTGCAGGGTCAGGCCGATACCTTCACCACGGCCACGCCCGCACAGCGCAAGCAGGTGTTGGCGGAGATTCTCGGCCTGTCCTATTACGATGAACTTGAAGGCCTGGCTCGAGAGCAAGCGCGAAACCGCCAGGAGCAGGCCGGCAATCTCCGACTCCGGGTGGACGAGACCGAGCGCGAGCTCGCGCGCAAGCCTGTGCTCGAGGCTGAGCGCGATCGCTGCGAGGTGCTACTCAAACAGATCGAGCAAGCGATCGAGGCGGCTGAGTTACGTCTGGCTGCGGCGCAAGCCTCGCTGGCCCAGTTTGTCACCGCGGAGCAGACCCTCGCTGACACTCGGCGCAATCTTGAATCCGTGCGCAATGAGCGCAATCAGACGCAGCGCCGATGTGAGCAGCTCCGTGAGCGATTGGCCAGAGCTGATCGGACGATGGCTCGCGAAGAGGAGGTGAAGGCTGGTTTCGAGCGCCTTGTGACCGCTCAGAAAGAGCTCGACGCGCTCAACACCCGACTCATTGAACACGCTCGCCTCACCGCTGAAGCATCTCTGATAGAACGTGAGATCGCGGCCCAGCGTGGCGCCGCCGAATCGGCTGTGCTGGCGCTTCGAGAACGGCTCACCAGGCTCGAGTCTGAAGCAGTCCGCGCGGGTGCGCTGGAGAATGATTGTGGCGAGGCAAAGGTCCAACTGGCCGCATTGGCCGGCCTGGAGTCACGCCGGTCCTCAGTGGAGCGCCAGCGGACCACGGTGAGCGAGCAGGTTGGCTCACTCCGGGGGCTCAACGAGCGACTGCGCGCGGACATGGTGAGCCTCCGTCAGCGGCTGGATCAGTTGGAAGGGGCGGATTCCTGCCCCCTGTGCCGAGCGGAACTATCATCTGAGCGGCATACACACGTCACGCGGGACTACGAATCTCAGGGACAGCGGCTCAAGGAGCATTTTCAGAAGAACCAGATTGCGGTGAGACAGTCTGAGGCCGATGCCGCGCGCCTGACCTCGGAGCTTGAGCAGATCGAAGTGTCGCTGCGAGACGCGTCTCTGGCACAGCAACGACTGGCTAACGCGGAGGTGGCACTCAAGCAGGCCCGCGCGGCGATGGTTGAGCTGGAAGTGGTCCGCACCCGGCTGACCGAGCACGCCCGTGTGCTTGAGACGGGCGAGTCCGCGGTTGAACAGCGTGAGCGCCTGGAACCGCTGCTCCAGCAGATTGCGGCGCTGGAATATCGGCCTGAGCGACACAACGAGCTCCGCACGGTGATTGAGGGGCTGCGTCAGTTTGAGCAGGCGCAGACGACGCTGGAACAGGCTCGTCGCGTGGCTGAGGAGGACCGCCCCGCGCTGCATGAGGCGGAACAGAGCCTTGTCCGAATGAGCGACATGGTCATGACCCTTGAGCAGCAAGCGGCTCTGCTGAACGAGCAGGCACAAGGCGTGGTCGCCGCGCGGGCGCTGGCGGAATCTGCTGAAGCGGAAGCTCGCCAACGTCGTCGTGAGCGGGATCGGGTGGCGGATGAGCTGGCCGCGGCCAGGCAGCAGCTTCAGTTCTGCGAGCGGCAGGCTGAGGTGCGCGCTGAGCTCGAGCGCGAGCTTCAGGCAGTCTTGAAGGAGCAGGGAATTTACGCGGACCTCGTGCTGGCGCTGGGCAAGAATGGTGTCCAGGCCATGATCATCGATACCGCGATTCCAGAGCTCGATGAGCATGCCAATGAGCTGCTCGCGCGGATGACCGACGGGCGCATGCACGTGAAGCTGGAGATGCAGCGGCCGAAGCGTGCTGGAGGCATGGCCGAGACTCTTGACATCAAGATTAGCGATGAGCTGGGCACGCGTGGCTATGAGCTCTACTCCGGCGGCGAGGCCTTTCGGATCAACTTTGCGCTGCGGATCGCACTCTCTCGATTGCTGGCACGCAGGGCTGGCGCACGGTTGCAGACACTGGTAATTGATGAGGGCTTCGGCAGCCAGGATGTGGATGGCCGGGATCGATTGGTGGATGCGATCAAGGCGATTCAGGACGATTTCGAGAAGATCCTGGTGATCACCCACATTCCAGAGTTGAAGGATGTGTTCCCGGTGAGGATAGAGATCTCCAAGACGCCCGCGGGATCCGTGATAGCGCTGACCTGAGTGTCGGCTCAGAGGCACTGCAAGCACTGGGTGTGCATCACTGGAGACTTTCCATTCTTCTGGTGCTAGTATCCACTCTTGCTATGGAGGAGTCAGCCATGGATGAGCATCCAATGATGAAGGCCGGGCTTGGTCGATTGGCCGGGCGGGTGGCTATAGTGACAGGCGCGGATAGCGGCATTGGCCGGGCCACCGCCCGGCTCTTTGCTCGCGAGGGCGCTCGAGTCATGTGCAATGACATCTGGGAATCAGGCAGCCCACGCATTGACCGCCTCATTCAGGAGGAAGGCGGAGAAGCTGAGTTTCTCACGGGTGATGTGAAGCAGCCTGAAGACTGGCAATCGCTTGTGGCCGCCACAATCGCTCGATTTGGCAGCCTCAATATCCTGGTGAACAACGCGGGCGGAGGGCAGAAGGGCAAGCTACACGAATTGACTGATACGCAGTGGAACGGCATCGTGCAGACCAATCTGTATGGGATGTACCACGGCGTCCGAGCAGTCTTGCCTCACTTCATGACGACTGGTCAGGGCAACATTGTCACCACGGCCTCCACGCACGGCCTGCTGGCCAAGCCGGAGAACGCCGCGTACTGTGCTTCCAAGGCGGCCATGATCAACCTTACCCGCCAGATCGCCCTGGACTACGGACCCGCGATACGTGCGAACTGCGTCTGTCCTGGACCGATCAATACTCCACGCTATCGCGGTTGGCCGCCGGAGCCCAGCTTTCCCGGAGGGATGTCGCCTGACCAGGAGATTGAGAACGCGGCCTCTGTGCAAGCTCTGAAGCGCGTGGGTCGACCTGAAGAAGTGGCCTACGCCATCTTATTCCTGGCGTCCGATGAGTCATCGTTCGTCACCGGACATGCTCTGGTGATTGATGGCGGACAAACGCTCGACGTTTAGCGATCACGTGATCAGCGGCTGTCGGGATCTGGGTGGCCTGGCGATTGAGACCAATGGTCC
>JBJXFJ010000066.1:0-6325 GCA_046154735.1 Chloroflexota bacterium | reverse complement strand
CGCCCCTACGAGTGTCCGGTGACTCGTAGGGGCGACTGGCGGTCGCCCGACCCCGGAGGCGAACGAAAATGAAACCACCAAGCTCCTCTTCTTACGGCATTACCATGCCACCATTCGCATAGACCGTCTGGCCGGTCATCCAGCGACTGGCGTCGGAGAGTAAGAAACACATCACTTCCGCGATGTCCTCCGGCTGGCCGATGCGACCAAAGGGGACCGCCCGGGCGCGTTCATCCAACATCTCCTGCGTAGCGCCGGCCCGGGCGAGCGGCGTATCGGTGATGCCCGGCGCCATGGCGTTCACACGGATGCCCTGGGGAGCCAGCGCCAGGGCAAACGACTTGGTCAGGCCAATGACACCCGCTTTTGCAGCCACGTAATGCGCGCTAGTGGGGCGACCGCGAACGGCGAGATCGGAGCTGATTGTTACGATGCTGCCGCCGTTCCCCGCCTCCAGCATCGCTCGAGCGCACGCCTGGGTGCTCAGAAAGACGCCGGTGAGATTGACATCGATCACCTCCTGCCACTGCGCCAGGGACATCTCCATCAGCGGAACGCTACGACTGATGCCCGCACCGCAAATTGCCCCGTCTAGCCGCCCGTACTCGCGCAGGGCGGTGGCGGCCAGCCGTTCGCACTCATTGGCTCGCCGCACGTCCGTGACCACGGTGCTTACTTGCCCACCGGCGCTCAGTACGGCGTCCGCCGATGCATCAAGCCCGGCGCCGTTCAAGTCTCCTAGCACCACGGCCGCGCCGCGTTGCGCGGCCAGCAGCCCCGTGGCCCGGCCAAGCCCGCTACCGCCGCCCGTGATCACAATTACCCGGCCTTCGAGATTCTCTGTCATTGTGACCTCTCAAAATGGATGCTGGGTCCTCTCAAGCGCTGACTCCCGAGGTCTCCCCAGCTTTTAAACTGTTCTCCCGTTCAACAGTCTGCTTGACGGACCCAGCTCGTTCACAATCACGTCCCGGACGCGCTCGAGATTATGGTTCCCCGAAGATTCGCACCGCGTTGTCCCAGAACAACTTGTGCTTCTGGGCCGGCGTGATGTTGTCCCATTTCCCAACCACGTTCACCGAATCCGGGAACCGTGACTCCGCATGCGGATAGTCAGAGCCGAACATGAGCATGTCATCACCGAGCAGCTCGTTCACCATGCGCACCATATCCGACCCCTCGTGCAGCACGATGGAAGCCGCGAACCGTCCGCTGAGCATGTACTCGCTGGGCTTGTGCTTGAGCCCCTCAGCCACGTAGCCCATGTAATCCACCTGGTCATCCATGCGCTTGGCCCAGAAGGGCAACCAGCCAAAGCCGGATTCCAGGACCGCAAACTTGATGTCTGGATAGCGATCCATCACCCCGCCGGCGAGGAACGCGCCCACGGCCCGCATGGCGCCCCAGGGATGGGACGATAACCGGCCAAGAAATGGATTACTCCACAGATCACGGTAGCCCGGATAGCCGGAGGCAAAACTATGATGCACCACCGGCAAGCCCGCATCAGAAGCAGCCTGCCAGAGCGGGTTCAGCTCAGGGTGATCCAATGGATAGTCCAGTGGTAAATGCGGGAAGACTCCCACGGACCAGCGCTTGGAGCCCCAGGTCTTGATCTCCTTGACGGAATCTTCGATGGATCGAGCGGTGACCACGATCATCGACTTCAGCCGCGCGGGGTCAGCGCTGCAATAATTATCCAGGAAGCGGTGGTTGGCCTGGATGAAGCCCATCTCCACCGCTGGGTCCTTATGCTCGTTAGGGCCGGTGGGCACCATCATGTGCACGTCCGTCCCCTCTTCGTCCATATCGCGCAGACGAATGAGCGGATCCTCGTTGCACCCCTCCGTCGGAAACCGCGAGCCCATGAACTGCTGAAAATCACGCTCCGCGTTCTCGCGCGGGCCCGCTTCACCCAGATGCCGCGGCGTGGAGCCACCCCAGCCCTCCCCCCGACTGAAGCGAAAGTAGTGCTTGTACGGCTCCTGGCGCTTCTCACCAGCCTGGCCCACCTTGATTGGCACCTTGTGCGCCTCTAGATCGCCAGCCTGCTCGCGCGTCCGTGCATCCAGAAATGGCTCAATGGCCTCCGCCGCGCAACGCACGTGCGTATCGGCATCGAAGATTTTCACACCATCTCGCATTGACCAATCCCTCCCCCGTTGCGTATGGATAGTACCGCGTTTTCAGCGGCAGCAAACACCGCGGTGACGGGATTCCACTGGAGGCGGGCTTCTCGCTCAATAGTCGGGCAGGCGCCGTCCCCTATCGTGCCAGAAGCCCGACTTCACGGGTTATCTACCGAGACACATTGCGGGACTCCGGGTCGAACACCACGTGTCGGCCATCCGAAGTATCATGTCCGCCCACGATGGAACCGCGCGTGCTAGACTCACGTCAGGCCACGGACGCAAGTTATTCGCCCGGTTAGATGGAGCACTTTGAACTTGACCTCATACGTCGTGCGCGTGGTGATTGAGCCAGACGAGGACGCCTGGCGCGCCTACGTTCCGGATCTTGAGCATCGAGGCGCCGCAACCTGGGGCCATACCCGCGAAGAAGCGCTCCGAAACATTCAGGATGTCGCCCAGATGGTCATCGAGGAGCTCCTCGAGGGGAATGAGCCGCTCCCAATCGCGGTCGTTTCCTCCGCGGACCCGGTCGTGGCTGTGACCGTCTGAGAGCACGTGCCTCTCGACTAAGGGGCGCTTCGGTCGCTCTCGGCACGTCGCCTGGCACAGGCGCTCATTCAGGACGGGTTTGATCTGACTCGCCAGCGAGGGAGTCATCGGCGCTATGCGCACCCGGATGGCCGCGCCGTGACGCTGTCCTTCCACAGCTCCGGCGAGACGTTCCGAATCGGGACGCTCCGCAGCATCATCGAGATACAGGCGCGCTGGACTGAAGACGACTTGAAGCGGCTCGAACTGCTTCGAAAGTAAACCGTGTGCACGCACATCGCGCCGATGTGCGCTCGGCGCTCACTGGATCACCTCCGTAGCCTGGGCCAGGACCGACGGCGGAATGGTCAGCCCCAGCGCCTGGGCGGTCCGCAGGTTGATCGCGAAGTCGAACCGCGTGGGCTGCTCAATGGGCAGCTCGGTGGGGCGGGCTCCCTTGAGGATCTTGTCCACGTAGGTGGCGGCGCGGCGGAAGAGGTCGGCGCGGTTTGCTCCGTAGGCCATGAGTCCGCCGTTGCGCACCGGCTCGCTCCGCTGCCACATTGAGGGGAGCTGCCGCTGCAGCGCGAGCCCAGCGATCCGCGGCTCTGCGGACTGCTGAATAAACGGTCCCCCGGTAACGATCAGCCCATCGGCGCGCTCGCGCATCGCGGCGCTGAACGCCGGTTCCAGATCATCCGGGCCGGCCACGCCGACGAAGAGGATCTCCAGACCCAGGGCGCGGGCTGCCACCTCGTACGGCTCGTGGGACACTGGGATGTTGATATCCTCCAGGTTCGCCACCCGTGAAAGCCTCGGAACTGCCTCCTGGAGAAGCTGGAGCTGCTTACTGCCGAGTGAGGGCGTGCTCAAGCCGGTGACATTGCCGCTGGGCCTCGCCAGGCTGTCCGTAAGTCCCAGTGCCAGCAGATCTGTCTGGCCCACGCTCACGATCGGGATCGTCGTGGTGGCCGCTTGCACGGCCCGCGCGACCGCGGCGGCGGGGACCACGATCACCTCTGGCTGAAGGCGCGCCAGCTCGGCGGCGAATTCGGCAACCTGGTTGTCCCCGCTCACGTATCGCTCCTCGATGACGATGTCCCGCCCGTCCACATAGCCCAGGTCGCTCAGCCCCAGACGGAACACATTCATGAGGTCGGATGACACATTGGCGCCACCCGAAAGATAGACGACCCGGCGGACCCTGGCTGCCGGGGGCGACGCCGAGAACGGTCCACCCAGGCCAGCGCAGCCTGCCAGAAACGCGATGCTCGCGACCCCCACGCCCTGCGCGAACTGTCGACGGCTCGGTCGGATCATTGAATTACCGTCCCGCCGTTGAATGCCTACAATTTGATGAGCGGATCCGTCGTTGGGCGCCGATTCCGGAGGCGGTCAATGAGTGCTCCGGGTAGCGCTCCTGGATGATGGCGAAACGGTTCACAATGCATTCTTCGATCGGACGTTCCGAACATGAAGATACGGCATTTTGAGGATACAGACACTCTGTATATTGAATCGCGGCCTGCTGACGTGATCGATACTCATGACCTCGACGAGGTTACTCTACTTGACCTGGACAGTTCTGGGCATGTCTGCGCCATCACTATCGAGCACGCCAGCACGCGTGCTGAGAGCCCCTCGTTCTCGTACGAGACCTGCGCGCTTGAGCACAGGGGCGTACCGCCGATCGGCCTCGCCCAGGTGCCGCGGCGTGGATCCGCCCTAGCCCTCACCGCGATGAAATCGGATGTTGTGCTTGAAGGCTGCCTCGCGCTTCTCGCCCGCCTGGCCAACCTTGATCGGAACCTTGTGCGGCTCCAAATCACCAACCTGCTCGCGCGTCCGCGCATCCAGAAATGGCTCAATCGCCTCCGCCGCGCACCGCACGAGCGTGTCCGCGTCGAAGATTCTCACACCATCTCGCATGATTCAGCTCACCTCCTTCAGACAGAAACAAATGGTACCGCGCCTTAAGGGACGCGAGGCAGATCGAAGCTCAATGTTGGAGCGCGGCGGCCGGCCGCGCTCTAACATTGAGCTCCAGACGTGCGCACTCGTGGGTCAGTTCCCATCATCGTGTGTTTCAGGTAGGAGGCTCGACGCCTGGCGCTCCCAGGTCACTGACCTCGGCTTCGCGGATCAACCTGCGCAAACGTCAGCACGTCGACCATTCTGAAGCTTCCGGATACGCCTGAGGGAAGCGTTGGACGCCACGAGGGCGCCACCCTGAGATACGACGACTCGTCAGCCCGAAGGAGCCCGACGAACACTTCCCCCACGATGCGTCCGCCAACAGGGCCCAGATGTTCGCCATTCCCCATGAGCTCTGCCTCCTTGAGAATGTAGTACCAGAGCGGTGTGGACTCATCGAGCTTCTGACCGCTGTAGCCCCCTAGCTCACTCAGGTCGGTCTTGGAGAGACTGGGAACGCCCATCACTCGTGCAATCGCCTGCCCGGAAGGGATTCCCCAGGTCAAGTGGCGAAGCAGGTTCCGTTGTGGCAATGCCGTCGGCGCTTGCTCCGCCCCGGCAATGGTGCCAGGCGTCAGGTTCATGAGCGGAGTGGAGATCTTTGTGTCGATCTTCTTATTCGGTTTGACTTCCGCCGCCAGGGCTGGATCATCAAACTTGAAGAACGTCTGCCATCCAATGAAACGGCGGGGTGCCCGGATCCCTCCCCGCAAATCATCGGGGTCAGCCTTGTTATTCTGCCCATGATCGAAGACGAGCCCGAAAAATGGACTGCCGTCGCTATTGCCCTGGAGGTTGGCGCGATAGGATGGGCGCACCATACTGTGGCCAAATCGGTACGCTGCCCCCTGGAACTCCACTGGGATGAATCCGTGCTCTTTCGTCCGAAAGAAGCGCGGCCCGCGCCGAAGAATGTCATCCACCATGGGCTGCCCAAGTAACTGCGGCATCAGCTCATGGACCACGATCCACTGGTAATGCCAGGCCGTGAGTCGACGGGCGCGGCGGTACACCGTGTCATGATCATCACGAGACTGGCGGGCTCGAGAAAAGCGCTCATCATGATCATCGTCTTTATCGCCGGAGCCGCCTTGCGACCGCACTAGGTCCACTGCACGATTATGAAACTTGAGAATTGCCGCATGCAGACCAGAGAGAATAATGTGCTCATCATTTCGCGGGTCGGCAATGATCGCTGATTGATCGGCGGCACGGGGAAGGTCTTCAAACCGGCCGCCGAAGCCCACCTTCAGCTTTCGGCGGTCGGACGGGTCATACAACTGCACATCCACGAGCGGTCCGCGCCCATAGACAGAGTCAAGGTCAAAGGCGGGCGTGCGCTCGTTAGGAGAGCTCTCCGGCGCTCTGGGCACTCCCAAACGGGAGGTCAAATCAAACGTCAGATCATGATCAATGAACTGTCCGAGGAAGGTCGTACCGGCCGTGTGGGTCGTATTGTTCGGATTATTCTTACTCAGATTAGGGTCGGTAATGAGGAGCACGGGCCCTTTGGAAAGATCATCCTTGGCATCAAGGATGCCGCCGGCCTTGCCTATATCGATGAGCGCGGTGCGCATCGCCGGGCTCGCCGTTGCAAACGGTGGGAGCTGCGAGAATATCCGCCCAAAACGACCAGGCGGTGGGACATCGGCCTCATGGTCACGTTCGCGCTCGTCTGCGCGGGCAGTATC
>JBJXFJ010000052.1:0-3635 GCA_046154735.1 Chloroflexota bacterium | reverse complement strand
CACTCCAATAGTCCGCGTGACACACTCGGTCGTCTCGAAACGATGGTGCTGATGACCGGCTTTGACCTGCCTCACCGGGTGATTCGTGAGCAGATCGCCTCCGCGGTCGAGCTTATCGTGCACCAGGAGCGCATGCTGGATGGCAGCCGAAAGATCACCCGGATCACCGAGGTCCAAGGTATGGAGCAAGAGGTGATCACACTCCAGGATGTGTATACCTTTAACCAGACGGGGCTTGATGGTGGGCGCGTGGTGGGAAAGCTTGCGCCAACGGGAACGCGGCCGAAG
Source organism: Chloroflexota bacterium (assembly GCA_046154735.1). Classification (GTDB taxonomy): domain Bacteria; phylum Chloroflexota; class UBA6077; order UBA6077; family JACCZL01; genus CAVXYC01. Next base: position 3,347 of record JBJXFJ010000052.1, on the reverse strand, counting down.
TTCCTCGAGAAGCTTGAGGTGAACGGTATCCGTCTACCGCCGTCTCTGTTTCAGTCCACACCAGAGCGCACCGCGAATCCAATGTCCGCGGTAAGGCAACGACACTAATGGGCCTCTCCGCGGAAACCCTGGCCGCACTGTGCGCGGGCTTTGCGGTTGTGCTCGTTGCCGCGGGACTTGCGCATCGGCGTGATACGGCCTGGATCGGAGCCCGGCTGGGATCTTATGTGGATGGCCCCGGAATGTCGGATCTGGGCGCCAATCGCTCGGCCAGCCGAAGCCGAGCTCCTGCCCCGATAACAGCCCGGTTTCCTGGCTGGTCCGGGCTTGGAATTGACGAGATGACGCTTGTGCAGGCTGACGTCGTCATGACGATACGCAAGTTCCTGATGTTTCAGGCGCTTTCCGCGGCGCTCTCCTGGGTGGCTGGATTCCTGTTTGCAATCCGCGCTGGTATCGAAGGCATTCCCCTGGTATTCGTGCTGATTTTCATGATTGCCATGGGCGTACGCATTCCCCGCTGGGTCATCGGTTTCAAACGGGCTCGGCGCCTATCCAAGTTTGAACAGCGTTTCGCCAGTGCTATCGACACGATTTCGAACGCGCTTGAGGCGGGCATGAGCCTCCCGCAAGCGCTCGAGTCGATCGCGCGCGAGATGCCGCCACCTACGGGGGTGGAGTTCACCCGTGTTGTGCGCGAGCTCAACATGGGCCGCTCACTCAGTGAGGCGTTACGCGGCCTCCTGGAACGCGTGCCGTCCGTTGATGTTGACATTTTCGTGACAGCGATTGAAATCCAATACAAGATCGGCGGAAACCTCAGCAACATCCTACGCACGATCTCGCACACGGTGCGGGAGCGTCTGCGTATTCGATCTGAAGTCAGCGTGCTCACTGCTCAGCAACGTGCTTCAAGCTGGATCGTGACGGGCGCTCCGATCTCCATTGCGTTGGTGATCTCCCTGGTGAACCCCGAGTATATGGGCCGACTCTTCGATCCCGGTATTGGGCGGGTGCTCCTGGGCTACGCGATCATCAGCGTGAGCATAGGCTTCTATGTGCTCCAGCGCATTGCGGATATCGAGGTTTAGATGCGGTACCCTGCTGCCTCGCTCCTGGCCGGCGTACTCGTTCTGATCTCTGCTTTTGACATTCGCCCGGTCCAGGCGCAGCCCGAGGAACGGGCCATTGAAGTCCTTGACGTTGAGCTGGATCGCTGGCCAAAGATCACGGCGCGTGTGGCCGTGCCGGTGGCGGATCCCACCAAGAATGCTGAGCTCCCCGCGGATGATGTGAGTGTCATTGAGGACACGCGCCCGCTCTCCTCAGTCATCGTGACGCGTGCCGGTGTAGGCAAATCACCCGTGTCCCTGGTACTGGCGCTGGACACCAGCGGAGACACTCTGCGCGCCGACCGTGCTCGAGCCATGCGCGAAACGACGAAGACATTCTTCTCCCAGCTTGGTCCGCGTGACCGCACCGCGCTGGTGACCTTTGGCACTGAAGTGTCGCTTCGTGAGCCGTTTACAGCCGATCGTTGGTCGCTCAGTCAGCGACTTGACGCATTGCAGCCATCGAGCGGACCCCGACTCGCGGATGGGCTCCTGCGGGCCGCGGTTGAGGCGAGCTCCACGCCGCCCGGCTCACGCTCGGTCGTGCTCCTGAGTACGGGCCGGGACCTGGGCAGTCAGACGGCGCTTCATGAAGGTATCGCGGTGGCGGCGCGTGGCGGAGTGCCCGTGTACGCCATTGCCGTGGGTGATGCGCCAGATTTGCAGCCACTTCAGAGGATTGCTGATGAGACACGGGGGCAGCTTCTGATAGCCCGCACCACATCGGAGTTAGCGGAAGCGTACCAGCGTATCAGATCGCAAGTTTCCAGCCAGTTTGAAGTTACCTGGACAACCAAGCTCACCGCGGATCCGGGGCGTGAGGTGCTGGTGGAGCTCAAGATTGATGAGAATAGGATTGCATTGCGCGGGGCACGATTTAGCTATAGACAGCCACCGTTTGCCAATCTGGCCGCGGCTGCCAGTGGCCCCGCATTCATCGAGCCAATCGCAGACCTCACGCCTGAGCTCCTCATCGGTCCGCAACCGCCAGATAGTGTCCAGTTTCTCCAGGCTGGCGTGGTGGCAGGGCTGGGGATCGCCGTGCTCTATTTTGCGCTCCTGCGGAAAACCGTCAACCAGCGACTACGCATTCGCCTGGGTTCCCACATTGAGGGCATTGAGCCTCGCCTGAAGCTGAATCGGGTCGCAATAACACCGCTGGCGCTCGTCGCGAGCGGCGCGGTGATGCGTTTCTTGAGCACCAAGCAGATTGAGGACTCTCAGGGAAAGTTACTTCAGGCTGGCTTTTCTGCCGAAGGGCATCTTCGGAACTTCATGGCCGCAAAGCTGGTGCTAGCCGGCGTTGTGGCGATTTATGGGTACGTCATACTTCAAATGACCGATGTTCGTGATGCCGCGTTGATCCTGGCCGTAGCGTTTGCGGGCTTGGGATTCTTTCTTCCCAATCTCTGGTTGGGGCAGAAGATCGAACGGCGTACTCGTGAAATCACGCGCGCATTGCCTGATGCGCTGGACATGCTCTCGGTGGGAATGTCCGCGGGCCTCTCGTTTGATGCCACGGTCCTGGAGGTCGCTGATAAGTGGCACAACCCCCTCACAGAGGAGCTGGAGCTCACTATGCGGGAGATGCGATTGGGCGCAAGCCGCCGTGATGCGCTGACCAACCTTGCCTACAGAACGAACATCGAAGACATTCGTATGCTCGTCACGGCGCTGGTGCAAGCTGATGAGCTGGGCACCAGCCTGGCTGATACCCTCAATATTCAGGCGGACCAGCTCCGATTAATCCGCAAGCATCGCGCTGAGGAGCAGGCACACAAGGCCGCGGTGAAGATGCTCATCCCGCTTGTAGCGCTCATCTTCCCCGCTCTGTTCGTGGTCATTCTGGGCCCCGCCGTGCCGAAGCTCTTCCAGTCGCTTGGAGCGCAATAACATGCCCGTGCTGAAATCCGGCGCGGTGGCCGCTGAGCAGGCGATCAACGTGACAAGGAGTGTCTGCCTGGCGAATCGTCTGGAGCACGCCGACTCGTTTCTAACCCGCCTCCGCGGCCTGCTGGGACGAGATCGCTTGCCGCCCGGTGAAGGCTTACTAATTTCGCACTGCACCAGCGTGCACAGTATTGGAATGGCCTTTACTATCGATGTGCTCCACCTGGATCGTCACGGTTGCGTCAAGCGAGTCCTCCACAACATGAAGCCAGGACGATTGGGGCCATGGGTGCCGAGTGGCGCGTCCGTACTGGAGCTTCCCGCGGGAGCCGCCGCCGGCACAGA
>JBJXFJ010000040.1:0-5371 GCA_046154735.1 Chloroflexota bacterium | reverse complement strand
GCGCGGGGCACAAGACCGCCGCGCTACCGGGAGGTGCAGTCACTGGCCGGGTGTGTCATAGTCCACTCCGCGCGAGCGGAACCATTCATACACGCCTTCCCAGAAACGCGCCGGGTCCATTGTGATCACTTCACCCGTATTCGCGCGGGCCAGCACCAGGCTGCCCCAGGAGGCGGGGTTGCGACGATCATCTGGAACCTTGAGATCACTGCGCCAGGCATCAAAATCCCCAGGCGTGGTCAGCAATCGACTCAAGATGCCCGGCGTAGCGACAAACGCCTCCCGTACCTCGTGGCGCTCATTATTTACAATCAGCACCGCGTCACCACGCTCACCCGTTCGCCACTCGCCAATCAGCGCCACAGCTCCCCCTCACACCTTCAAGCATTCAGCGCTAGAAAAACGTGCTCAGCACCTTAGCCAGCAGCACGTTCTGATCCAGGATAATCGTGCGCTTGGCAACCTTCCAGCCCGTCTCGGAGTCGCGCCGCAACACATCCTCGCGCTTGCCGATAAAGAAGTTCTCCTCGTCACGCAGTCGATTTAGGTACACGCAGAACCGACTCCGCACGTGCACCTCATCACCCTGCACGTCTACCACCTGAACATTCGAGACGATGTGCCGAATGCGAGAAAACGGCTCCTCACACCAGTGAATCCCAGTATTGAGCTGGCGCACGCGGCCGGCGAGCGTGGCCTTGCCTTCATCAAACCAGGAGATCTCCGATTCTGGATCGGTGTTCTCCCGATGCTGCTCGCCAAACTTCACATTGCGCCGCTGCGGCATGTGATAGTGGATATCATCGGCAATCAGCTCAATCCACTCGCTAAATCGCCGTTCGTCCAGCAGCTCCGCTTCCATGTAGAGGAACTGCTCAATCTCACGCTCCAGGAGCAGCCGCTCTAGCTGCTGCTCCAACGATGCCGTGGACAGGGTCACAATCACGACCTCCTCATGACTATCACGGGACTAGATGACCCGCAGCACATCGGTGCAAAACACCAGCTCTTCTTCTCCAACTTTGGACGGATCCGCGGGGTGCTCCAGATACTTTACGTAGATCCAGCCGCCATCGCGCGGATTGGCCGTGACCTCCGCCACTGCACCGCCGCGGATGGTCACCTTGACCCCCTCGGGCAAGTCCCTCAGGATCACGGTGTCGTTAATGTTCATCAGATCTTCAGCTTTGAAACCGCTGGAGTCTGCCATGCTGATCTCCCTCTCTCAACGATCCAGGACAATGAACCGTATGTGACCACAACCACCCATAGACCACCCCGAGCCTCTAGCCTCTAGCCTCTAGCCTCTAGCCTCTATTCAGAGGATACAGCTCATCCCAGCTCCCGGCTTCCATGAAAGCCAGCCAGCGATTCAGCCGTGAGCGCTGGTTCTCTTCAGCAATCCTGTAGTTCAGTGTGATACCGGGCACGCGCTCATCGGTAAATGTATGTCCCACGCCCATTTGGAAGTTGTATGGCAGCCGCTGGGCGATGTGGCCCAGGCTCGCGGGGTAGGCGTAGTTCCAGTTCTCCATGTCATCAGATTCAGTTAACCCGGCCGGTCCGCCATAGCGCATCATGTAGCGACGCTGTGCATCCTTGACCAGTTTGGGCGCATCCCGATCCACCGGGTACTGGCGCCAGCTCTCGGTGACGCCTACGCCATGTGGGTGCCAGATGAGGATTCGCTGGGGCTGAATATTCACATTGGGCCACACCAGGCAGGTGCCCCCGTGCAGGTATTGCCCCTCAAACTTCTTGGCCGCGATATCTCGGGTCTTTCGATAGTAGTCATCTACGCCGGGTACCGTGAACCAAGTGTCCACATACGGCGGAACGCCGGGTAGCTCATAGATTGGATCGTGCCCACCGTGCCCCAGCTCCGGGCTAGACATCTCATAGTTGGTGCGCGGGAAGGGGTTGGATACGCCGCTGCGGCTGCCGCCCTCGGCATCGCCCTGCGGGCCAATCGCTGCCACGTTGACGGATCGGTGGGTCATGGCCCCGTGCGCACTGTCTCCATCGAAGCTGAAGCCGGGGAACTTCCAGTTCGTCGGAATCCGCCATTTGTACGCCGGCTTGAAGAGCTCCACGCCATTGTCCGTGCCATCCGAGCTCTGGAAGCAGCGCCGTACCCAGGGGGCAAAGGGGCCGAGATACTCTTCAAACGAGGGCGCCTTCTTGTCCCAGGTAGCCCAGATGGAGCCATAGTAATTGCACATCTGCGCAACCTCATGCAGGCCCCACTGACTCCGATCCAGCTCGCCCTTATAGGCCGCGTCGTTGTAGGGCACGCCCACCAGGCGACCGTCCGTATCATAACTCCAACCGTGGAACGGACAGGTGAAAACCAGGGTGTTGCCATCGTCATAGCGGCACACCTTCATCCCGCGATGCCGACAAGTGTTCAGATACACATGGATTTGCTTCTTGCGATCCCGGACCAGGATGACTTCTTCCTCACCCATCCGTGACATGACAAAGTCGCCCGGGTTCGGAATCTGGCTTTCATGGCCGATGAATAGCCAGGCCCGCGCAAACACCTGCTCCAGCTCCTGCTGATAGATGTCAGCGTTGACGTAAATCTCCCGACTCACCAAGCCCTGGTCCAGATCCACGAGACTCCGCAGAGATCGGTCACCGATTGATTCATTGACGGACACCATATGCTCCTCCTGTCTTGCTGATAGTACCGCTGTCGGTCGGCATTGCAAGTGCCAGCTTCACTTCATTGCGTTGGATGGTTCACGCCGCTCCCGACGGGCTATACCTCAGGCATGATGCTGACGTGAATGGCGCCCGCGGCGCCGCGGCCGGCCACCGCGTCAATCGCTTCCATGGCCTTACTCAACGGAAATGTGTGGGTAGAAATCTCATCCATCGGGAGCTTGCCGGAGGCAATCATCTCAATGGCCCGCTCCACCGACTGGTAGGAATGGCCGTTGGCCTGTTTGATCACCAGCTTGCGCCGGCCAAACGTGCCCACGTTGATGCTTTCCTTGCCGGCCGCGGCCAGCACTATCGTGCAGCGCTTCGCCGCCAGGGCAATGCTGTCAGCCACGGTGGTGGCCCCACCGCCGGTGACATTGACCACCACGTTTACCCCTTCACCGCCCGTGGCGTCCATCACCCTGGGAATAAAGTCTTCCTCATCCACATTGATCGTGACATCCGCACCCAGCTTGCGCGCAATCTCCATGCGCCGAGCGTCACGCGCGAGGCCTGAGACGATGATGCGCGCGGCCCCAGCGGCTTTTGCCGCAATCACGCAGGCCAGTCCCTGCTGGCCCGGCCCTTGAATGAGGATGGCGTCCCCCAGACCAACACCACCGTATTCATACGCCCATTCCACCCCATTTGAAAACGGCAAATAGGCGGCCGCGTGTGGTGCGGGAATGTGCCCCGGAACCTTATGAATCACCGCGTTCGGGTGAATGTACATGTACTGGCTATAACCACCCCAGAGTGACGGCCACACATTGATCGCGGTGGAGCCATACCACAGCCGCGGGCCGGATCCAGCAATGTCCGTCTGCTCGCAGAAGCGGAAATCGTCTGAGCGGCACCACTTGCACGCGCCGCAGGGCACATACTCTTCCAGAGCAATGCGGTCGCCTTCTTTAATCTTCCAGCGTTCCTCAGCCCGACGACCGATCCGCGCAACAATGCCGACATTCTCATGCCCCAGAATCTTGGGTCCATCGCCCAATCGCTCAGAGCCGTGAATATCGCTCCCGCAGATCCCACATGCCTCCAGCTTGAGCAAGCCAGCGTCATCCGGGATCTCCGGCAGCTCAAACTCCCGAAGCTCGAATTCCTTGGGCGCCACGAGCACGGCGGCCACAGTCGTCTCTGACATGGTGTTACTCCTGATCCTGTAGCCATTGTTGATCGAGTCTCACCATCACGGCAACCACGGAGTGCAAAGCGTCATTCACTCGCACCGGAGCGAGGGGTACAATTAATTGACTGAATGCTGTCTCAATGGAGCTCAATCCGCGTGAGTGTCCCCGGTGGGAATAGTTGAGCACACGGCTTGTTCTAGCTGATGATCACGCGTTGTTCCGTGAGGGCTTGCGCATCTTGCTGGAGGCCCGCGGCTTTGAAGTTGCCGGGGAAGCTGGTAACGGCATCGAGGCCATTGAGCGAGTCCGTGAGCTGCAGCCGGATGTCCTGCTCCTGGATGTAGACATGCCACAGATGGGTGGGCTGGAAGCCACGCGCTTGCTGACGGTGGAACAACCCAACGTGTCCATTGTGATGCTGACGGGATCCGATGAAGAAAAGAACCTCTTTGAGTCGATCAAGAGCGGCGCTCAGGGCTACGTTCTGAAGACCACAGCGCCTGATATCCTGTTCGCTCAGATCGAGTCCGCGGCGCGGGGCGAACCGGCGCTTACGCCAAAGCTCAGCGCAAAAATTCTTGTTGAGTTTGCTCGGCTCGGAAAGATGATTGACGATGAGCGCAGGCAGCGGCACACACTCACACGGCCACCAGTGCCCGGGCCTGCCCCGTCAGCGATCAATGAGGAGTCCGAGATGGTGCTGAGCGCTCGTGAGCGCGAAGTGCTTGAATGCCTGATTAGAGGCTCGACAAATAAAGAGATCGCCAACTCACTCATCGTGAGCGAGAACACGATTAAGTACCATCTCAAGAACATTCTCCAGAAATTGCACGTCAATAATCGCGCTCAAGTCGTCGCATATGCTCTGCGCCATGGACTGACCCGGCAAAGTCCAGACATTAATAACTGAGACGGCCGCGTGCTCGCAGCGCGAATCTCGTGATTGGCTGGATTAGAGCCAGGGAGGTAGCGCTTAAGCCCTCAGGCGATTGAGTTGCGTCGGCTCTGAGTGAGTCCCAAGCACGCATCTCGTACGCCTCCCGAAATCTTTGGCTTCTCTCTGCGTGGCGGACCGTGAGCACGGTCCGCAATTCGCGGCATGGACCAAGCCCTGGCGCGGCCGCCCGCCGTGCTCGGCCTTGGACTCAACGAGCAGCCCGGTCTCACTCGCTTCTTGGCATCAAGGAATATTTGTGACCGACTTGTCGAGACCGATCAGCCTTCCCAACGCTCTCGGCCGGACTACCAGTCTCGGGGCGAGCGTGCGTCTTGCTTCTACGCACCTACTCGAATGGGTGTTCCGAGCCAACCGAACCCCGCCTTAGGATGAACGTGCCAACCGCGATGGCACCGAGCGAATAGCGTTGAAGGGTTCTCTTAAATGCCCAATTCGCGGGCATATGCCAAAGAGCATTTGCGGCACTGGCGAAGCCTAGACCGTGGGAGAGCTCCAACGATGCTGGCGATAGAATCCGAGATCCGAGAACTGGAACGCCTTGAAGAACATGGTGGTGAGGTCCCGCTAC
>JBJXFJ010000035.1:0-2581 GCA_046154735.1 Chloroflexota bacterium | reverse complement strand
TCCCTGGTGGCGCGGGGCACAAGACCGCCGCGCTACCGGAAGTGTTCGCCGTTGACACGCGCGTTCTGTGCCAGTGCATCCGAATGCAAGAACCACCGTAGACCACCCGGCGAGGCACGAGAGCATCTGCGGCTCACGACCGGTGAATACTCCGGGCTAGCCGACGGCTCCCCGTCCTTTAGCGGGCCTCGAGTCCTCAGAGGCCCTCGTATCTTTTGACCCTAGGTGCCCTGTTGCTTCACCCTCAACGCGAATCGGTAATGCGGTCGGGGTGCAGTGATGAATCTCCGCGCGATCTACGCGTCGGCATCACTGAGCAGCACACGTAACATGGGCTCCGGGTTGACGAGGAATTCACGCGTTACGCGATAATGCTCCGTCTCCTGATACGTGGTGAGCCGCGCCGCGTGATCACCTAACTCGTAAATCCAGGCGTTGGGATACGCCAGAATGATGGGCGAGTGCGTGGCGATGATGAACTGCGAATCGTGCTGCACCAGCTGGTGGATGGCCACCAGGAAAGACATTTGGCGCACCGGTGACAGCGCGGCCTCGGGCTCATCCATGAGATACACCCCAGAGCCTCCAAAGCGGTTCAGGAGAAGGGAGATAAAGGACTCGCCGTGGGATTGCTCATGGAGCGATCGACCGCCATACGTTTGAATGAGCGGATTATTGGAATTTTCATCAAGTCGCTCGATCTCGCTGGCCACGTTAAAGAAGCTCTCTGCGCGCAGGAAAAAGCTGTCTCGGGGGCGCGCAATACCTCGACTTACCCGAAGGTACGCTTCAAGCTCAGAGTGCGATTCGCGGGTCGCAAAGTTGAAGTTGCGACTACCACCCTCCGGGTTTAGACCAATAGCCACCGCGATACCCTCCAGCAATGTGGATTTCCCGGTGCCGTTCTCTCCCACAAGAAACGTAACGGCTGGGTGCAGCGCCAGCCGATCGAGATGATGGATTGTAGGAATTGAGAACGGATATCGATCAAAATCCGGCACGTCCGAGCGCATCAGAGCCACCTCTCGGAGAAATTGCGTGCTGAAGGAATCGCCAGACCTATCAGATGAACGACGAGTCAGTCGTTTACCCGCCACCCTGCTCTCCTATCCCATACCAGCCCGTTACGCACGACCTCGGATTAGCCGCACCAGCGCACCGAGATCTTCAGACTTGAGCAGCGCCGAGACTCCAAAGTAAACAAGTACCCCCGCGGTTCCCATGATCATCAGCTCAAAGGCCTGCACGACGTCAGATTCGGGCGGAACCACCGCTCCGAGTATAGCCGGGAGTACACCAAGGGTGAGTGCCATGGCCGCGCTTGCCAGCCCAATACGGGCAACACCACCCCACAGCATTGACAGCGGCAGACCGCCCACACGCCGACTCAATAGCCACAGCAAGATTGCCGCCTCCGTCAGCGCTGCAAGCGAATGCGCCAGCGCAAGCCCACGATAGTTGAGCTCGGTCTGCATAAGCCCCAAGCTCAGGACGATGTTGAGAACAAATGCTCCCACCGCCACGGTAACAGGCGTTCGCGTATCGTGGAGAGCGTAAAAGACGCGATCCACAATCTCCACTGAGGCATGTCCAGCCAGACCAATGGAATAAAAGATGAGCGCACCCGCGGTCATCGCCGTCGATATGGCCGTGAACTCCCCACGCTCGAAGAAGAGGCGAATGACTGGCTGGGCCAACACCATAAGTCCAACGCTCGCCGGGATCGTCAGGAACAGGATCATTCTGAGCGACAGCAAGAACAGCTCTCGGACAGACTCGTTATGCTCCAAAGCACTCTCTTCGGCCAGCGTGGGGAACACCGCCGTGGACACGGCCATGGCCAGCACCAGAGGGCTCATGATGAGCGTCCAGGCCACGTTCAGGTATCCAATGCTCCCTGATATCAGGAGCGATGCCAGCACCACATTGACCAGGAGATTGATCTGCACCACGCCCAAGCCGAGCATCCGTGGTCCCATCAATCGAGCAACTTCGCGAAGACCCGGGTGGTGTATCTGGAACGCGGGACGCAGTACCATGCCCTGAGCACGCAGGCCGGGCACCTGGACCAACAGATGAAGGAGAGCGCCAACCGCCACACCTATGGCCACGCCCTCCACACCGAAGGAGCGCAGCAGCACGGCCCCGGCAATAATGCTGAGGTTGTAAGCGACCGGTGCCAGGGCTGTGAGCGCAAACCTCTGGAACGAATTGAGCACGCTTGTTGCAAACCCGCTCACCGCGAAGAGTACTGGGGACACCAGCATAATGCGCATCAGGTCGGCTGTCTGCTGCTTTAGCTCAGCGTCAAAGCCGGGCACAATGAGGTCGGTCAGAGGCCGAGCAATGAGAGCGAATAGTAACGCCACCGGTATCGTGACGGCTACGGCCACCGTCATGGCAGTGCGGGCGAGTCGCCAACCATCATCCATGCCATCACGGGCAATGTAAGTTTTGAACACCGGGATAAACGCTGAGCCAACGGCTCCACCCGCGAGTACCTGAAAGATGATGTCCGGTACGGTGACCGCCGCAACGTACGCTTCAAACTCGCGACCCGTACCAAACTGGCTCAGGATCA
>JBJXFJ010000019.1:0-53404 GCA_046154735.1 Chloroflexota bacterium | reverse complement strand
CCGCGGGTGAAAGGCTCCCGGTCCCAAACCGCGGAATAGCCAGCCTCAAAATGGGTGGCTGCTGCAGGGAAGATTTGCTCGAGCTGCGCGAGGCACCAGTCAAAGCGCTCCGCATCGCTCATGGCGGCCAGAAGCCGCCCGTTCTCACCGGCGGTATAGGTGCCCAGAATTCCCCGGGTGCCGGCCTGGTCGTGGGTTGCATCCCACGCGGAAAGAAACGGCAGATCAGTCATTACTCCGCGAATCCGGCTCTCAGCAAGCCAGAATCGGTGACGGAACTGCATCAGTACCTTCACAACTGTTCCATACCGAAGTCCGCGGAGCGCGTGCTCATGTGCTTCAGGCAGACTGGGGGTGATCGTAATGTCAGGCACAACCGTTGCGGGCACGGCCAGGACGAGTTGGTTCCCCCGAATGCTCCACGGCCGCCCGTCTCGATGAAACGCGACGGTCACACCGTGATCCGAGTGTTCGATTGATGTGACCTCGGCGTTACAGACCACTCGATCGCCGAGCTCCGCGGCCATGGCCCGGGGCAGGGAATCCATGGCTTGAGGAGGACGAACCGCGCGTTGCCCCTGGGCTGCCCGATAGAGCCGATCATCGCGAGCGAGCTGGAGGAGAGAGATTTGGTCGTTCTCGATTGCGTAATCCAGCCGCTGCCAGACGCTGAGATAGGAGAAGGTCACCGGACTGAGTGCAAGCTCCTGCAGCCAGTCCCGTACTGAGCGAGCATCAAGCTCCTTCGCCGTTGGCGCCGTCCAGGGAAGCCGCGGGTCCGGGATCATCCGTCCCAGTGCCGCCGTGCGACGTCCGAGCTGGCGCAGGTCTGTGGCAACGTCCGCTCCAAGGCTTGCAACAGTCTGTCCGATGCCTCGCCGGTTAAGAAAGGCGTACAGGCGTGGCGCGGACTGAGCACGACCATTGAGGAGGTTGAATCGGCGAAGCAACGCCTGAACATGCTCATGCTCGGCGTTGATGTACTCTGCGCCCGCTTCAGCATGTAAACCGTCTGAAAATGGGTGCCGAATGGTATGGACTCGCCCACCTACACGGTCACGTGCCTCCAGCACCACGCAGGCTCGCCCGCAATCGTTCAGTTTGAGAGCAGCCGCGAGCCCGGCGAGACCGGCGCCGATGATGATGGTATCTATTTCAGGCAGTCTCGGCACGAGTGGCACTAGCGCCAGATCGCCGCGGAGAGCAGGAGCAGCACGCCGATAGCGCAACAGGCCATGCTCCCACGCCGCAGCCATCGAGCTGAATCCTGCCAGGCGGACTTCAGAGCTTCTTCTGAACGATAGCTGATAATGAATGGCCTGTCTTTCATTCCGGCGGGCGCAGAGGCAATGTCCTTCTCCTCATTCACCACTCCGATCACATAGACTGGAGAGTCAAGCCGGAGCACGTGCTCAGTGGACCGATAGCCCAGGATGCGCCGCCCCGAGACCGTACCCAGGCCGAGATCAATCGATACTCCACCGATGGTGATCCCGCCGGCGTGGTCTTGCTCAAAACGGTTGACCACCTGCAGGGCGTCGATGTCAGCGCCCTCCGGGTCCACTCGGACGGCGCCGGTTTCATCCTCCACGGTGAATCCCACGCGCTGCGTGCTCGACGCGATCGACTCCGATTTTCGATTCCAGCGCGTCCGTCCATCGGAGTCTCGCTCCTGCTCTTCATATTCGCGCGTGAGCTGCGTTGAGAAATAGGCACACGGCTCCCCGGCAAATTCCGATGTGAGTGGTGATTCGCAGCGGAGGGTTCCACGTACTTCGGCTGGCTCACCCGAGTAAAGGCTGATGACGCTGCCAGCGCTTGATGTGGCCAGGGCGCTCATGGCGGCCGTCTTCCGCTGTGTGCTCAGAGCAGCGTAAAAGAGTCCGATTGCCATAGCGATCAGAATGAGGCCAACAATGATAAGAACGAGTGTCACGAGTGTCTGAGCTCCTGTGCCGTTTGCTCCGGTGGCAGCGTGCGGGATTGTACGAGGAAGTCCATGTGGCGTCAGCAGTCAAAGACGGCCTTGGCTGAGACCGAACACTGTTTTTGACCGGCATTTAGAGTGGGGCGTGCTGGTGCGCCGCTTTGGATGTTCCTCCAGGCCCCGTCCGGGGGATAAAGAAAGCGGCTCTCCCGCACGCCCCACTCCAAATGCCGGGCCTATGGCGTCCCGGGTTCTGGGCGGACCCAACGGTCTCCGAGTGAGTGTGCAGCTCACCCGCCGGAATGCAAGACCCTCACAGCAGTCCAGGTGATGTGGCTTGTCACGTCATCACAGTATTCGGATTTGATCGAACCTCCACCACTAGACCGGACGTCCTGGCAGCCGGACTGGCAGGGTCGGTTCTGGTCGGGGTGGCTGAGTTGGCTGCGGAGAAGGTGAGGGCGAAGCGGCTGGAGAGACGGCTGGAGACGCCGCTCCCTGCGGACGGGTTGCCACAATTGACGCCGCTGTGGGAGGCAAGGTGGCGCCGGGACTGGTGGCTGGCGGCGAATCCGGCGGAACATCGCGGCTGGTCCGAACAGCGATGCCCGTCACAGTTGCGACAAGCAGAGCTCCCGCCGCGCCAAGGGCCCATCTGCGTCGTGAACGAGGTGGCGCCACTCCGGTCGGCGGAGGAATGGTTGCGGAAAGCTGAGCGATGAAGTCACTCACCGTTAGGTATCGGTCTCTGGGGTCTCGGGCCAGACCCTTGAGCAGCACTCGCTCCGCGGCGGCGCTGATGGATGGGTTAATCGTTCTGGGCAGCAGCAGCGGTCGTCGCAACACGGCGAGCAGCACCGCCAGTGGTGTTTCAGCAGTAAAGGGCGGCTGTCCCGTCAGCATCTCGTAGGCGACAACGGCGAAACTGTAGCGGTCGCTCGCGGCGTCACCGGTCTTCCCCTCGGCCTGCTCTGGACTCATATACGCCGGAGTGCCAAGGAAGATGCCCGTTCTGGTAAGCCGCTGATCCGAGCCCGACTCGATCATCCGTGATAGGCCGAAGTCCCCGAGTAATGGGACGCCATCACCACGGAAGAGGATGTTCGAGGGCTTGACGTCGCGGTGGATCACACCCCGCCGATGGGCATAATCGAGAGCCGATGCAATGGGTCCCAGGATGCGCACGGTCTCCGCCACGCTCAGCCCGCGCCCGGCCGCCGTTGCGCGATCGCCCTGGGGCTGGTGGGCAGTGGGTTTGTCACCGGGAAGCTCACGAGCAAGTAGCTCGGCCAGCGTTCCACCCTCAGCGAGCTCCGTGACGAGATACGATGCCCCGAGAGCCTGCCAATTGTCAGGCAACTCCATGATTTGGGTGGTCTCGTTGGCTCCGGGCAACTGTACCGTTGGGGCGCTGTCCGCGGGTTCGCCTCGTGCTTCAAACGACTCTCCGGTGACATCGTGCTCATACCCAAACTCAAAAATGGACGGGATGTTGGGGTGATTGAGTCGCGCAATGGCGAGCGCTTCAGCGCGAAAGCGCTCTCGGAAGCCCGGTTCCGCGGCAAGATGATCGGGTAGTACCTTGATGGCCACATACCGGTCGAGGCTCGGCTGGAAGGCACGGAAGACGGTTGCCATGCCGCCCTTACCGATCGACTCGATCACCCGGTAGCGCCCAAGCATTTGCCCCGGAACGACCGTCATCTCTGTAGACCTAGTGCCCTGTCAATCATGGATTGTCGGGTGGAGGTCATCGGTGGTGTCGGGCATCTTGCCCGACAGTATCGGGCGTTCCTGCTCGTCGCCGCGCGGTCGGCTCGTCACTGTCCGGCAAGATGCACAATACCACTGGTGGCGGAAGAGCCCCGCAGACCTTATCTGACAGAATACTAAGGCCACATCCGTTCTCCAGGTCGGGTTGCGGGTCTCGGCCTAGTGAGTGTCCCGGAGAGGATGAGCCGATGGCAGCACGCACCTGACCTCGTCAGCCTAAGCGCACGGCCGCGATTCCGCGCCATGCTCCAGAGAGAAGGGAGATTCATGGCCTGGAAGCGAGTACACCGCTTTCCCCGGTTCATTTCAGTGCCATCGATACGTGCCTCAGAGATCACCGGAGCGCAAAGACCGGTCCGATATTTCGCCTTGATTCATCGATTGGGGCCATCATGGTTGCACCACGCGCAGGTTGTCGAATCGCGCATCGACCGGACCTGCACCGCGAAAGCTCCCCGCGCTGATCCTGAATCTTCCAGTCCGATACGCGGAGTCCTCGAATGAGGCAACCTCAACGCCATTGACCAGAGCAGTGATAGTTGACGCGGCACAGCGCAGGCCAATCGTATTCGACTCTCCATTCCGTCGAATGGCTGACGATGCACGGTGCGCAACTCGCATTTCCTCATTTCCGTCAATGTAGCGTCTCATTGCAAATGTCCCATTCTCAGGGTAGATTGATAGTCGGTAACCGTCTGCTACTGATGTCGAATCCTGCACGCGACATTCCAGGGCAACGTATTTTCCTTTTGGATCCCCAACGAGGCGTGTGTCAATCGTGAGCTCCGCATCACGGTGATGGAGCGGGAGATATCTCCCGGCGCTCTGATCGCCAGCCGGATCAGTAGTTGTGAGGACGTATTCGCCCTCGACAATTGACCCAACCCCAGTAGGAGATGAATACGTGGTCAGTACTGGATTGCGTGGGTCACTGAAATCATCTCGAAGGATCATTGCCCCCGCTGGAGTCGATGGAACCGCGACGAGCACATTGTCGAAGCTCACACTTGCCGGATCACCCCAGGTGATGGTGCCGTAGCCGAAGTCACCGCCGCCCGTTGGATCGTCGGGGAGGCTCAACACATTCTGGCCATTGATGTTGATCGAGAGCGTGCCGCGCCGGGCGCT
Source organism: Chloroflexota bacterium (assembly GCA_046154735.1). Taxonomy (GTDB): domain Bacteria; phylum Chloroflexota; class UBA6077; order UBA6077; family JACCZL01; genus CAVXYC01. The sequence goes on along the minus strand of JBJXFJ010000019.1, from coordinate 48,576 downwards.
AATCGTCGTGCGGTTCACCGCTTGCGGATCCTGGAGCGCCGCGATGTTCGTCCATTCGAGACTCACCGTGCGTTGGTTATCGACCCACCTGATCACCATCGCTTGACGCTTTTCCAGATTGACGAATAGCTGATGGAAATTGTTGGAATCGCGATACCGGAAGTACGCCATGTATCCCCCGGTGACATTGCTCCGCTGCCGACTATCAAAGGTAAAGGTGAAGTCGCGCAGATCGTGACTGCCGCTGAGAGCATTCCACGACATCTTGGGGGCCTGAGTCGTGCCGCTCTGCCTGACGGTGGTTGTCTGCTTCCCATCTGCCCGGAGGTTTTGGTAGGCATCCGACGCACCGGTGACGCCATCTGTCGTTAGAGGCCGATAATCAAAGGACCAAATGATCTTGGGCGTATGGCTTGTTGTAAGGTCCCACCGCACGCCGAGCTCATACGGCTGGTCGGCGCTTGATGCGCCCGTTTCGGACTGGACAAAAGCATAATAGGTGCCTGGGAGCGGCAGCGTAGCCTCGATGGCTGCGAGTCCGTTGTTCGCCCCGGCAACCTGCAGCACCTCGCCATTCCAGTTCGCCAAAATCACGCGGAAGCGAAGCCCTGGGCTCTTAAGCTCGAGCTTCATCCTGGTGTCGAAATCGGGATTCTCGAGTCGGTAGGCGTCCACGTCACCGGGGCTCCAGATGAACCCTCGAGCTGGGACGTCGGGACTCAGCAGGCAGGCGGTCTGGAACTCATCGTTTGGCTCCGGGCAGGAATCGGCGCCTTGAGCTTCGGCCCGTCTGATCCCGGTCGTCTGATGGAACCCGAGGAGGAGTGCTAGGCCCACTACCATCACGATAACGCCAATGACTGGCGATTTTGCTCTGCGCCGCGAGCCTGGAGATTGAGTTACGTACGATGCCTGCATCGAATCATCCACCTCTTGCCGGTGAACCGCCCAACATCATTGCGTGCTGATTGCGTTGTACCACGCATTCCGCCGTTTTGTCTTGAGCTCCCCCCGTGAGCTCAGTGGACGGGGCGGCGACGCGAATTCCATCGGACAGACGCACCGCGACCCGATCCGATGGCGGGTGTGTTTGGCACCCTCCGTCATGCTGTTCACAGATCTGCCGCGCTCGCGCCCACCCGTCCGCGTACTGCAGCCTGGTGGCTAACTCCCACGGACTCCCCCCGACTCATCTCGACGGGGCCGCGGCCGAAGCTTCGCTTGACCTCTGAAGCCGTGTCACCCCCCATTCAGACCGCGCAGTGTGTGCGGTCTCAGTTGGCGGTGTTGGCCGCTCGCTGATAGTCCACGAAACGGTAACCCAGACCTCGCTCGGTCAGGATGTAGCGCGGATTGGCGGGATCGGGCTCGAGCTTCTGTCGCAGATAGTTGATGTAGAGCCGTAAGTAGTGACTGGCATCTCGATACTCCGGGCCCCAAACTCGAGAGAGAAGTGTCTCGTGAGACAGGAGCACGCCGGGGTTGCTGGCCAGGTGAAACAGCAGGCGGTACTCCGTGGGCCGGAGCTGGACCTTGGTCCCGTCTACCGTGACCTCATGGCGCTCGAGGTCGATTGAGAGCCGATCGTCAATGAGGATAGGACCACGAGGGGCAGTTGGTGTTGTCTCGGCTCGGCGCAGGACGGCCTTGATGCGATTGAGCAGCACCGGCTGACTGAACGGTTTCGATACGTAGTCGTCGGCGCCAAGCTGGAGCCCCAGGATCACGTCTTGATCATCCGACTTCACGGTGAGCATGATCACGGGAATGGTGGAGAACTTGCGTAGCTCACGCAGCGTTTCGAATCCGTCCATCTCGGGCATCATGACGTCCATCACCACGAGGTCTGGAAGCTGCGTGCGCACTTTTTCCAACGCCTCAACGCCACTCTGTGCTTCGAGCACGCTGAATCCCTCAAGCTCAAGATTCATACGTACAGAGTCCAGAATCCGCGGCTGATCATCCACCAATAAGATGGTGCGTCGTTCTTTCATACTGCTCGGTCCAGGGGGAGCGCCATGGTGAAGATACTGCCGCGGCCTGGGCCGGCTGATTCAACCCAGGTACGGCCACCGTGCGCATGAATGATGGCTTTCACAATGAACAGGCCCAATCCCACACCGGGTGTTGTGCGGCTCAAGCTCGTATCTACCCGATGAAATCGTTCAAAGATCTGCTCTTGCTCTTCTTCCGGCACGCCAATTCCGTGATCGGCCACGGCGATGCAGAGCTCGTTCTGAAGCGTATGAACGCTGACCGTGATAACTGATTCCGTTGGAGAATACTTGATGGCATTGTCAATGAGATTCTGAATTGCGCGCCTGAGTTTGTCTGCATCAGCGCGGACAAGCGGCAGGTTTGGCGCGAGTGCAAGATCAATTTTGCGCCCCGGCGACTTCACTCGCATGGCCTGGACCGCGTCACTCACGAGCTCGCCGGCGTCAATATGCGAGAAGGCCATGGCCACACGGCCGGCCTGGATCCTCGAGATATCAAGCAAGTCCGTGACCAGGCTCTGGAGCCGGCCGCATTCATCCTCGATGGTACCTGCAATTCTGCGAACAACTTCCGGCCGCCATGACCCATCTGGATTGCCCAGCGTGCTGGCGTAGCCTTTGATGATGGCAATGGGCGTTTGGAGCTCATGGCTTACGATTCCTACAAAGCTCTCCTGCATGGCCTGAAGCCGCTGTCGCTCAAGCGATGCTTCCTGGACGAGGCGCGACGACTGAATGGCGGCAGCCGCCTGCTGAGCAAAGATCTCCAGCAGTCGGATATCACGCACCTGGAACTGCCGGGCAGACTCCGGACGAAACACGTAGATGACGCCCACCAGATCCTGACCCTGGCTGAGCGGCAGCGCCAGAATGTGCTCCAGGCGGTGCCGGCCCGGCCAGCGCAGGTCACTGGGGATGAGCACGAGCGGGAGATTCTCACCCGCGCGACCGAGGATTGAAAGAATGGTCCGATCAAGGCGCGGATGCAGGAGCTGGACGTCAATGGGCTCAAGGCCGTAACTGGCCTGAGGCAGGAAGCGCTGAACGCGGTGCTCCCAGAGTGCAATAGCCCCCGCGCTGCCCTCAAGAATTTGAACAGCGCTGACCATGATGAGATTGAGGACGGTGGTGAGGTCCTCGCGTTCCGGCTGCCTGGTTTCGGTCGGTGTCACCATGGTAGTTGGCTCAGGGAAGGATAGCATGCAGGCATCGCGATATTGGTTCACGTCACGAGGGATGTTCTCCGCGGAGACGCAGAGAAAACGACGGTGTATCTCTGCGTCTCTCCGCTTCCGCGGTGAACATCACTCACGGCCTGAACAGCTACCCGTCACTGGGAGCGCCGCCATCCCCGGCGGCCCGGCCCATCAGGGCCGCAACGCGATATCCCAATCGGCGACCGGAAACCCGAGGAGCGGCCTCGTCGGCCATGGCTGCCATGGATGCCCGCGCCCCCTAAGCCGGATGATTCACCGGGCATGTGGCATGTTCGACCTGGTGGCTCGGAGGGCTCCCTGGGCCGGTGCTGCGTTCAGATGCGGAGTGACGGAACGCGCGCGTCGAGGGGCGGCTCCCGGTAGCGCGGCGGTCTCGTGCCCCGCGCCCCAGGAATCATCAATGACAGGCAGCCGCTCGGGTTGCGAGCATCCCGGGGCGCGGGGCACGAGACCGCCGCGCTACCGGGAGCCGCGGCTCACCCGAATGATGCACCGGTCAGGAGGCATTCGCCCGGGTGGCTCGGAGAGTTGCCCTCTGTCGCTGATGCGCTTGGACGGAACGCCCCATGCGGCCACATCCACCTCCCCCAAACTCCGGTGATTAATCCGGGCTAACGCGGAGCTAGGGTGCCTGATTTTTAGCGGGTAAAGATTCCGTACCGGCCATATTCACAAGCAATAGAAAAAAAGTTCCACCTCACTACTCTCTGAGGCGGAACTTTTTCTTTCTTGCGTGTAAGTGAATTACTTCGCCTGAACGTCATACTCCGGTGCATTCTCGAAGTACACCGCTCGTGAATATCCGAGATGCTTGAACATGCCATTTTGTGAGGCGATGATTTTTGCGGGCTTTGACGGGTCGGAATTGAAGCGCTGAATCACCTGGTTCTGAGGCACCCAGATGACGTCGCCCTTCTTCCACTCCCAGCGCGTTGGTTTCTTGGCAACTCGGGCGTAGAACTTATCGTCGATTTGGGCTTCCACATCCCAGTGGAGATCATAGCCCTCGCCCTCCAGAACAAAGACCGCCTCGTCTGCAATCTGCCAACGCTTGCCGGAGCGGCTCCCACCGGGAATTTCCTGCAGGTATGCATCTACCCCCTTAATCCGCAGCGGCACGCCTGTACCAGCAAGCTGGCGCACGTGGCCCAGCGGCGTCCACTCCCATGGCGTTCCGTCGGCCTTCATCACCTTTGGAATAAGCTCGTCGCCTTCTGGCCGGGCGGCCAGCCACTCCATGGGTGCTTCCCAGTTCTCGTCATCGGCTGGCTTTGTGCCGATTTTTCCCTGCTGCCAGAGTCCTAGGAACAGGGCCAACGGCTTCGGCTTCATGACCAGGCAAATCGCACGTTCCACGGGATCGGGGTTGTTGTGCCAGTGCACGCTATCGTTGTGCACGGCTACACAATCGCCGGCTTCCCAGTCATAGCGCTTACCATCGTGAATCTCGAATCCGCGGCCCTGAAGCACATAGAACAGCGCTTCATTCTGATGTCCGTGTCCGTCATTGCGACCGTTTGGCTGGACCGTGACGAAGTGAACATGCAGGCTCTGCGTGCGGAAGATCTCATCCCCTGGATCGATGATTTTCCAGTTCTCACTTGTGCCTTCGCCCAATGAGGGAGTGAAAACACGCGGCACGGTCTGCATGCGCTCGCGCCGCTCTTCGGTGAGAGTGTAGCGCATGCTGCCAACTTGCTTGACATAAATACGTTCTTTCTCGTAATGATCCTTATAGATATGGACCTTCGTATCGGTCCGTTCCTGGGACTGTGTCTGCGTTCGTTCCTGTTCCAGTGCCAAAAGAGACTCCCTCTGCGTGAGATTAGCGACAAATGCTGAGCCGCCGCGATTCTCGCGGCGGCTTCGTTGGCGATCCGATTTTACTTGAAGAGCGTGTCCTGCCAGCGCTTCACGCGGTCGCCCAGCGCGGCAACGGCTTCTGGTGTGTCATCACGCGGCAAGATCTTTGTTGATCCCAGGGTTGCCTCCGGTTCCGCACCAGGGACGGCTTTACGGACAGGAGCCTGCCCGGAGGCAGCGAGCACTTTCTGCCCTTCTTCTGAAAGGTTCCACTCGATCCAGAGCTTGGCGGCATTGGAGTGTGGAGCATTCTTTATAAGCGCCATGCTGTTCTGGGTAATGCCAATGCCTTCGATTGGACGCACCTGCTTTACCGGGGCCCCCGCCTTGCGTTGATTGATGATGTCGGGTGCACTTGCCGACAGGAATAGCGCGTATTCGCCCCGCACTGTACCAACCACCAGTGGACCGGCCTGGGTTGCGAAGAATGGTCGCTGTTCAGCCAGCTTCTGTGACCAATCGAGACCGTAAAGTAGCTCCATTGGACTGAGGATCGTGCCACCCGGTCCGCTGCCCCGAGGATCGTCCATAGCAATTTTACCGCGCCACTTCGGGTCCAGTACATCGTTCCAGGACTTTGGCTCCTGATCAGGAGGCACCAGATTGGTGTTCACCATGATCGAGAAGACGCTCATTGTTCGGGAATTGAGGCTGCCAGCCGCGGTTGCCAGCTCCGGGATGATCTGGTCGACCTGAACCGACTTATAGGGTTCGACGAATCCGGCTTCGATGAGCTCGTTCTGGGTGGTAAACCCAGATTGGACAATATCTGCAACGTAGTTGCGGCCCCGTTGCTCGGCGAAGACCTTCTCTCGGCTCTCACGTCCGCGTTGATCAACGCCATCTACTTCAATACCAGGGAATCGCTGCATGAAGGCGGTTCTCGCGGGATCAAACTGTTCGCGATCGCCGGCACCATAGATAATGAGCTTCCCTTCCACTTTGGCCTGGTCGTAAAACTGCTGCGCCACGGATGCAAGCGCCGGCTCCATGGCTCCAGAAGAGGTCGCCGCTCCACTGGCAGCAGGCTTCGCCGCTGGTGACGCGGCCGTGGCGGGTGAGCCGGCTGCAGCGGGTTTCTCCGCGGCTGGTGAGGCATTTGCCGCTGGTTTGGCCGTATCCGCGGGTTTCGATGGCGCTGTTGTGGGCGTCGCCGCCATAGGCGGACTACAGGCCATAAGCCCCACTGTCAATGCCACGATAACCGGAAAGGAACGTCGACCCAATGCCATGATGTCACCCCCGAAGCCTGGTGGGATACCTAGCGCGAACTGGGAGAACCGTGGCGAGCGCCCTCATGAGCGCCCGCCTGAACTACGCCAAATTGTTATCGAAAGAGTGATTCTTCCCAGCGCTTGACACGGTCGCCTAGCTGCGTGAACGCTTCTGGCGTATCGTCGCGCGGGAGAATCTTGGCGCCCTCGAGGCTGGCTTCCGGTTCACCGGCTTTGACGCCCTTGCGCACCGGTCCGAGGCCTACCGAAGCGATGGACTTCTGGCCTTCCTCACTCAGATTCCATTCAATCCAGAGCTTCGCCGCGTTTGGATGTGGTGCGCCCTTGATCAATGCTTGGCTGATTTGCGTGACGCCCACACCATCTGCCGGTCGAATCTGCTTCACTGGCGCACCGGCCTTGCGCTGATTAATGACCTCCGCATGATTAGATGAGAGGAACAGCGCGTACTCTCCACGGACGGTGCCGGTGACCAACGGTCCATCCGTGGTGGCGAAAAATGGACGTTGATCTGCAAGTTTCTTGGACCAATCCAAACCGTAAAGTAACTCAAGAGGTCCGAGGATGGTGCCCCCAGGGCCACTCCCGCGCGGATCATCCATGGCGATTTTGCCACGCCACTTTGGATCCAGCACGTCATTCCATACTTTCGGCTCCTGATCGGGTGGGACCAGATTGGTATTGGCCATGATGGTGAAGATGGTGACGGAACGGGAGATAAGGTCTCCCGCGGCCGTTGCGAGCTCCGGCACGACTTCGCCGATCTGTGGCGACTCATATTTGTCAACGAAGCCCGCTTCACGCAGCTCGTTCTGCGTCGTGAACCCGGAGATCACGATATCCGCGACGAAGTTTCGGCCGCGCTGCTCAGCGAAAACCTTCTCTCGGCTTTCACGACCACGCTGGTCCACACCCTCAACTTCAATTCCGGGGAAACGCTGCATGAAAGCTGCCTTCACGGGTTCAAATTGTTCCCGTGAACCGGACCCGTAGATGACCAGTTTGCCCTCCCTCTTGGCGGCTTCCAGGTACATTGCCGAAGCAGCCGCGATTCCAGGCTCCATACCACCAGAACTGGCGGGCTGGCTCGCGCCGCCTGCCGCAGCCGGGGATGCCGCGGCGCCTGGTGAAGCTACCGCTCCACCGGCCGCTGGAGACGCGGCTCCCGCGGGCTTCGCCGCCTCGGTGGGCTTCGCAGGCGCACTCGTCGGTGTTGCGGCAAGTGGCGGGGTACATGCCATTAAGACCATGGCAAATGCGGCCACGAGTGCAGCCGGTCGAGTTAACAATGGGATCATCGTTCCTCCTACGTTGATTGCGCGAGACTGTCCCGCTACCTAAACTGAGGCGCCACGCCCAAACGCACCCAGGCGTCGAGCTATGATGAGCCCCGTCCCGTTAATGACCAGTAGTACCATGGCCAGAGCCGCCACTGTTTCCAGACGCCCCGCCTGGCTGTAACTAAACAGTGTGACGGCGAGTAGCTCCACGCCCGGCCCGGTGAACAAGATGGTTGAGCTCACCGCGCGCGAGAAACCAATGAAGAGCAATAAGAATGCGCCAGCAAACGCGGGTTTCAAGAGTGGCAGCACGATCGTCCAGAATGTACGCGCCCACCCAGCACCGAGTACTCTGGAGCTTTCCTCAAGCTCTTTTCCAAGCTGAACCATGACACCAGTCATCAGCCGTACACCAAGCGGCAAACCGGTCGTCAGGAACACCAAGACAAGCAGCCAGATTGAGCCATACAAATCCTTTAGGCCCGGAATACTGATATATGCCCAGAGCATGCCCAGCCCCGCGACAACACCGGGAATGGCCCAGGGCAACCAGGTGATAGTGTCCAGAATTTTCCGTCCCGGGTAAGTGGTACGCGAACTAATGTAGGCAATGACGGTACAGAGGGTCACCGCCAGCAGCGCTGATCCTCCACACACAAGCATCGTGTTGATGAAGCTCCGCCAGAGAATGGCATCAGCCAGTATTTGGAAATAGTTCTTGAACGTGATCTCACTGAAACTGACCACTGAGAGATTGGGCATGACGGATGTGATCAGGAGCTGTGAAAGTGGCAGTCCCGTTGAGATGGCGAAGAATCCAAAGCACACGGCGAAGGTCACGTACTTCCAAGGGCCAAGCCGCGCAATTTGTGGCTTATAGCCTTTACCGGTGACAACAAAGAATTCTTTGCCCCCGAGGAGTTTGTTCTGAAGCATGATCAAGCCGAATGTGAGGGCCACAAAACTGACGCCCAGCGACGTGGCCAGGCCGTAATTGACGGGGTAGTCATATTGGACTGCCGCGTAAATGCGGTTCGAGAATACGTAGACCTTGGCTGGTAAGCCAAGGAGCACGGGGACTTCAAAGCTCTCCATCGCCCGGATAAAACTCAGCATCCCAGCACCAAGAATGGCTGGCGCCATGAGCGGCATGGTGACGCTGATGGCGGTTCTGATGGGGCCCGCGCCAGATGCACGCGAAGACTCCTCAAGAGATGCATCCATATTACGGAGAGCGTTCACCATTAACAGAAAGATGAATGATGTTGAGCCAAGCGAAAGCACCCAGACCATTCCGCCCAGACTGTAGATGTTGAATGGCGACTCGCTCAGTCCCAGGAGGTTTCGCAGGAAGACATTGATGACCCCGGTATTCGGGCTCAGGAGCAAGATCCAGCCAATGGCCTCTAGGAGCCCCGGAATGAAAATCGGCACGGTGAGCAGCACTTCAAGGGTGCCCCGAAATGGCGTATCGGTGCGCGTCACAATCCAGGCCATGGAGACCGCGAAGACCACTGCCAGAATCGTTTTTATGCCCATAAGAAGAAGAGTCGTGCCAAAGACCCTGTAGGTGCTAGGGTCGGAGTACGCGCGGATATAGTGATCGAGCGTGAGCGAGCCATCAAACCCGGGACGCGCCGTCCAGAAACTGCCAAACAGAAGCATGGACAGCGGGAAGAGGACCAGCAGCCCCACAAACACCATGATGGCCGACTGGGCAATGAATCCAGGTGTCAGGCGAAAGCGACGGCGGCGCTGCGTTTTTCGCGCGAGCTCGATCGCCTCGGCTCGATCCATACTCGCCTCAATAGCAACGCTCATGAGACAGCCTCCCGGGGAAGTAACACGACATCAGCAGGATCAACGGAAACGAACACGCGGTCGCCCACGGACGCTCGCACATCGTGCCCGGCCACCACTGAGATCTCCCGATCTCGAGCCGTCACAACATATTCCCAATGATCTCCGAAATATGAAGCCGACGCTACGGCACACTCCCACGCATTGCTGCCACCGTTCGGGCGTTCACGTGCAAGCCGCAGGCGCTCCGGGCGAATCGATGCAAACACCGTTTGTGACGCGCGGAACTCGCCCGCTTCGGGTGACATGCAGCGCACGCCATCTTCCGACCAGTCCACGGTGAGGACCAGGGATTCAGCATCGCTTACCTCACGGACCTCGGCCGGGAGCATGTTAATTGACCCGACGAACTCACTGACGAAATGGCTTCGCGGCTTTTCGTAGATTTCTTGCGGCGTTCCAATCTGCTCAACGTGTCCCTTGTTCATCACAATGATGCGGTCGGCAAGCGACATGCTCTCCGCCTGATCGTGGGTCACAAATACACTGGTAATACCCGTCTTACGCTGGAGCTGCTTGAGCTCCGCGCGCATATGAACGCGCAGCTTCGCGTCAAGATTTGAGAGCGGTTCGTCCAACAGCAGAATGCGTGGCTCAAAGACGAGCGCTCGGGCAAGTGCCACACGCTGCTGCTGCCCCCCTGAGAGCGCTGGTGCCGGGCGATTTTCGTACCCATCAAGGCCAATCAGTGCCAGCGTTGCACTGACCTTTTCGGCAATGGTCTTTTTGGATACGCCGCGTACTTTGAGTGGATACGCCACGTTCTCAAAGACGGTCATATGTGGCCAGATCGCGTAGCTCTGAAACACCATGCCCAGATTCCGCTTCTCGGTTGGAATAAATATGTTCCGAGCCGCTGAGCTGACGGTGCGCTCACCAATCGTCACGTCACCAGCATCCGGCTCTTCAAGGCCGGCCATCATGCGCAGAGATGTCGTTTTGCCACAGCCACTGGGACCGAGCAGGACGAGAAGCTCGCCTTCCTCGACATCGAACGAGACCCTATCGACGGCTGTGACCGAGCCGTCGCTGAACAATTTCACCACGTCACGGAATGAGACCGCGGACATGCCCAACTCCTGGCGGCCGTTGTCCGCCACTTCTCTGTGTTTACCAGCAACTTCGCCGGCCATCAACTCATCACGGAAAATAATCGAGACACACTAGTCCGGGCAACCATTCCAGCTCAGATGAGTGGAGTTGGTTGCCCGGACGTGTCCCCCACGACGCCTGTTCAACTCAACTTATGGCTCACCAAAGGCGCGAACGGGATTCTCCCAAAATAGTTTGCGCTTCTCTTCGTCGGTCAGCGTTGCCCAGCCCAGCACATCATCCACGGATGACGGAAAACGGGATTCCGCGTGCGGATAGTCGGATCCAAACATCAGGATCTGATCACCCATCAGGGAATTTACCATCTTCACCATATCCTCGCCCTCGTGGATCACAATGCTCGTGAAGAACCGTCCGTCCGTCAGGTAGTCGCTGGCTCTCTTCTTGAGATCGTCAGACACATAGCCCATGTAGATCACCTGATCATTCATGCGCTTGGCCCAGAATGGCAGCCAGCCAAAGCCACATTCCAGTACCGTGAACTTGATGTCCGGATAGCGCTCCATCACGCCGCCGCCGATGAACGAAGCCACAGCCCGCATTGCTCCCCATGGGTGCGAGGCGGTTCGCCCAATAAACGGGTTCTCCCAGAGGTCCCGATATCCGGGGTAGCCACCAGCAAAACTGTGATGCACCACGCTGAGATTCCGCTCGGCCGCGGCCTTCCAGATGGGATCGAGATCCGGGTGATCCATTGGATAGTCCAGAGGTAGGTAGGTTTGCACACCCACGGCCCACCGTGCGTCGCCCCACCGCTTGATCTCCTCGACGCTCTCATCGACGCAGCGAGCGCTGGCGACAATGAGCGACTTCAGCCGCTCAGGGGCCTTCCCGCAGAAGTCGCTGAGAAATCGATGATTCGCACGGATAAATTCCAGCTCCACCTCAGGATTGGAATGGCCGTTTGCGCCGGCGGGCACCATCATGTGCACATCAACGCCCTCTTCATCCATGTCTTTCAGACGAATCTCCGCAAGGTCTCCGCCGCCCTCAGTTGGGTGTTTCGTCCCCATGAATTTCTGGAAATGACGCTTGGAATTGGGGTCAGCAGTCGCATCGCCGAGCTTGCGGGGCCTGCCAGAGCCCCAGCCGCCTTCACCGCTGAATCGGTACCAGTGCTTATAGGGCGGCTTCCGCTCCTCCGCTGCAAGGCCAACTCGAATTTCCGAACGGTGCTCATTCAGATCCGGCACCAGCTCCCGCACTCGTGGGCTCAGGTACGGCTCAATTGTCTCCGCCCAGGGCTGCACATGAGTGTCAGCATCAAACACCTTAAATCCGTTGCGCACATGGATCTCCTTCAAGCGACTCCAGACAATGCTAGCGTAGCGCACGCGCTCCTGTACACCCGCGAATACTCTAAGGATGATGGCGGGTGAGCGCCCGTGAAGCTCGGCTCAATCGACCACTTGGTTTCAACCTACATCCTGAGTCATGCTTGGCACGGCCTTATCAGCGAATGGAACTTTAGGCCGCGTTGCTGAACGAATTCGGCCGGACGGTGAACATGGCGTCACTCGTAGATTAAGGTCACCTCGGTTCTGGGGGCTGCAACTGTGATGACAGAAATCGGTGCGGTAGTGTTCGCGTAATCGTTGCTCCGGATTCGATTCGTTCTTATACTGGCCTTCGTGGAGCGGACTCTCTATTGCCGAAGGCGGTAGACTTCGGGCACCGTCACGAATGAGACTGCAATCAATCCAGATAGAGGAGTCCACGGCGTCGAGGACGATGGTGTGGACAGGAGGAAGGCAATGGCAGCCGATACCGCAGCGCCCTCAACCCGCGGGAGCACGCAGATGATGTTCCGGCCCGTTCGCGTTGTTGGCCTACTCTTGCTAGCGATCGTTTTCTTTCTCACGGTCTATCCGCTGGCAATGTTGATCGTCGGTAGCTTTAAGTCGCAAGGCCCAGGGTTGCCCGGTGACTGGACGTTCATCGGCTATCAAAAAGCCTATACCGACATGTCCACGCTGTATAGCTGGGGTAACTCGCTCTTCTTGTCGACGACGGTTACCCTGATCTCAACAGTCATCGCGGTTACATTTGCCTTCATTGTGGCGCGGACGGACGTGCCGTTGCGTGGGCTGATCGTGCCGGTGATGACGCTCGCCTTTGTCATGCCGCAGATCTTCTTCTCGCTGGCCTGGTCCATGCTTGGGAATGCCCGCGCTGGGATGATCAATCAAGTCTGGCGTCAATTATTCCCGGGGGGCGGTCCACTATTTGACGTCAACAGTTGGGCCGGCATGATTCTCGTCATGTCGCTCGCCACGGTTGCATTTAAATTCTTGCTGCTTCTGGGAGCATTCAAAGGGTTGGATCTCGCGCTCGAGGAGGCCTCTCGAATCGCCGGCGCGGGCCGAATGCAGACGCTCCTGCGCGTGGACCTTCCGGTGCTCGCTCCCACTATTCTCGGCGTTATGATGCTGAGCTTTATCCGTGGGCTTCAAGCAACGGAGACACCGCTCTTCCTAGGGTTCCCGGCAGGCATCTACGTCTTCTCCACGAAGATGCTGGATTACATCAATAATTACGTCCCGTCGCGCTACCCTGAGGCCACCGCTCTCGCCGTGACTGGCGTGATTGTGATGGTGGCTCTCGTCTTATTGCAGTGGAAGATTCTCGGCCATCGAGAGTTCGTGACCATTACTGGCAAGGGCTATAAGCCCGAAATCTGGCACCTCGGAAAGATCAAGTACGCTCTTTCGGCGCTTATCGTCATTTACGTGCTTCTGGCACTGGTGCTCCCGGGCATTCAGCTCTTCCTTGGCTCTTTCCAGAAGATTTTTGGAGTCTATAGCTGGCAGAGTTTCACGCTGGAGAATTACCAGAAGGCCTTGGACTCACCAGTAGTTCAGCGAGCCGCCCGGAATACAATCATGATTGCCCTGGTGGGTGGATTCGTCGGAATGATTATCACCACGGCCATCGCCTACATTGTGACTCGAACGACATTTGGCGGTCGGCGTGCCCTTGATCTCGCCGTGTGGGCGCCCTGGACCATGCCCGGGGTCGTGCTTGGAATCGGTCTGCTCTGGGGGTACATCAGCGTACCTGGACTCAAGGAGCTGTATGGAACGCCATGGCTCATGCTGATCGGTATGATTGTTACGGTGATTCCTGTGGGTGTGCGAGTCATGTCCGGAGCGCTTGCGCAGCTCAGCAAGGACCTTGAGGAGTCGGCGCGCATCCACGGTGCCTCGTGGATGCAGGCGTTCACATCAATCGTTGTGAAGCTTGTCATGCCTAGTTTTCTATATGGCTGGCTGGTGATTGGTGTGATTCTCAGTGGTGAGCTCTCCGTACCCCTGGTCCTCTATGCGCCAGGAAATGAAGTTCTCTCAATTGCGATCTATGGGCTTCAGCAGAACGCCCAACAGTCGGTGGCGGCCGCGGTCTTCTCCATGGTGCTCCTGGTAGCGGTGAGTGCCCTTGGAGTGACTCGACTGATCCAGATTATTGCCGAGCGCATGAGGGAGCGAGCTGTGGCGCCTGAAAGGCGCGAGATCGAAATGCAGCCGGCGGCCGTCTAAGTCCGCAAGGTCTGGGTTCAAACGGCAGCAGGAGGAATATCACGGTGGCGGGGATTCAAGTACGCGGACTGATCAAGGCGTTCGACGGTGGCGTCCGCGCGGTTAATGAAGTCAATTTTGAGGTGCCAGACGGGCAACTCGTGACACTGTTGGGGCCAAGTGGTTGTGGAAAAACAACCACTCTGCGGCTCCTGGCAGGGTTCGAGACACCGGACGAGGGTCACATCTCATTTGGTGACCACGTGGTGACCTCAATCCAGCAAGGTGTATTTGAGCCTCCGGAAAAACGTGGCGCGGGCATGGTATTTCAGAGCTATGCCATCTGGCCACATATGACGGTGTTTGAAAACGTGGCTTATCCCCTAACAATTCGCTCAACTCCTAAGGCGGAGATCCGGACACGCGTCTTCGAGGCACTCGAGATGCTCAGCCTAAGTGGCTTTGAGAACCGTCCCGCTACCAAGCTCAGCGGTGGCCAGCAGCAGCGCGTGGCAATCGCCCGCGCACTCGTTGGCAATCCTGGAATTCTGTTGCTAGATGAGCCGCTCTCAAATCTGGACGCGAAACTCCGCGCCCAAATGCGTGTGGAGCTCTTGCAGCTTCAACGACGGCTCAAAGTCACTACCGTGTACGTCACCCATGACCAGACAGAGGCGATGGTGCTATCCGACAGGGTGCTGGTCATGAAAGACGGTGTGGTACAACAGAATGGGTCGGCACGGGACATCTTCAAATGGCCGGTGAATCGCTTTGTGGCTGATTTTGTGGGATTTACCAACTTCGTACCGGCCAGCATCGTTGATCGATCGGCTGACGCAACAACGGTGCGCGTGGGAGCTGAAGGCCCCATCTTGAAGCTGGCAAGCTCAGCGGCCGTGACGGGAACCGAGGAGGTCGTCATTGCTACCCGGCCGGCCGCCTTGCAGCTCACGACAAACGGCGCGAGCGGCCAGGGCAATCTCAATGGCACAGTACTTTCCCAGGCATACCTGGGCGATGTCATTGAGGTACACGTGCAGGTGGATGGCGCCCGGCTAATCGCCCACGTTCCGGAAGCTACCTCGGGACCATCCGCTGGAGTCCCCCAGATTGGCGATCTCGTGAATGTTCAGATCGACCAATCGAACGCAATTCTCGTGCAGGCCTGATTTCAGGCAACGCGCACCGTTAAAAGCGCAGACGACACTAAAACGAGCGATGATGGTAAGTACCGTCATCGCTCGTTTCGTTTCCTACACGGAGTGTAGGCTTATGATCGACGGACGCCACCAAGCTGGCGCAAGGCCCAGTCACGTTGGTCGGCCGCGAGGGTGTTCTTGACTTCCGGATTCGCTTGAGCGGTGGAGATCCAGGTGCGCCAGGAATCCTGCGACTTACGCTGAAGTGTGTCCGCATCAAATGGCCGATCTTCGGACTTTTCGAGAACCTGGATGATGTGCTGCCCGTTGCGGGATTCCACAATGTCCCCAATAGCTCCAACGTCCTGGGAAAAGGAGGCAAGCTCAAATGAAAGGTTCATCACCCCCGCCCCAAACCAGCCTAGGTCCCCACCTTTATCTTTACTACCGGGGTCTTTCGACTCCTGGCGCGCCAGGTCTGCGAAGTCCTCACCCCTCATGAGCCGCTCACGCACCTCTTCAGCCTTTTCACGAGAATCCAGCAAGATATGGCGCGCGCGCACTTGCGGGCCCGACGTCGGTGCATCAGCGGCGATCGCCAGGCGAAGCTTTTCTTCCAGCGCATCAGATCGCACAAGCTCTCGGAATTGAGTGTCTCCGAGGCCGTTGCGTTCCAGCAGCACGTCATACGCTGATTTCGCGCTCTCAGGTTGAAGCGTAGGATAAGGTGTGGCCGTGCTCGTGGGAGATGGGGTGATCGAGGGGCTGAGGGTAGGTGTGGGAGTGCTAGTGACCAGCGGGGTGGCGGTGGGTGTGGGTGCAGGCTGACTCAAGGCATCCTGCTGAGCAAGAATCTCCTGAAGTTTGCTTTCGACCTCGGCATCCGTGACGACGACGTTGCGCGAAGCGGCCTCACGTCGAACAAGTAACTCCTCGATCATCTGATCAAGCATTGTGTCCGGTAATCGATTCTTTTGAGCGATGAGTTGAGGCGTTTGCTGACTCAAACCCTGTGCAGTGTAGAGCCGAATCTGATCATCAAACATTCGACTTCGCGGCCGCGCACGCTCAACAATGTCACTGAGCGTAATGGATTGCCCATACACATTGGCCACGGTTTCACGCCCGCGCAGGACCGATTCATGCAGGAAGCCAATTCCGAGCACCAGGACGACCAGAATAACGAATCCAAGCACACCCAATCGGATAAGTCGCTCCTGCTCTTGCTCGCGCTGCCATTTGGATAGCTGCCGGGATGAGGGCCGCAAATGCGCGAGCCGCGCGGTTAAGCTTCGGCTCTTTGATGGGGGGTTCGTTCGTCGTGTTGACATCGGCCGATGATTGCACCTATCTGGAGAGGAATGGGAAAAGCCGGGACGAAGCCCGGCTCAAGATGCTCCGCGAGTGAGCTCACGCGCGGGCGTGCACCCCACTGATACGGACATGTTCCGCGGTATACGGAAGCAGCGCCATGTGGCGAGCGCGCTTGACGGCCGTGGCCAGCGCCCGCTGGTGCAGTGCGCAGGTTCCGGTCTTCCGTCGCGGCTCAATTTTGCCCCGATCCGAGAGGTGTCGGCGGAGACGCGAAAGATCCTTAAAGTCAATGTAGCTAATCTTGTCCGCGCAAAACTGGCAGACTTTTCGACGCGGTGTGTATTTGCGGCCATAGCCCTCACCCTTCCGTCGGGGAGGTCGCCGCTGACCATCGCCCATCGGTCCGGGACCCTGGGGCGACGAGCTGTTTGACGCGGCAGTGCTTTCAGTGTCCATTGTCATTAGAACGGCAAGTCCTCTAGATCTGAATCCGGTGCATCAGGGCGAGAAGCGGGTGCATACGAGCCGGACTGGTCATCACGCTGGCGTTGGTCAAGCAGGAGGACGTCATTAGCTACGACCTCGAGGCTTGTCCGAGACTTGCCCTCGTTGTCTTGCCAGACTCGCGATGAGAAACGCCCCTCAACCAGCACACGACTGCCCTTGGTGACAAGATTGGCTACTGTCTCAGCCAACCGCCCAAACGTGGAGACCTGGAACCAATCCGATTCCTCTACACGTTCACCATCGCGACCTCGTCGCACATGACCGCACACCATTCGAAATGTCGTCACCTGTTGGCCGGCCGCGGTAAAGCGTGCCTCGGGATCCCGAGGTTGCACTCGCCCGACCAGGGTGATCTTGACCATATCCATAACGCCGACCCCTATTTCTCCACTTAGGCGACTGGGCGAATGAGTAAATGACGAATCACCGACTCATTGAGCCGGAAATCACGCTCGATCGCGGTGATACTAGTGGAGCCCAACTTGAGCCGTACTACGGAGTACACGCCCTCAAGGTGATTCTCGATCGGATACGCCAAACGGCGTCGGCCCCACGAGTCCACGGCGGTGACCTCACCTCCGCGGTCGGTCAACATCGTCGTCACGCGTGTATTCGCCTCTTCAACCCCTGCTTCATCAAGCTCGGGCGTCAAGACGTACATAAGTTCGTACTCTTGCACGTACTGCACCTCCTTTCCATGGGATTGCCCATCGCGAACCGCATCAGTGGTGCTAACTGAGACGAACGGCAGGCAGAAAGACGCACGGAAGTAATCCCGTGCACAGACCTGGTGAGTATATCAGGTTCACCTCACCACCGCAGTTCGCGGGCGCTGGAACAAATTAGAGTGCCATGAATGGATTGCTCCGAGGCACGGATGAAAAGAGGGCGGCTCAATAGTCGCCCTCTTTCTCAACGATCATTTTGACGTCGTCAATCATCCGCAGTTGATTGCCAACCCCCCCGATGGATCATCAATGCGGTACTTCTTGTTCGTGGTTCGGTCTCTGAGCGTCAGAGTACCCGAATCTTGGTTTTCATTGATTTCGCCCTGAATCGATGCACTGACGGACATGGTTGGTTCGTCATTTGGTGACCGCGTGATGCCCTTCTCGTCCTTAAAGACAAAGAGTACCTTTAACGTGTTGTTCTTACTACTGGTCTTCTTCTTTTTCTGCTTCTCAAGCATGTCAAAGGTGTCGGACTGGTATACGACTCCATCCACAATGAATCGCCAGGAGCGGCTCGTGCCAGTGCCGTCTGAAATCGTGAAGGAGCTATTGGCGCCGATCAGATCGCAGCTTTCCGCAAATGTTGGGGTCACCTGAAGTGGCAGGGCCGACAACCCCACCATGAGTGCCAGGGCCCGAAGTTTTCCGTGCATCGCACATCCTTCTGCCCGGTGATCGCCGAGCGCTCGAGTAAGTTCGCCACGAGTTTCGAAGAAGAGTCTCGTGGCTTAGATCGAACCTACCGCGATTATCGAGAGCCGCCGAGCGCCGCTCAAGAGGTGCAATGCTGAATTATGGTCAAGTCACGAGTTCGAGATAGCGCTGATATGGTTTTGTGTTTTTGGTTCAGTCCGCTACACGCCCACCGTGACACGTACTGCTGATCGAGCAATACTGGCCACGTAGGCTGCATAACCTGTCGGTGATCTGACTCCGGGAGAATGCCACCCATTGATCTGCGATAATCCAGCCTTGAGGAGCACCAAAGGTGACACTTTCCCTTGAACCTGATGCCCGCTATCGTCCCGTCGTTGCACAACTGCAAGCGGTGTTGCCGGCTGACGCCGTACTGGATCGGGTTGAAGAACGCCTGGTCTATGAGTACGACTACGGCCTCGACCGATCGCCGCCGGACCTGGTGGTCACGCCAAGATCCGCGGCCGAGGTCGTGTCAATCGCGCGTATCGTTGGTGAGGCTGGGTTAACTGTGGTCCCCCGAGGGGCAGGCACTGGGATTGCCGGAGGCGCCATTCCCATTCAGGGTGGAGTGGTCGTGTCCTTCTCACGGATGCGAAGCATCCACGAGACCGACTTTGAGAACCGCACAATGACGCTTGAGCCGGGCGTCGTTAACCTCAACATCACGAAAGCTGTGGAACCAAACGGATTCTTCTTCGCACCGGATCCTTCCAGCCAGAAGGCCAGCACCATTGGTGGCAATGTCGCGAACAATGCGGGCGGCCCGCACTGCCTCGCTCTGGGAACCACGACGAATCATGTCCTCGCTGCCGATCTGGTACTTCACGATGGCACGGTCATCGAGCTTGGCGGACCAGCGCCCGATGGACCAGGGTATGACCTACTCGGTTGTGCCGTTGGCTCAGAGGGCACCATTGGCCTTTTCACTGAAATTACCGTGCGAATTCTCCCCAGGTCTGAAGTGACTCGGACAATTCTGGCAATCTTTGGTTCCGTGGAAGAGGCCTCAGCGGCCGTGTCTGAAATCATTGCCGCTGGCGTTGTTCCCGCTGCGCTCGAGATCATGGATCAGCTTGTGCTTCAGGCCGTGGAAGCAGCATTTCATGCTGGCTATCCTCCCGATGCGGGAGCTGTCTTGCTCGTGGAGCTGGATGGACTTGCCGAGACCGTGGCGGAGCAGGCCCCAGCCGTTGAATCGCTGTGTAGACAGCAGGGCGCTGTGGAGCTTCGCTCGGCGGATGAGCCAGCGGCCCGAGCCAGGCTCTGGGCTGGGCGCAAGGGCGCGGCCGCGGCCATGGGGCGAGTTGCGCCCAACTACTACCTCCATGATGCCGTGGTGGCGCGTTCAAAGCTTCCGGATATTCTTCACAAGGTTGTGGACATTGGACAACGCTACAAACTGCCCATCGGAAACGTGTTCCACGCCGGTGATGGGAATTTGCATCCCATGATCATGTTCGATGTCCGCGAGCCAGGCGCCCTGGAACGTGTGATGCAGGCGGGGCACGAGCTGCTGGAGGCGTGCGTGGCGGCCGGCGGCGCGTTGAGCGGTGAGCATGGCATTGGTCTGGAGAAGAACAACTTCATGCCTTGGATCTTCTCGGAGGATGACTTGATGATGATGGATCGTGCGCGGGCAGCGTTCGATCCTCGGAGGATGTTCAATCCAGGGAAAATTCTTCCGTCTGCTCGACATTGTGCCGACGTTCCACTCCCGGGTCGAGCGCCCTCCCCGTCTCCCAACTCTGAGTTATGGGTCTAACCGTGCATGCAACCGCCGCGCATACACCGGATCCGGCTGACTATTATGGCTGCGTTCACTGCGGCATGTGCCTAGAGCACTGCCCCACTTACCTTCAGTCAGGCCTTGAAATGGCCTCCCCACGCGGCCGCATTCATCTCATCACGGCACTCAATGAGGACCGGATTGAGCCATCTGAGACCTATGCCGCGGCGATCGATCAGTGCCTGGTGTGTCGCGCATGCGAAGCCGCTTGCCCCTCCGGTGTGCCATTTGGCCGACTGATGGAGTCGGCGCGCGCACAGCTTCGAGACAGGCGTGAACGCGGACGGTTCCGTCAGGTCATTGAATGGCTCGTTTTCGACCAGCTTATTGGTCGGCCTCAAAGACTCCTCGGACTCGGACACTGGCTCAGGGCCTACCAGCGTAGCGGACTGCAGCACCTGGTGCGGGGAAGCGGAATGCTTCAGATGCTGGCGCCGCGCCTAGCGGCCCTTGAACAGATGTTACCGAGGCTCCCCCGAAAATTCTTCCACCCCCAGCGCGATTTCTTCCCCGCTCCGGGGCGGGCGCGCGCTCGAGTGGCGCTTTTCACCGGGTGCGTGATGCCGCTGCTGTACCCCGAGGTCCATTGGGCAACAATTCGAGTGCTGAATCGGAACGGTTGCGATGTTTATGTGCCTCGTGAGCAAGTGTGTTGCGGCGCTCTGAACGTCCACTCCGGTGAACGAGACTCCGCGGTGAAGATGGTAGAACAGAATGTGCGCGCGTTCGGGCATCTACCCGTTGACGCGGTTGTAGTCAATGCCGCGGGCTGTGGGTCAACCTTAAAGGGCTATGGCGAACTGCTAGCCGCCGGCGAATCGTTGGCCGCAAAAGTGCGGGACATCCATGAGCTGCTTATTGAGTTACCGATTCGTCCACCTCGCGGGCAGGTCAAGCGTCGCGTCACGCTCCAGGAATCTTGCCATCTCGTGCATGCCCAGCGGATCTCCGCGCAGCCCCGAGCCTTACTAGAGAGCATCCCGGGCATCACCTTCGTGGACATGGCCCAATCAGACCGTTGTTGCGGAAGCGCGGGGAGCTATTCCGTGACGCAAACCTTAATGTCCCTGGACTTGCTTGATTCGCGCATGCAGGAGGCGCGAGCAACGGGCGCCGACACCATAGCAACGGCGAATCCAGGGTGTCTGCTGCAGCTCTCGGCAGGAGTAACGCGGCACGGGCTCACGATGGATGTCAAGCATATCATTGAGCTCCTAGACGAATCGTATGCGGCGGAGTCGCGCTGGCAATGAGCCCACTGCCAGCACGGGGTCAGGAGTCTCGCTCACCCGCGAGTCTCTGCCGCGGATTACTCAGCCTCCCGTGGTGGAGCCCAGTCCGGTCTCGTGGATACCCCGATAGAGTGACTGTAGTTTGGGGAACGTGACATTCCGACGGCGCGGCTCATCCGAGACTGGTGACTGAATAGTCACCGGCTGGTTGTGCTTGGAATACGTCATTGCCAGATCTATGGTCCCAGGGAGGGGATCGCCCTGGGGCTCAATGGCCGGCACTGTGAATGTGAAAACGACGCGCTCCTTATAGAGCAGGCGGTCGTCATTGCCCACCCAGACCTCAAGGTTTGCCTTGAGCGATTTGAGCGCATCCCGGACATTGTCATCTGAAGTCGGCGAAAATTCGGACAGCGCAAGGAGTAAGCCGAGATCGAGATCCGTTGACCATCTGGTAGTTAATTTACCGTCCACTCGTTCCTGCCCCTGGAGGGTGTAGGGGCCTTTAGGGAAGATATCTGATGCAACGATCGGGCCCACGTTCACTGGGAGCTCGGAAGGTATTTCTTGTGCTTCCCACCTCGGCTCGAACCGTGAACGAGCATAGACAGTGCTCCCTATGGTCACTGTCTCCAGCGTAAACGGCCCAAATTTGTATGTCCCGGCGCTCCGATCCGGTGGCGCTAGCGAGCCCTGACCACTCACATCGACCGTGATTCCGTCAAGCCTAACAAAGCCCTTGAGGTCGAATTGTGCCGACTGGAAGGGAGCAATATCTGGACTGGAGGTGCCTTTCTGGTCCACCGGTCCTGCGAGCAGCGTATTCGGCGCCACTACGGCCACACTCAAGAGCACGGCCGTGACTGCCGCAACCTGCCAACGAATCAAACGAATCATGAACACCTCCACGGGCAAAAAGTAACGGCCCAACTGCTGGGCCGCGCTGCAAGATCGCCTGGGAATAAGTCTGACTATCCTAACCGCTCTACAATGGTGGCAATGCCCTGTCCAACGCCAATGCACATCGTGGCAAGCCCGTATCGCGCATCTCGGCGCTGCATCTCATGGAGCAGCGCGGTCATAATGCGTGCGCCGCTGCAACCAAGTGGGTGCCCGAGGGCAATGGCGCCACCGTTGACGTTCACTCGATCATGATCAAGCTCGAGCTCCCGGAGACACGCGAGTGATTGCGCAGCAAAGGCTTCGTTAAGCTCCACTAAATCAATACTATCGACACTGAGCTTCGCGCGGGCAAGTGCCTTCCGGGTCGCGGGCACCGGCCCAATGCCCATATACGCCGGATCAACGCCAGCAACGGCAGAAGTGACAATTCGCCCCATCGGCGTGAATCCCAGCTCCGCGGCCTTTTCTGCTGACATCATTAGAAGTGCACTGGCGCCGTCGTTGATCCCCGCGGAGTTGCCGGCCGTCACGGTGCCGTTCTTCTTGAACGCGGAGGGCAAGGCGGCCAGCTTTTCGAGCGAAGTGTCCGCTCGGGGATGCTCATCCCGATCCACGAGCACTGGCTCACCGCGCCGCTGGGGCACCGCCACGGGAATCATCTCCCCGGCAAACGCACCGCTTGATTGCGCAGCGACCGCTCGCTGCTGGCTGCGCAGGGCAAATACATCTTGCTCCTCCCGGCTGATGCCATATCGCTCGGCAACATTTTCCGCGGTCTCGCCCATACTGATTGGTGCATGAAGCGCTGCAAGGCGGTCGTTCACCATGCGCCAGCCGATTGTGGTGTCATACGCCGTCTGGTTGCCTCGGGAAAATGCGCTATCCGCTTTGGGCACGACAAATGGTGCCCGCGTCATACTCTCAACACCACCAGCGATAAACACCTCGCCAAGGCCCGCCTGGATCGCCTGGGCAGCGCTATTGATCGCTTGGAGGCCTGAACCGCAGAGCCGATTCACTGTCTGGCCGCCAATATGGTCGGGGAGCCCCGCCAGCAGTAGGCTCATGCGCGCCACGTTGCGATTGTCTTCGCCAGCTTGGTTAGCGCAACCGACAATGACATCTTCAATGATGTCTGGGTCAATAGGGGTTCGATCAATGAGCGCTCGAAGCGTGGCTGCCAAGAGATCGTCAGGACGAACGTCTTTCAGCGCACCGCCATAGCGGCCAATCGGAGTGCGTACAGCGTCAACTATTACGGCATCGGGCATAACGGGCTCATCATATCACTGCCCAAGTCTCACAGCTCAGTGAGCGATGCCGTTTTCTTCTTCCTCGTCATCAAAATGCGGGTCGCTGTAAACGCCGATTTCTTGGCCCTGATAGACGGTCACGACGAAATCGTCGCGGGGAAGGTCAGCACTCCAGACGAGATCTTCATCGATCGTCTCAATCAGATCCATCGTCTCTTCAGTAGCCAGTTGGCGCTCAACAATGAGGAGACCGTAGACGATACTTGACGTAAAGTGTAGATCCACGCGCGCGAGTGGCTCATCCTCTTTGCTGATGAGATACGCCTCGGATCGATCCGTCCGGCAGACTCGATCGTAGTGCAGGCCGTCCATAATGCGCGCTCCCTTTGAAATCCCCACAAGATGTGAGCAAGCCATCGCGGAGACGCAGGCTCACGTTCACACCATCCTAGCACGATAGCCCAGACGGGTTCGCCGTGCACCCCTCGCTTGCGCGGCGCGCGGCGACATTGCGGCATTCCCCAGGCCCCCGACCACGTGGCGGAGGCGCCTCGGATTGGTTGAGTCACTCCACAACCAGTAGAATCGTTGACAGCCCGCACGTTGACAGAATGGCCAGTTCGGCTAGCGGATGGTGTACGGGTCACAATCTCGGCACAGAGCAGGATCACGCTTAAGGGTACGCCGGGAGGAGCGGTCTCGATGACGAGGCGTTGCGTACCATTGGCTTCGATGACCGCTCGCGCTCTAGAGTACGCGGCGTCACAGAAAAATTCGCGACTCGGATGTCATGCACGTTCTCATCACTGGCGGCGCCGGCTTTATTGGCGTGAACCTAGCACGTCGTTTGCTCAACCGTGGCGAGACAGTCACAATTCTCGATAATTTCTCCCGCCGTGGCACTGGAGCAAACCTTGAGTGGCTTCAGACCCAGTGCAGGACCGGTCCGGATGTGGTGCAAGGTGACCTTGCCGTCGCCGCGGATGTGGAGCGGGCGGTTCGCTCTGCTGAAGTCGTCTATCACCTGGGCGGACAGGTGGCGGTCACAACCTCCGTTCAGAGTCCGCGCCGTGACTTTGAAGTCAACGCCCTCGGCACGTTCAACGTGCTTGAAGCAGCTCGTCAGAGCCATCTCCGCCCCGCCGTCATTTACGCATCAACCAACAAAGTGTATGGCGCGCTCGAAGGGGCAAAGGTTATCGAGGGGGAGACCCGCTATCACTTCGCGGCGTTACCCCACGGGGTGCCGGAATCCTTCCCGCTTGATTTCCACTCACCCTACGGTTGTTCAAAAGGGGCTGGAGACCAGTATGTTCGAGACTATGCGCGGATCTATGAACTGCCAACCGTCGTCTTCCGTCAATCATGCATCTACGGCTACCGCCAGTTCGGAATTGAAGATCAGGGCTGGCTTGCCTGGATGGTCATCGCGGCCCTCTCGGGGAAGCCGATCACCATTTACGGGAATGGCAAGCAGGTGCGGGACGTACTCTTCATTGATGACCTCCTTGATGCGTACGACGCGGCGGTTGACCATATCGAGACCGCTCGAGGCGAGATTTACAACATTGGCGGCGGACCTGAACAGTCACTTGCCATATGGACTGAATTCGGGCAGCTTCTTGCCGAGCTGATTGGTCACGAGGTTCCTGTTGGGCATGGTCCAGAACGTCCCGGGGATCAGCCGATCTATATATCCGATATTCGAAAGGCCGAGAGTGAGCTGGGTTGGACTCCGCGCATCCCCGCGCGAGAGGGTATTGAGCAACTTGTCAAGTGGGTTCGATCAGTCCAGGAGTCACGGTAGCTCCCATGCGCGTACTCATGGCGATTACGTACTTTCGTCCGTATGTCTCGGGCCTTACGGTCTATGTCGATCGACTCGCCAGCGCGCTCGTTGAACGCGGACACGAAGTCACAATACTCACATCTCAATTTCAGCCGGATCTGCCCCGCCAGGAGTTGCACAACGGCGCTCAGGTGATACGCGTCCCGGTAAGTGCGCGCGTGAGTAAATCCGTCATCATGGCCCAGTATCCTGCCATCGCCTTGAGCTTGCTGAAGTCCCATGATCTCGTCCATCTGCATCTACCCCAGCCGGAGTCGGCAATACTCGCCGCGCTCGCTCGGTTTGTGGCCCGTCGACCGATCGTACTTACACACCATTGCGATCTGAATCTGCCACGATCACTGACCAATCGAGCGATTGACGAGGTCGCCTTCGCGAACAACTTGCTGACTGGTACCCTGGCCGACAGGATCGTGGCTTATACCGACGACTACGCCCGGCACTCTCGCTTTCTTTCACAGTTTCCGAGCAAGCGCAAAGTCATACCACCGCCGGTGACGATACCTCTGCCTGACAGTGCAGGCGTTCAGGCTCTGCGTTCCGCGCACCAGCTAGACGACGCGACCGTAATTGGCTTTGCCGCTCGATTTGCCACTGAGAAAGGTGTCGAGTACCTCATCGACGCCTTGCCTGCCATTCAACGCGCACTCGGTGACGTGCGCGTGCTGTTCGCCGGTCCTTATGAACAAGTAATAGGGGAGCAGGCGTATCGCGCGCGCCTCCGTCCGCGCGTTGATGCACTGGGCCGCGCTTGGACATTTCTTGGCACCCTATCCTCCCAGGAGCTCGCAAATGTTTACGCCGCGTGTGACGTAACGGTACTGCCTAGTATCAATTCAACTGAGAGCTTTGGCATGGTTCAGGTGGAGGCGATGGCCTGCGGAACGCCCGTCTGCGCCAGCGATTTGCCCGGCGTGCGCGTACCAATCCGTACCACTGGCATGGGACGAATCGTCCCCATTGCCAATGCGCCTGCGCTCGCGGAAGGCATTATTGAGATTGTTCGGAATCGGCAGAGCTACGTCCGTGAACGAGCTGAGATCGAGCAGCATTTCAGCGTCGAGCGTACCGCCGATGATTACATCGGGCTCTATCAATCACTCACGCTCGCGGGGCAGCGTGGCGAGGTCGTGAAAATCGCCGTATGACTGCGCCAACAATCACTGCAGACTATCTGGACCAGCACCTGCGTGAGATGCCACCATTTCGCGCGCTCATTCGAGCGATGGAATGTCAGCTCTTTGATGAGCTTGGCCCATTCGATCGGCCCATGCTGGATCTCGGCTGTGGTGATGGTCACTTCGCGTCGATGGCGTTCCCTGATCCACCGGAGATCGGTATTGACCTCGACCCCCGTTCAATCAGCGAGGCGCATCAACGAGGCGCTCATCGACTTGTCATGCGCGCCAGTGCGACCGCGATTCCCGCTCGCGACGGATCGTTTAGCACGGTAGTAAGCAATTGCGTGATGGAGCACATTCCAGATCTACTAGGCACGCTTGAGGAAGTGCGCCGAGTCATCAAGCCCGGGGGCCGATTTGCTTTCGGAGTACCAAGTCATCGCTTCGCTGATCTTCTGCTTGGGTCGTCACTTCTGCGCCACTTTGGTCTTGACCGATTGGGTGATCGGTATGGTCGCTGGTTTAATGAGCATTCGCGCCACTACCACACGTATCATCCAAATACTTGGCTCCGGTTGCTCGATGCGCACGGATTTGACGACATCCACTGGCAGTACTACATGAACGCGTCGGGCCATCAAGCGTTTGATGTTGCGCATTACCTCAGTGTTCCCAATCTCGTGGCCTACAAGATCACCGGAGCATGGGTGCCATGGCGTAACGCCTGGGCACACCAATGGCTCCTGCGCTGGCTCCGTCCCCATGTCAGTGGCAGATGTACTGACGACGGCGCTTACATATTTTTCGCATGTCGAAAGCGGTAGGCCCATCGCCACGTGCTAATGCCACACGCGTACCCTGGCAACCCCACCGCTGATCATGGCTGAGAGTGTTTTGGAAGCTCCGATCCAGCAGCCGGATGCGCGTAGTGTCTCGAAATCAATCACGCTTCCGCGCATTGACGCGCGTGGCTGGTTCCTCGCCATCATGGTCATCGGAGCGGCCCTCAGGCTCCTTGGAATCGCGTGGGACGGAACGCAGCATCTCCACCCGGATGAGCGGTTTCTTACCATGGTGGCCACCGCAATCCGCTGGCCGGATAGTTTTGGCGAATATTTCGATACTGCTCGGTCCCCGCTAAGCCCATACAACCACAACTTTGGGCTGTACGTTTATGGAACCCTCCCCCTATTCCTCACGAAGGCGATTGGACTCCTAACTGAGCAATCGGGCTATGACCAGGTCCATATCGTTGGTCGGGCCCTTGCCGCGACGTTTGACGTCATCACCATTGCGCTCACCATTCTGGTGGGACGACGCCTCTATGGCATCAACGTGGGTTTGCTGGGCGGTGGACTTTATGCGCTCATGGCGCTCCCCATTCAGCAATCGCACTTCTTCACGGTAGACAGCGCCGCGTCGAGCTTTGCGGTCCTCGCGGCCTATTTCGCATTGCGCGTTGGGAACAGTAACGGGCATAGGTGGTATCTGGCACTAGGCGCGGCCATCGGTTTTGGCGTCGCCTGCAAGATCAGCATGTTTGTGCTCGCTGGATTTGCGATCCTGGGGGCCGGATTGGTCGCCTGGCACGTCTATGAACGGGACCAGACGGTCTCCTGGGCAACAATCGAGTCAATCGGCCAACGACTCCTACTCGCGGCGGCAGTCTCCATTGTGACGTTCCGCGTGCTCCAGCCCATCGCATTCCAGGGGCCGAGTATTCTCAACTTCACGCCCAACGATCAATGGCTCGGAAATATGGCGGAGATCCGCGGTCTTCAGAGTGGCGAGCGCGATTTCCCTCCCGGTCATCAATGGACAGATCGAGCTGCCATCTGGTTTCCCTGGTCCAATATGGTGGTGTGGGGCATGGGGCTGCCGCTGGGTCTAGCGGCTTGGATCGGCTGGGCAGTGGCTGGATTTGAGCTGCTGAGACGGCGAAGAATCGAGCACCTCATACCCGTAGTGTTCATTGGTGCGGTGTTCTTGTATCAGGGAACGCAATGGGTTAAATCCATGCGCTACTTCCTTCACATTTACCCCTTCCTCGCACTGACCGCCGCCTACTTGTTGCATCGCCTCTGGTCCATCCACTGGCGCCAGGTGCGGCCGGGTCTCCAGATTCGGCGGACTCTCACGCGAGCGATAGTACTGGGCGTCATGAGTTTCACGGCGATCTATGCGGTCGGATTCACTTCTATCTACCTCCGACCCCATTCGCGCGTGGATGCATCGCGCTGGATATTTGAGAACGTGCCTCGGGGCGCAACCCTGGCCAATGAGCATTGGGACGATCCGCTGCCGCTGCGAATCGACGGACGAGACGGTTTTGGCGGCTACTACCGTGGCCTCATGCTGAACAATTATGACGAGGACACCCCAAAGAAGCTTGATGAGCTGGTGAGCAACCTTGTTCAAGCCGACTACTTGGTGCTCTCGAGTAATCGTCTCTACGACTCGATCCCACGCCTGCCCATGCGTTACCCAATGACCACGCGTTACTACGAACTGCTCCTAGCAGAGCAGCTTGGATTCCAACGTATCGCTGAGTTCACGTCATACCCGCATTTCCTGGGAATTCCGCTGCCCGATCAGACCGCCGAAGAAGCCTGGAGTGTGTACGACCACCCGAAGGTGATCATTTTTCAGAAGAGCCCGAGTTTTGATCGAGTTCAGATCAGAGCACAGTTGAACAACGGGATCGATTGGGAAGGAATCCTACGTCTCAGACCAGACCAGGCCACTAAGGCTCGGACCGGCCTGCTGCTGAGCGCGGCAGATCGGGCATCGTATCAGGCAGGTGGCACCTGGCGTGAGCTGTTTTCACCATCGAGCCTGAGCAACCAGTTCCCGGCACTCTCCTGGTGGCTCGGCCTGCAGCTCATCGGGCTCATCGCCCTACCGATCACGTTTGCCGCCTGCCGTTCAATGATTGACGGAGGGTACGCGCTTACCAAACCGCTGGGGCTCCTGCTTGTGGGTTGGCTATCCTGGATGGCAGCCAGCCTGCATCTGATGCAATTTGGGCCGCGACTCGTGCTCGTATCGCTCGGTCTGTTGGCGCTTTGCTCGGTCTTGACCCTGGTGCTGCGCGGTCACGAATTGGCCCAATTGGTCAGGGCGCGCTGGCGACTCCTAGTCCTCGAAGAGGCGCTGTTTACTTTCTGCTTCCTGGCCTTTCTGGGAGTGCGTGCCAGTAACCCGGACATCTGGCACCCGGTCATGGGCGGCGAGAAGCCCATGGATTTCGCCTACCTCAACGCGGTTATTCGATCTGAGTACTTCCCGCCATATGATCCGTGGTTCGCTGGCGGCTACATCAACTATTACTATTTTGGCTTCGTCCTCGTAGCAACGCTGGTGCATCTCACGGGTATCGTTCCCTGGGTCACCTACAACCTGGCGATCCCAACGTTCTTTGCCGCGACCGCGCTTGGCGCGTTTGGCGTGGCGCTCAACCTGGCGCAGCGCCAACTGGGCCCAATTCCTGGTCGAGTCACGGCAATTCCGCGCACGTCACGCGGGAGCATCCTGGCGGGACTGGGCGCGGCTCTGGGGATTGCGATTTTAGGGAATCTGGGTGAGCTGCAGCTCATCATCAAGGGGCTGCATGAGATTGGACGAAGCTCCATTCAGTTGCGCGGCTTAAACGAGATCCTCCGGGTCTTCGATGGCGTTCGAGAGGTTGTCAGTAGTGGCCGAACGCTCCCATTTCGAACCGAGTGGTGGTATTGGAATGCCACCAGGGTTATTCCCCATCCTCAGGGTGAAGCCGTTCCAATCACCGAGTTTCCCTTCTTCACATTTCTTTATGGGGACTTGCACGCGCACATGATGGCATTGCCATTCACGCTCGTGTGCCTTGGTTTGGGGATTAGCCTGATCCGCAGGGCAGCGCCCGAGAGTCTTGCCGGTCGGCACGTCGTTTCGCGACGGACTCCGCGATTGACCTTTGTCCTCATGGCACTTGTGCTCGGGGCCCTGTGGCCGCTCAACACCTGGGACTTCCCGACGTTTTCTGTCCTCGCGGGCGCGGCACTGTTCTGGCGCGCTCTGGCAGTTCAGGGGCGAGTTACGCTGAATCTTGTTGTCCGTGCTCTAGTGCAGTGGCTGGGTATGCTGGGATTCGCCTATCTGCTCTTCTTACCCTTCCACCGGGCCTACGCCGCGGGTTATTCCAGCCTCGAGGTCTGGCAGGGATCGCGCACCCCGCTGGACGCATATCTCGTGATTCACGGTATCGTGCTCTTCGTAATCATCACGGGGCTCCTTTGCCAAATTCGGGCGAAATCAACACGTGCACCTCTCGCTCGGGAAATGCGCCTCCTCTTCGGGCACGGTTACCGAGTGAGACGATTCGTCCTGCTTAGTCGGCGCCTGGTCCGGCGCTCGAGTGCGCACCGATTCGGACTGGGGCTCCTCGCAGCGGCAGTCGTCGCCGCGGTGGGACTCTTCGCCATGAGGAGCGGCGCCCTTGCCTTACCGCTCATCGTCATCAGCCTGGCGATGGTGCCGCTGCTCGACCCGCAATCCTCGGTGCGAGACCGCTTCACGCTCACATGTGTGGCGCTGGGTGCGGCCCTGACAATGCTGGTGGAGGTGATCGTGCTCAAGGGCGATATCAGCCGCATGAACACCGTGTTCAAGTTCTACCTGCAGGTGTGGACGCTGTGGTCAATCGCGGCCGCGGTGATGCTGCCCGGGCTGCTTGGTTTCAGGCAAGTATTGACAGTAGATCAGCGTGGGTCTCGGAATACTGAGCTCCCGAGACTCCCTGGCTGGTGGCGCCCCGCGTTTGCAGCCCTCGTCGCATCGGGCCTGCTCTACCCGATCTTTGCAACGTATGTCCGTGCACACGACCGCTTCGAAAACAGCACGCAAGTTACGCTTGACGGTCTCGCCTATTCAGATCAGGCCGTGTATAACGACCGCAACCAGGCAATCGCGCTTCGATGGGATCGTGAGGCGATCGATTGGCTGCTGGCAACCATCGACGGTTCACCGGTCATCGTGGAAGCGGTAACACCGTTGTATCGCTGGGGTTCACGAGTCTCTATCAACACCGGTCTGCCCACTATCATTGGCTGGGACTGGCATCAAAAACAGCAGCGTGCGATTTTGCCGGGTGACGTGGTCGATCGACGCATCAACGATGTGAACGAGATCCTCGGAAGCGCCACCGAGGAACGCACCCGCGAAATCCTTGATCGCTACAGTGCCCGCTACGTCTACATTGGTCAACTCGAACGGATCTACTACCCGGGCGTCGAGGTAAAGATGCGAAGGTTCGAGGGAAGCCTCTGGAATCGCGTCTATGAGAATCAAGAAGTATCAATATATGAAGTGCGCCGTGGTTAAGCAAGATCAGCCGCTGCCGATCGTTATCACAATACGTTTCGCACGGTCGATAATCCGAGAGTGTGTCGTTATCGACACCAGACTGGACGATTCCGGGTAATGTCGCTTCTCAATCCACGCGTTCTCATCGGTATCATCATCAGTGCCGTCTGCCTGTTCTTCGTGTTACGGCAGGTGAATCTCCAGGAGCTGCTGGAAACGCTCAGGCATACGAATCCGCTCTTCGTGGCCATCACGCTGCTCATACTTCCGCCATCCATGTGGCTTAAGGCCGCTCGCCAACGCCTATATTTCCCAGATTATGATGCGGCCAAGCGAGCTGGGCTCGTTCCAGCCCTCTACATCGGGTACATGGTGAATACGGTGGCACCTCTACGGATGGGGGAACTGGTGCGCGCATACCTGGTTGGGCATCATGACAAGCTCGGCGTGAGCACATCAGTTGCCACAATTGTTCTGGAAAAACTCTTCGATGTTGGCGCACTGATTGTCATTTTCGTCGTGCTCGCCGCCCTCGCACCGCTCCCCGATTGGGCCAATGCCGCGGCCATCGCCACCGGTCTGGGTCTGGCTGTTGGCGTCGCCGGTACGATCTGTTTGCTTATCGCCGAACAGCGCGTTCTTGGTCTCATTCGATTTTTCGAGAAGCGCCTGCCCATCATTGATCGTCTGCACATCAGCGCTCTCGCGGCATCATTCGTTGATGGATTCCGCAGCATGCAGTCTCCTCAAACTCTCTTCTGGTCGGTGGTCTGGTCGGCGGTGCTCTGGTTAAGCGCCGCTGCCATGCTCGCAACCGGCTTGATGTCAGTAGGTATAGCCCCTACATTCGCCATGGTGTTTTTCGTGCTGGTGGTCTCCAATCTCGGAATGGCCGTACCCTCAGCCCCGGGGTATGTGGGCGTCTATCACGCGCTCATTGTGGTGTCGCTCGGTGCCTTCGACGTGCCTGAAACCATCGCGCTCAGCGCGGCTATCGTACTGCACGCCTCGGTCTTTGGCTTCTTTCTGGTGGGTGGCGTCATCTACCTCTGGCGCGGCCGCTTCTCCTTTGCTCAGCTCCTTAGCGGAGCACGCAGCACGGAGCACGTGAGCCATTGACGGAGATCGTTGCTGTTGGAGCATGGTACCTGGCACTTCAGTTCTTCAGTCTGGCCGTGCTTCCGCTAACGGTACGCGTATTCGATCCGCTACCTGATCGTGGGTTTGCGATCAGCAAGCTGCTGGGCGTGCTGATCGTCAGCGGAAGCATCTGGCTCACTGGGATGCTCGGGTTCATTCAGTTCAGTCGCGCGTCGGTGGTCGTGGTATTGAGCACGATGGCTGGTCTGGCTTGGTGGCGGTGGGGGGCGTGTGCCCGCCGCTGTCTGGTGGGATATCGAAGCTGGCTCGGTGGTGAGCTTCTGTTCTCAGCCGCTTTTCTCGCGGCAGTCATGGTGCGCTCGTACACACCTGACATCGTGGGTCAGGAAAAGTTCATGGATTTTGCCATCATGAAAAGCTTTCTCACTCACCAAGCCCTGCCGGCGCCTGACCCATGGCTGGCCGGCTACGGCATGCCCTACTACCACTTTCTCTATTTCACCCACGCACTCATTGCCAAGCTCGCCGGGACGCCGGGGCCAATTGCCTACAATCTCGCCGTTGCCACCGTTTTTGCGCTGACATTCGTTGGCGCCTACAGCTTGATCATGAACATCGCGCGACTCGCCCACCCCGGACAACGCGTCATTGCCGAGAGCGCGGGAATCATCGGTGGGCTGTTTCTTTCCGTGATCGGAAATCTGGAAGCTGTCCTCGAGCTCCTCTCGATTCAGAATATTGGGAGCGCAGAATTTTGGTCGGCTATCGGGCTCAAGGGCTTGAAGGTCGGTCAACCGGCGTTAGGGTGGCTACCCGCCGATGGCGGATGGTGGTGGCGAGCATCGCGAGTCATCCCAACCACGAAGCCTGACGGTATCAATGAGTTCCCGTTCTTTAGCTTTCTCCTTGGAGATCTCCACCCTCATTACATGGCCCTCCCGCTGGATCTCCTCGCGGTGGCACTTGGCGTGGTGGTATTCGTGCGACCAGAGCTCATGGGAAGTTGGGCCTGGCGGTTCATTTCAGCAATTGCGCTCGGCGCTCTGATCCCCGCCAACACGTGGGATGTGCCGGTATTCTGGGGACTCTTTGGGGTGTGTACCGTCCTCGCGGCGCTCCGGAGCCGCACACTCCGCGCGGGGCTTCAATCCCTTGTAGCTTGCTATGGAATTGCGCTGATTCTTGTGCTCCCGTATTTCGTTGGCTACACCAGTCAGCCGCTCGGGATAGATATTGTGGATGAGCGTACTCCGCTCCCATCGTTCCTGGTGATCTTTGGCGCATTCGTCCTCTCTGTCGCCGTCTGGCTTGTCATACCAGCGCCGAGTCTCGCACGGGAACCTCAACTACCCAGATGGCTGGTCGCCTTCCCAATTGCCGGCGTGTTGCTCTGCATTCTGGCCATCCTCCTGGAGGCTCGCACGCTAGGCCTTGCGCTATTGCTCGGTGCGTTCTGCGCGCAGAGGCTCGTCGGGGCCGTCTGGGCGAAGTCCGAGGATCCACTCCCAGCCATGCTGGAGATCACCGCGGGACTCTTCCTCGTACTTGGATTCGCAATCATCGCGGGGACCGAGCTTCTGTTCATTCGTGACTCATTTGGGACGCGTATGAATACCGTGTTCAAGTTCCATTACAACGCCTGGCTGTTGCTATCTCTCGGAAGTGCCGTGGCGCTCGCATCGCTAATAGCCCAGTCCCGGATTCGACGCATCATAGCGAGCGCTTCAATCCTCATTGTCTTGATCACCGGTGGTCTCTATCCTATTGGCGCGACAATCACGAAAGCGGGTCAGCTTGCCACGCCGCCAACACTGGATGGGTCCGCGTTCGCACGCCGCCAGTACGCGAATGATCTGGCCGCAATTGACTGGCTGCAAGCTTCAGTTCCGAGCCGCGCAGTGATCGTCGAGGCCGTGGGGGGGGATTACACCGATTTCGCCCGGGTCTCGACGTTTTCCGGGGTTCCCACACCGATCGGCTGGGTCGGCCATGAACTGCAATGGCGTGGTCCGATTGATGAGCTTACCCGGCGAGAGCGACTGGTTCAGGAGCTCTACCAGACGCGTGATCCCGAATCTGCGCTGCGACTGATGGACGTGCTTCAGGCCACCCATGTATTCGTGGGACGCTTGGAGCGGGATAAATACGGTCCCGATGTAGGAGAGAGGCTGCGCCTCTGGCTACCGGTGATTCAGCAACGCGGAGATACCCTCATCTTGCAGCGTCAGTTGGCGGCAGCACGGTGATGCGCGCCGAGCCCCTGGGAGGCGTGCTGCCCAACGTTTATATCAATCAAGATCGGCTGCTCTGGCTCATCGTGCTAGGCGGTGCGGTCATTATCCGCCTGATGGAATTAGGGTCGCGGCCGCTGGATCCGGACGAAGCCCGTATGGCCATGGATGCATTTCGCGGACTCGGATTTGGCCGTCAGTGGGCCAGCCCAGAGGCCGCGTCACCTGGCTACGTTGGACTCATCTCGGTGCTTTTTTTCTGGTTTGGCAGTTCAGACGCGGCGGCCCGGCTTGTCTCAGCAGTTGCCGGCATTACCGTCGTGGCATTGACCTGGTTCACGAGCTCTCTACTCGGATCTCGATCTGCGCTCGGAGTTGCCGCGTTGCTCGCAGCTTCTCCCATCCTTATCGAATCCTCACGCTCGGCACTCAGTTCGTCGACACTTGGCTGCGTGCTCTTCATGTTTGTGCTAGCTGGTGCGCACGTGCTCGCGGCGCTCGTGAAGACGGCGACGCCCCCACAAGGCTGGTCGATAGTATTGGGAGCCTCCTTTGCGGCGGGCCTCGCGACCGATGCCACGTTTGCGCTCCAGATATTGGGGCTAGGTGCTGCCGCCATATTCGCCTTTGATGTCAACATCTTGAGGCTCCGATTTTCCGAGGCTCGAAGAATGGGGTGGAGCCCCGTCGTACTGGGCTTCGTTCTCACCATGGGACTCTATACCACAAGATTTCTGACGAACCCCGGCGGAATACAGTCCGGCCTGGTGGATGCGCTGTGGGTCTGGAGTGGAGATTTCCTTCAACCCGGGAGAATACCCCTGGTGCCCGTGAGCCTCCTTATAGGCTCCGAGCCTCTCGTACTTGTCTGCGCACTGGCCGGCGCAATTCGAGTAAGCCGTGGCACCGCGCTAGAGCGCTTTTCCGCTGCATGGGCCGCCATTGCTTTCGGCATTGCCGTGGTCAGTGGACGGGGAGAGAGTCGATTTCTTGTGCCAGCTATCATCCCCGGCGCGCTTGTTGGTGGCCCATGGCTCGCGCGGTTGACAACGCTGCCGATCTGGCGAGAGCGTCCCGCGTACATCGTGGCCGCCGCGGCCGCTGCGCCACTCATCGCAGCGTTCGTCGCGTCGTTGCCAGCGCTACGCAACTCCACCCCTCCAGCGTTGCCGATTCTGCTCGCAGGACTGGCAGGACTGGCCGGCAGTGTCATTGGCGCGTACGCTCTAGTCGGACGGCAGGCCACCTTGTACGGTTGCCTTGCGATGGTTCTGGGCTTCGCGGGGTTGGGGACCATCCTGAGCTCGAGCCGGTTGGCGGCCGCGTCCGAGTCTGACCTTGGCCGCATCACTTCGGGATTCGTCTTCACACCCGACTTTCGAGAAGTGGAGAATCAGCTTGCAATCTGGGAGTGGGACCAGGACCGACGCACGATATCGGTGGATGAGCGACTCAAAGGGCCGCTAGGCTGGGCGCTTCGATCGAATCGAAGTGTCCGCTGGACTCCACCGGAAGACATCCGAGGCGGCCTTGCCATAAAGCTGGCCTCGACTCGCGCTGATACCCTTCCAGATGGTGGGTTACGAGTCACAGTGGGATACCGCACCACCGCGTTCGCCGAGCTCACGCCCATTCGTCTGGCGGAGTGGAGCTTCTGGCGTCGATCCGTCTTCCGAGTGGAGCCCTATGATATACTCCTGTTCCGCTAAGCCTACGCGGCCGGTCTCGTGTTTCCACACGATTGTCCGCTCACATACTCACCTCCGCGGACTGATGTAGGATGGTTCAACTCAAGGAAAGACCTCTCTCATCGCCCGCTCACGGCGCTGACCAGGCAGGGCTTCCATCTACATCAGACGATCGCATCCTCAAGATCATCTTTCTGGCGCTGATGGTGGTGGGTTTCCTACTGCGCATGCACGATATCGGTGCCCGCGCGCTGCATCACGATGAGAGCTTGCATGCGACCTACTCTTGGTATCTCTACTCAGGACGAGGCTATGTGCATGACCCACTCATGCACGGACCTGAGCAGTTCCACGTCAATGCATTCCTGTTCTTTCTCTTTGGCGATAATGATGTAACCGCGCGTCTGCAGTATGTTCTGCTGGGCACGTTTATGATTGGCCTGCCGTACTTTGTGCGACACGAGCTGGGCAAACTCGCCGCGGTGATCGCGGGCGTACTGCTCACGATCTCACCCGGTTACCTTTATTTCTCGCGGTTCGCCCGTGAAGATATGCCATTCGCATTCTTCACTATGGTGATGGCCGTAGGGCTCTTTGGCTACATCCGCACCCGGCAACCAAAGCATCTGTACATATTCTCAGCCGCGTTCTCACTGTCTTTCGCGACGAAAGAAGCGACGTATATCACGGGCTTCATCTGGACCGTATTCGTAATCTTGATGATCGCAATTCGCAAATTCGATCGAGATGGAGATGAGGCCCTGGATGTGGTGCGCAGCCTGTCACCAGGACTCATGGGTCGGTGCCTGCTGATTTTCTTCTCGATCTACGCACTGCTATTCACCACGTTTCTCACCAACCTGGGCAATCCCTGGGAGTGCCTGGCTGGACGCCCCTGCACGCAGGGCGGCATCGTCAGTGGCTCCTACGGTGCCTTGAAATACTGGATCGATCAGCACGATGTGCAGCGAGGGGGTCAGCCCTGGTTCTACTACCTGCTTCTGTTGACCCTGTATGAGTTCATCCCGCTGACATTGGCGCTCATCGCTGTGGCACAACAGCGATTCAACCTCTTTGGCAAGTTCTGCCTGGCGTGGTCCATCGGCGCGCTGGTGATCTATTCCTACGCCGGCGAAAAGATGCCCTGGCTCATTCTCCACCTGACGCTGCCCTTGATCCTCACCGGGGCACCGGTGCTGGCCCGTTGGATTCAGAGCATTTCGCCGGACACCTGGCGTTCGCCCAGCTTGCGTTACGCCATCGGCTTGTGGGTGAGTATTGTGGCGTTCACGGTCGCCTTCGTGGCCATTCACGCGGTCCAATGGCTCAACGTGATCGATGGACAGGCGTTAGGGCTGGAGCGACTGACTCTCATTCTGTTTGTTCTCGGCGCAGCCGGAAGTCTCATCTGGATCGCGCGGACCTCCCATCTCAAAGCCGTGCGCACGGGTCTGGCCTGCGCGCTGCTCTTCAGCGGAACAGTCTTCTACGTACGCACCGCCTGGCTGGCCACCTACGAGCATGCGGATGTCCCGAGAGATATGCTGATCTACGTTCAATCGTCGCCCGATGTCGTTTGGGTGACGCGCGAGCTGGAGCGGATTGGATTTCAAACCGGGCAAGGTAAAGATCTCCGAATCCTCATGGACAATGGATACACCGAAACCGTGGGTGGACAACCAGTCGTTCACGAGGCGGTCTCCTGGCCCTTCGAGTGGTATCTCCGGGGCTACAAGAACCGCCGGTACTTTTCGCGCACGGTGGGTAGTGATATCAATCTTCGCGATTACCCAGCCATTCTCGTGATGGCACCCAATCTTGATCCCATTCGCCCTGCGCTGGGCGACTATACCGGCACCAAGTACAAGCTCAACTGGTGGTTCCCCGAGGACTATAAGGGCCTATCGCCCACCGTGATTCTGGAAGGCCTGAGCGATCCGGAACAGCGCGGGAAACTCATCAAGTTCTTCCTCTATCGGGAGCCGCTGAATACCCTCGGCGCGCGTGAGTTTTACCTGTTCGTTCGGAAGGACATTCCTGGCATCGGCCCCGGCCCATTGAGCTCCGCACCCAACGCGGCAGTTCAGACGATCCCGTCTGCAGCGCCGATCAGTGCCGGCAGCGCCACCGTGCTTGCTCGCCTTGGAATTGACGTGAGCGGACAGTCCCAGCTCATTGATCCCAAAGACGTGGCAATCGATGCGAGTGGCCGGCTCTACGTCTCCGAGGGGCGAGCCAATCGAGTGAGCATCCTTGATCGAGATGGCTCGGTGGTCGGACGATTTGGCCAGGCAGGCTCAGGCGCCGGCCAGTTGAATGAGCCCTGGGGGCTGACGGTGGCTCCCAATGGTGACGTCTATGTGGCTGATACCTGGAACCACCGCATTCAGCGATTCGATCAGACCGGCCAGTTCCTCGGCCAATGGGGAGTATTGGGCGATAGCCAGGGACAGATCGGCGTTGGGCCGGGCCTTTTCTGGGGGCCGCGCGATATTGCTCTCGGGCCGGACGGTCGCCTCTACATCACCGATACGGGCAATAAGCGCGTGCAGATCTTCGATATGGCCGGAAATTCGCTTGGAGCGATTGGCGGTGAAGGCGCCGCGCCAGGCAGACTCCGGGAGCCCGTTGGCCTGGCCTGGGGCACAGACGGCCTGTGGATTGCTGATGCATGGAACAACCGTGTTCAGCGAATCAGCGCGGATGGTACGGCATTGTCTCAGACGGCTGTGGTAGGCTGGGAGAGCCAGGCAATCACGAATAAACCCTATTTGGCCGTATCTCCGAATGGTAGCGTGATCGCTTCAGCGCCCGATGCCGGGCAACTCATCGTCGTGACGCCTGCTGGTCAGGTGCGGACCGTGAGCCTGGAGCCGGGCCCACTTGGCGCGGCTCAGCCCACTGGCATCACCGTTGCTGCCAGTGGCGAGGTCTACATTGTCGACAGTCGAAACGGAGTCGTATTACGTCTTGCCCGGCTTGACTAACGAGGCGACGGCATGAGTCGAAACCGCCTGATCGGCGTGGTGCTCACACTCGTCTTCCTTGGACTCGCGTTTTATCGCGTGAACGTCGATGAGTTAATCGGGGCCCTGCGAAGCGCCAATTATGCGTTGCTGGTGCCCGCGGCGCTTTGCACACTCCTGGGCTATGTGCTCCGGGCCTATCGATGGAGGTCGATCCTCTCACAGAGTGTCCACATCGGCTTCCCCACGCTCTTCGGCATACTTATGATCGGGTTTGCGACCAACAACCTCGTACCCGCTCGTCTCGGAGAGCTCGCTCGTGCATACCTGGGGCGTCGGCGCACCGGGCTGCGCAAGACCTTCTTCATCGCAACGATTTTTCTTGAGCGTGTCTTTGATGGTCTCGTGCTCATCCTCATTCTCTTCGCTCTTTCCACGCGACTCCCTCTGCCTGAGTGGGGACGGGAGGTGCAGCTCGCCTCTACCGTCTTGTTCTTTGGGCTAGCGGGCGGGATCGCGCTGGTAGTGACGCGACAGCAACTGGCCGCGGCGATACTGCGCCGGGCAGCCGGCGGGTTGCCGGAGCGCATCGGATTCTGGATATCAAGTGCATTCGAAATGTTTCTCATGGGACTCGAGAGCATGCGTCGAATCCAGCGCGTCGGCACCGTTGCCTTGCTATCGTGCACAATATGGCTACTTGAGGGGTTGTCGTACTATCTTCTGGCGCTGGGATTTGATTTGCCCTTGAGTCCGCTCAGGCTTGTTGCTGCCGTATGCTTGCTCCTGGTCATGGTCAACCTCGGAATT
Organism: Chloroflexota bacterium; assembly: GCA_046154735.1. GTDB lineage: Bacteria > Chloroflexota > UBA6077 > UBA6077 > JACCZL01 > CAVXYC01. The sequence goes on along the minus strand of JBJXFJ010000019.1, from coordinate 7,826 downwards.
ATGATTCCTTCAGCGCCTGGCTATGTGGGCACATTTCAGTTCTTTGCCGTTTCTGCACTGAGCGTGTTTGACGTTCCCCGCGAGACCGGCCTGGCCCTGGCGGTCGTTTCCCATGTGATGCAATATGCGCTGGTGACCGTGATCGGTCTCTACTTCCTGGGGCGCCAAAACATCAAGCTCACCACACTTTTCCAAACAGAACGTGCCAGTGAGGAAATCGCTTTGCCGCCTGCTTCACGCGGAGTCCAATGAAGGCTCGACTGGTCCTCGGACTTCTCTCGAGTGTTGCCTTCGTCGCCTTACTCTTGCGCGGAGTGAACCTCGGAGATCTTCTCCAGCACATACTCTCACTCAATGTGCTCTTCATTCTCCCGGCGATGGCCGCCTATTTTCTCGGGGTGTGGCTGCGCGCCCTGCGCTGGCAACGTCTGCTGGAGCCGGTGGCGGCCGTGTCCGCTCGGCGACTTAATGTGGTTGAGCTGATTGGCTTCGGCGTGAACAACGTGCTTCCAGTCCGGCTTGGTGAAGTGCTGCGCGCCTGGCTGGTCCTGCGCTCGCATGGCGTACCCGCCGCCGCGACACTTGGTTCGATTGTCGTCGAGCGTATTCTGGATGGTCTGTTTCTGTGCCTGATACTCCTGACCGGATTACTCAGCCTTCCGTTGGAAGATTGGATGCGCCAGGGTGTTATCCTGGCGGCCACGGCATTTGGTCTCGCCACGGTCGGAATCTTTGTTGCGGCTCTTGCCCCGCGATTTGTTACTGGGTGTTTGGGGCTCGTGCTTCGGCCGGCCTCAACGCACCTGCGCGATCTGGTGCTGAAGCACGCGGCAGCTTTCCTTGAGGGCTTTGCTACGTTACGACGCGTCTCGGTCCTTGTCCCGGTGCTTGGACTCACTGTCGCTTGCTGGCTGGCTGAAGCCTCTGTATATTGGTTACTGTTGATCGGATTTGCTCTCCCGGTTGGCTTGGGCGGAGCAATGCTGGGGATGTCCGCGGCAAATCTGGCCACAATCATCCCATCGTCACCCGGCTACGTGGGGACGTTTCATCTGCCATTGCAATCCGTGCTGAGTAGCGGTTTCGGTATCGGTCAGGCTGAGGCCGCGGCCTATGCCATCGTCACTCATGCCGTCTTGGTGCTGCCGATCGCGGTGCTTGGAATTATCCTGCTCGCTCGGGAGGGCCTGAGTCTCTCTGCCGTCCAGCAGCGTGCCGGACGGCTGCGACAGGAAATCCGAGGGAGACCGGTGGAACCTCCACATCCCGAGCCTGCCTCTGGAAGCGTTCAATCATGAATGAAGAAATCGCAATCACAGACGCGTATATGAGCACGATGAGAGGGAAGGTGTAACTTGTCGAATATCTGCGTTATTGGCACCGGGTATGTCGGACTGGTCACTGGCGCATGCCTGGCTGACCTGGGAAACGACGTCACCTGCGTCGATATCGATGAAGCGAAGGTCGCCCGTCTCAACGCCGGCCAGATCCCGATCTATGAGCCAGGCCTGGAAGAAGTGGTGGGCCGCAACGTGCGTGCCGGCCGACTTCATTTCACCTCATCGTACCAACGTGCGGTCCCGCCGGCTCAATTCATCTACATCGCGGTAAATACGCCCGCCGGCCAGGCTGGCGAGGCGAATATGTCGCAGGCGCGTTCGGCCACCCAGAGCATTGCGGAGCACTTGAGCCCGAGCTCGATCATCATCAATAAGAGCACCATGCCCATTGGCACGGGTGACTGGGTCACGATGATGGTGGGGCGCTACGTGGAGGATCGGGTGCCGTTCTCCGTGGTTTCCAATCCGGAGTTTCTGCGTGAGGGATCCGCTATCGCGGATTTCATGAATCCTGATCGCGTAGTACTGGGCTCCACCGAACCGGAAGCCGCGAAGATTGTTGCGGAATTGTACGCACCACTCAACGCTCCAATTATGATCACCGACCTACGCACGGCGGAAATGATCAAATACGCATCGAATGCATTCCTGGCCACAAAAATCAGCTTCATTAACGAGATGGCCGCCATTTGCGAACGTCTTGGGGCGGATGTGAAAGAAGTTGCCCGTGGTATGGGACTGGATAAGCGCGTGGGCCCGGCCTTTCTCGAGGCGGGTGTGGGCTACGGCGGCTCATGCTTTCCCAAAGACATCATGGCACTTGCCCATATGGCAGCCGTGCACGGCTGCCATCCGCAACTCCTCCGGGCGGTCATGGACATCAATCATGATGCGCGTCGGAGCGTGTTAATTAAAGTGCGTGAAGGCTTGGGCTCGCTGGAGGATCGCCGAATCGGCGTACTGGGCCTAGCCTTTAAGCCGAATACCGACGATCTCCGCGAGGCGCCCGCACTTGAAATCATTCACTTGCTGGTTCAGGAGGGGGCGCACGTGCAGGCATTTGACCCGGCTGCAATGGAACATGCTCAGACCATGCTCCCCTCAGTGCATATGTGCAGCGACGCCTATGAAGTGGCCGCCGGGGCCCACGCGCTTATCCTCATGACAGACTGGAACGAGTTCAAATCGCTCAACATGCGCCGCGTGCGGGAGTCCATGCTCTACCCACTGCTCATTGATGGACGCAACATTTACGATCCCAAGGAGATGGCGGGGCTCGGCTTTCACTACCGGGGCATGGGCCGAGGCTATGACTCCGCACAGTATGGCAGCGGCGGCGATGGGACGGAGATTCCATCTTCTGAGCCGATCCGAGCCTAGCGCAGGCCGCCTGTGCCAGTGGACTGCCGACGAGCAGTCGAGTCCCTTCGGGGGCGGCACCGCTCAGCTTCAGACCGCGTGCGCAGGCGGTATACTCCGGAGAAGTCCGCTTCCGTAGGGTCTCCACCTTGTCACAGCGCGTCGCCGACCAGCTAAGCTTTGGCGGCTCCGAATTTATACCCATGTCGCCATTGCGGCGGCAGTATCTTGACATAAAGCAGCGTCATCCAGACGCGCTGCTGTTGTTCAGGCTCGGTGATTTCTACGAGACCTTTGACGACGACGCTAAGATTGCGTCAGAGGTCCTAGAAATCGTGCTCACCCAGCGCGATATGGGCCAGGGCGCGCGGGTTCCAATGGCGGGCATTCCATTTCACGCCGCGGACACGTACGTGGGCCGGTTACTCTCCGCGGGCCAGCGCGTGGCAATGTGCGAGCAAGTGGGCGAGTCTGCGGTGCGCGGACTCATGGGGCGCCAGGTCGTCCGCGTGCTTTCTCCCGGGACTATTGTCGAGGAGCACCTGCTCCAGTCCCCATCCAATAACTTTCTTGTAGCCATTGTGCTGCAGGACGGCGGGGCCGGCCTGGCCGCGACCGATGTGAGCACGGGGGTCTTAACCTGCACGATGGCCCAGGGTGAGGGGTGGCGCGAGCTGCTTCAAGCTGAGTTGGCTCGACTTGCCCCCTCAGAGTGCATTACTGCCGATGACACCGTTTCAGCGGTTCGAGAACTGTTGCCGGAAGGTTGCCGTGTGACGGCGCGTCCGGCATTCGATCTCTCTGATCGCAACGTGCTCGCACGACTCCGAGATCACTTTGGCGTACCCTCGCTGCAGCCTCTGGGGCTCGATCAGCAGCCCCTTGCGTCTCAGGCGGTGGCATTGGCGATCGGCTATGTGGCCGATACCGTCCCGGGCGCGCTATCCGTCCTGGATCGTCTTCAATCGTATTCTCTCAGTCGCTACATGATTCTCGATAGCGGGACGCGGCGCAATCTGGAGCTTACCGCGGGGCTTCGATCCAGCGGGAAAGACGGATCAGTGCTGGGTGTGCTAGATCGAACCTGCTCAGCCATGGGCGCTCGCTGTGTGCGCCGATGGCTCACCCAACCACTTTTAGACATTGGGGACATCAACAGACGTCTGGACCGAGTGGAGGAGCTCACCACCAACGCCCTGGCTCGCCAGCGCCTGAGGCAAGTGTTGGGGGAAATCCCGGATGTTGAGCGCCTGAGCACGCGGCTGGCACAAGCAACACTGGGTCCTCGTGGACTCCTCGCCCTAGCAGATGGACTGGCGGCGATGTCTCGACTGAACACTGAGCTGCGTGGTCTGAATCTTCTTGGGGAAGCTGCAAGCCAGCTTGGCGGGTTCTCTGGGCAGGTTGTTCAGATCCGCGCAACCATTGCCGATGAACCGCCCGCGGTACTGGGTGCCGGCACCATTCGAGCTGGCGTGTCCAGTGAACTGGACGAGCTACGCGCGCTAGTTGGAGATACGCGCTCCTGGATTGCCACACTGGAGGGCCAGGAGCGCGAGCGAAGCGGCGTCAAGAGCCTAAAGGTCGGCTACAACCGCGTGTTTGGCTACTTCCTGGAGGTCAGCCTAGCGGTACTCGGTCAGCCCACGGATTACTATCAGCGCGAGCAGACCAGCGCGGACACAATTGGCGATCACCTGGTTCGTCTCGGCTATACCCGGAAGCAGACCTTGACCACCGCGGAGCGGTTCGTAACCCGCGATCTCGAAGCATATGAGAAGCGCGCTTCCACCGCACAAGATGAGGTGGAGCGTATTGAGCGACGTCTCTTTGGGACGCTCCTGTCCGACCTTGGCGCGCACGCTCGGAGGATCGCGGACGCCGGGGCCGCGATCGGTGAGATCGACGCGCTTGCCTCATTTGCCGAGGTTGCCACGCGTCAGCGCTTTACGCGTCCTCAGCTCGTGACAGAGCCCACGCTCGAAATCGAGTCACTCCGTCATCCCGTGGTCGAGGGTGCGCTCGGCTTCGGCGAGTTCACCCCCAACGATATTACGTTGGACGAGTCTCACGGTCGGATCATGCTGGTCACCGGGCCGAATATGGCCGGCAAGAGCACGTTTCTGCGCCAGGTTGCCATTGCCACGATTCTGGCGCAAGCCGGTTCGTTCGTGCCGGCCTCGCAGGCGCGCATCGGCATTGCGGATCGGGTGTTCACACGAATTGGCGCGCAAGACGATCTCGCGGGCCGCCAGAGCACCTTCATGGTGGAGATGGTAGAGACGGCCCACATTTTGCGAAACGCCACGCCACGGAGCTTGGTGATTCTGGACGAAGTGGGCCGTGGCACTAGCACGCACGATGGCCGAGCCGTGGCCCAGGCAGTGCTGGAATACCTCCACGATGATCCGCGCCTGCGCTGCCGAACGCTGTTCGCCACGCATTATCATGAACTAGCCGAGCTCGCCGAGCAGCTCGCGGGGCTTCAACCCGTGCGCCTCGAGGTGCTGGAACAGGGTGCCGAAGTTATCTTCCTACATCGCGTGGTGCCGGGTGGCGCCGACCGAAGCTACGGCGTCTATGTTGCCCGTCTCGCCGGCGTTCCCGCGGCAGTGGCCAATCGTGCCGAGGAGATACTCAGTGAGCTTGAGGCAGGCGCCGAGACCTCGCGAGTGCCCCTGTCGCGCGCCCTCCCACACACTGCCGACACTCGGACACTTCGACGTATCCGAACACTTGAACCACTCAATTTGACACCGCTGCAGGCCCTGGAAGAGCTTCTTGCTCTTAAGACAATTGCCGATGAGGACGACGCGGGGATCCGTCGATGATTGCCAGCCCCTCGGGCGAGATTCGCGTGCTCACATCGGATGTCGCGGCGCGCATAGCCGCGGGTGAGGTCATTGAACGACCGGCTTCAGCAGTGAAAGAGCTGATTGAAAACGCACTCGACGCCCAGGCTCAGCGGATCGAGATCGAGGTGGAAGGCGGTGGGATCGATCGGCTCGTCGTTGCCGATGACGGCCTTGGCATTCCCGCCCAACAGCTTGCAACCGCGTTTCTCCGGTATGCCACCAGCAAGCTGCGCAGCGATGACGATCTTATGCACCTGGTGACGCTGGGTTTCCGTGGGGAGGCCTTGCCCAGTATTGCGGCTGTCGCCCACATGACCTGTATCACCCGAACGGCAAGTGCACCGGCGGCCACGCGGCTCACGGTGAGTTTTGGCGAAGTCGGAGCCGTTTCGCATTCTGCTCGAGACGTAGGCACCACGATGATTGTGGAGGATCTGTTCCTGCGCACTCCGGCGCGGCGTAAGTTTCTTCGCGGCCGTGGGGCAGAGACCGGCGGAATCACTCAGCTCGTCCAGCAGCTCGCACTGACGCGTCCTGATGTGGCCTTCAGCCTCCGAGTAGATGGTCGGGTGACATTTGAATCCACGGGCGAGAATGATCCCAAGCAGGTGGCGGCCCAGGTGCTGGGCGTGACTGATCGTGCCCAATTACTCGCTGTCGAAGCAACGGACCGATCGTCCGAGACCAGAGTATCAGGCGTGCTGGGCCACGCCATGCTGCACCGACCCACGCGGGGCGGCATCACGTTCATCGTGAATGGACGCTGGGTGCAGAGTCGGCAACTAAACTTCGCTGTGGAAGAAGCCTGCCGTACTTGGACGCCAACGGGACGGTTCCCGCTGGCCGTTCTGCGGCTGGACATCCCGCCCGCCGAGATGGATGTGAATGTCCACCCGCGCAAAATCGAGGTTCGATTTCAGCGTGAGCGCGCTCTCTTCGCGCTCGTTCAGCGTGCCGTCCATGATGCCGTGCTCGCGGCCCAGTATGCGGAAGCGGCTCACGGAATGCATGCTGAGCAGGAGCACGGCGAGCGCCCGCTCCGAGTCCTGGGCCAGGCGGCTCAGACATACATCATCGCCGAGGGCGAGCACGGCCTCTATCTGGTGGATCAGCACGCGGCTCATGAACGGGTCATGCTCGAGCGCATCGTTGACGGTGGCCGGCAGCACGCGGTGCAGTACCTCATGGAACCGGCGGTCGTACGCATTCAGGTCGGTCTGGGAGAATCATTAGAAGAGGCAGTCCTGGAGCTCCAGCAGCTTGGCTATGAGTGTGAGCTATTCGGTGGCGATGCCTTGTTGGTCCGCTCAATTCCAGCTGCATTGATAGAACGCCAGGCTCTCCGAGTGCTGAGCGACACGCTGGACGAGCTCGCATCGCGTTCGCGGGCCACCGATTGGCGCCAGTTGATCGCCGTGCGGCTTGCCTGTCACAGCGCCGTCCGAGCTGGAGATGCGCTCGATCCAGTTGAGATGCAAGCTCTGGTCCAGCAGCTCGGAGAGGCCGAGATCTGCGGCGCCTGCGCCCACGGTCGCCCTACCGCCATCTTGATGAGCCACGAGGATCTCGAGCGCCAGTTTGGTCGGAGGTAGGTGCTGATGACGGCGCCGCGGTATCCATTTGACACGCTGCCAGACCTGCTTCAACAAAGCCTAGACGTGGTGTTGATCGGCATCAACCCGAGCTCGTACTCTGTTGAGCGCGGCCACTACTTCGCACGCTCAACGAATCGATTCTGGCCGGCATTCTCGCGATCGCGGTTGAGCTCGGGGGCGCGGGTCGCGCTGCAGCGGGACGTGCTCGGACCCGAGGATGATCAGCTATTGATGGAGTTCGGAATTGGATTCACAGATGTCGTGAAGACGCCCAGCCCCAACGCGGCGTTGCTGCGACCGGCGGATTACGCACTCTGGTCCCCGCAACTGCTCGAGCGATTGAAGCTGTATCAGCCGCGAGTAGCTTGTTTTCAAGGGGTGACCGGATATCGCGCGTTTACGCGCTACGCCCTGAACGCGCCAAACGAGCCGGCGCCACTAGGCTTGCAGGCACGTCGCCTGGGTGACATCCGCATCGTTGTGGCGCCAAATCCAAGCCCGGCAAACGCGCACTATCGCGTGGAAGATCTCACACGCTGCTATGACGAGCTACAAACGCTCCTCGAGTAGCTTATCCGAGCCGCATCCCTTCACGGAGCGGGTCCTCCACTGAGCTCCCCATAACCGGGTGCGAACACCAACTCCGGCTCCGAGCCGCGACCGTCAGCGAGCGGGTC
>JBJXFJ010000093.1:0-4208 GCA_046154735.1 Chloroflexota bacterium | reverse complement strand
GTTGTCCCCAGGACCTGGATAGGGAACATCCAAAGCGGCGCTCTCGCACGCCGCACTCCAAATGCCGGGTGCCCACTGTCTGAAGTTCTGGGCTCACTATCTGCGGGCTGTTCTGACCCTGCAATGTGTCTGGACCACACTTGGGCAGCACCACGTATGATTTCGGTATGGCGGGGTGACGAGTCACCCCGCCGCCGAATGGTCAAGGTCCTCTACTTATCGATCCACGCCTGATCCAGCAAATTCGTGAAGAACTTCTCGTTGCCGCGCCAGCCGATGTTCTTGACCCACGGCTGGGCAATCAGCGCGTTGCCCCAGGTGGGATTCCAGATCTGCGGAACCGTCTCGGCAATGTGTAATTGCATGGCTTTTGACTGCTCCTTGCGTTTGGCAACGTCAAACGTGGCCCAGTACTCCTCAATCATGGCGTCAAACTTGGTGTCCGGCACCTTTTTGAGTCGCGTGGTATCCACCGCCGGGTGCTTGCTCCAGAGATTCCCGCCGGCCATGTCACTGATGGAGAAGCGATTGGCGTACCGCAACACCGGGGCATCAAACTCGCCGTTGACAATGACCTGCCGAATGTACGCGCCGTACTCCATGAGCTCCATATCGGCCTGGATCCCTACACCGCGCAGCATCGTCACGATACCCTCAGCAAGCTCGTTCCAGGGAGAGCCATAGGCCTGGGTGAAGATGATCTTCGTAGCGAACCCGTTCGGGAATCCTGCTTGTGCCAGAAGCGCCTTGGCTTCGTCTGGTCGGTACTCAAGGTACTTGCGCGTCTCAGCAGGAATGTCCTCCAGCTTCAACGCTTCCGGATCATTCGGCCAGAGCACGCTCACGTGGGCGTCCTGATTGTTCAAGACCGTCTTCACCAGGGCATCGCGATTGATGGCCATGGAGAAGGCCTGTCGAACCCGAACGTCGCCGAACGGGGCCTTATCAATGGGGAAATTCAAACTCTCCGTGAAGCGACTCGGGCAGGACTTCACAAACATGTTCTCGTTTGTGCGCTTCAGGTCGGAAGCCGAGCGTGGGCCAGACGATGGATACAGATCCACCGTGCCCGCGCGCATCTGGGCCAGCTTGGTGGATTCGTCCGCGATGATCAGCATCTCCACGCGATCCACGTACGGCTTACCTGACTTGAAGTAGGCGGGGTTCTTCTCAAACACCACCTTCACGCCCGGCTGATGCTCCTTGAACATGAACGGCCCGGTGCCAATCCAGGATTTCTCCGGCTGCTCCAGCCATTCTTTTCCATCTGGTCCGGCATAGCCTCGGGGCACAATCCAGCCCCATCCAGTGGTGTAAAGATCCTCGAGGAAGTTCGCATAGGGCATCTTGAGGAAGATCTTGACGGTGCTGGCATCCACAGCCTCGGCACGATCAAACACGGTCCGACCCAGGAAGGTCGCCCCTGCGCCGCCCTGCTTAAAGCGCTCCTCCAAGGTGTAAACCACGTCATCCGCCACCAGGTCGCGGCCATTGATCGGCGGCTTGTTGTGCCATTTCACGCCCGGACGGAGCTTGACCTCAATGGTCTTGTTATCCAGATATTTCCAGCTCTCGGCCAGCTCACCTTCAAACGTGAAGTCACAGCCGCCGCCCACATTGGCAGAAGGGATGATCAACGGTGAGAACACCATATCCGCCCCGCTCCGAGTTGGATCAATGGTGCGCTGCGCTCCCCAGATATCCCAACCAGTGGGATCCGCTCGCTGGATGAAACTCAACGTGCCGCCCATTTTGATGTTTCCAGCGGACTGCGGCTGTTGCGGTGCCGGCGCGGCGCGTGAGCAGCCCACCAACACCACCGCAAACAGCGCACTCACGATGAGTCGCCGCTGACGGACGATGCTCGCGAGCGGGCCACGGGTGGTGAGTCCGCGGCGAAACGATTGCCAGTACCCTGCCATAGTGTTTCCTCCCTCAGACCCGGCGTGGAGCGCCGGAGTCATTAAAACAAGTCGCTTCTTAGCGGGCCCGGCCGCCCGCCCCTTGCATGCGCGGATCAAGCAGGTCACGTAACGCGTCTCCAAGCACGTTCCAACCGAACACCGTGAGACTCAGGAACACCCCGGGCCAGATTGCCAGCCACGGCGCGTCCAGCATATAGGTTCGAGATTCCGCGCTCAGCATGCGGCCCCAGGCCGGAAACGGTGGTGGAATACCATAACCAAGGAAGCTCAGCGTCGCTTCCAGAAGCACCACCGCACCGGCTCGGAGCGTGGTGAGAATGATGATTGGCACCATCACATTGGGCAGCACGTGCCGCGTGAGCATACGCAGATGGCCGGCGCCCACCGCCCGAGCCGCTTCCACATAGGTGTGCTCACGGACGCTCAGCACAGAGCTGCGCACCACCCGGCTTTCGCGTATTGCCAGCAGACCCAGCACAAAGATCATGTTCTGCACGCTGGGCCCAATGATGGCCATGATGAACAGAAAGAACAGCACTGGCGGGATACTCATCCAGGCGTCCACAAAGCGCTGGATCACGGCATCGATCCGTCCACCGAAATAGCCTGAGCACACGCCCAGCACGCTGGAGATGACCGTGCCCATGCCCACCGCGCCCACGATGACGAATACCGAAACCCGTGCGCCGTGGACCAGCCGGCTGAACAGGTCACGCCCTAGGAAGTCGGTGCCCATGATGTGGGCGGCCGTGGGCCCCTGCAGCGTTGCGCCATAATCCGGCGCGTCGAATCCATAGGGCGCGATGACGTCAGCAAAGACGGCCAGAAGAAAGCTCGTGAACACAACGATGAATCCGAAAAACCCCAGCGGTTTGCGCGTGGCAAGCTGCACCACCAGTGCCACCGGCCAGGCACGAGGTTCGCGGACACGTCGAGTGGTCACGGCAAGCGGTTGAGCGATGCTGACAGACATGGGACTCAGCTATACCGAATGCGCGGATCGATGACGCTATAGAGCGCATCTGTCACCAGGTTAATGAGCATGGTGACACTCGCAAAGATCAGGATGATGGATTGCGCCGGAACGTAATCTCGCTTCTGGAGCGATTGGAGGAGAAATCGCCCCATGCCCGGAAGATTGAAGATTTCCTCAATCACCACCGTACCTCCCAGGAGCAGCGGAATCTCCAAGCCAATCACCGTGATGACGGGAATCAGCGCATTTCGAATCGCATGACGGTGGAGGACCACGGATTCACGCAGGCCCTTGGCCCAGGCTGTGCGCACGTAATCCTCGTGCAGCACTTCCAGAAGCATGGCCCGGAGCAAGCGGACAATGCGCCCCATGAGGGCTAAGCTCAAGATGAACGCGGGCACGAGCAAGCCGCCAAAGTGCTCCAACGTGTCCTCGTCAATGGGCACATACTTGAGCGGCGGAGTCCAGCCAAACCAGATGGAGGGAAGCGTGATCACCAGCGTAGCGATCCAGAAAGAAGGTACGGCCACCGCGCCAATAGCGCCCGTGCGCAAAGCGTAATCCGCGGCATGATCCTGCTTCGTTGCGCTCACCACGGCAATCGGGGTTGCGATGAGCAGGCCCATGAAGAGCGCCAGAAAGCCCATCTCCAGGGTGACCGGGATCCGCCAGAGTAGCTCATCCACCACCGGCTTCTTTGTCCAGATTGATTTACCCAGGTCCCCCTGGAGCACGCCCGTAAGCCAGACCATGTACTGGTATGGAGCCGGAGTATCTAATCCGAGCTCCGTCCGCAGCGCGTCCGCGGTGGCGCGGTTCGGGTCGCCCTGAGACATGATGTCAATCACGTCTCCCGGAATGAGGCGAAGCATGGCAAAGACCAGCATCGACACCACCAGAAATGTGGGCACGATCATGACGAGTCGTCGGAGCAAGTATTGAGTCATACGGACTTGGCATTCCTAAACGGCCGCCCTGCTGCATCTTCAGGCGACCGTCTCGATGGTAGCGCCCATCCGCGAATCGGTCAACTAATGCACAAGGCGGTGCGAGGGCAGCTCAACGTCGAGTTACCAGCGGGACAAGGTAGCCACGGGAACTCGTGTCCTCTGCCTGGGACTCGCGAGCCGCAGATCACGGATCCAGGATCTCCAGGCACAAGGCCCCGTGGCTACGTTGCAGACTACTTCGAGTAGATTAACGAAAGGACCCTGCCCCGCAGGGTCCTTTCAAAGTCATGGAATCTCGCGGGGTGTCATTCGAACCGGTGGCGGCGGGTCTCCGTACCCGCCAGTCAACTGCTCGGG
>JBJXFJ010000003.1:0-6108 GCA_046154735.1 Chloroflexota bacterium | reverse complement strand
ATGACGATATCCCGTCCTTCGACATAGCCAAGCTCACTCAGGCCCTGACGGAAGGCGGCCAAATTAAGAATCGCCGATTCCGGGCTGCCGGCCGCCAAAAATCCGATCTGGCGAAGCCGCGCGGGTGATGCCGCCGGGCCGAAGGGGATACCGCAACTGGCCATCAGGCCGACACCGGCTATGGCCAAACTGCCGCGCAGAAATTCGCGTCGGTGGAAATCGCCCATACAAGAAGGTCTCAGAAGCTACTATGCACCGCTCTGAGGCCGCGGTCAACCGACAGCCGCGAAATCAGTGGGTGCATTCATCGCCGGCTGGAGTATCGCGACGGCCGACCGGCCGGTCGGCCATACGGATGTCCGACTCTTCCAGAGCGGTCGTTGGCTGGGTGCGCAGGCGCAGGCGGCTGTTGAGATTGCGGATGTCGTAGGTGCGACTGGCCGGTCGCCCGCGCTCCCACCCAGCACGAGGGAACCGGCCGCGAAATCGGTAGGTCCATTCATCGCAGGCTGGGATGTCGCGACGGTCGACCGGCCAGCATTGGTACCACCAAATTCCATTGTCATCACGATTTCGCGTCCAAATTCATCACGATTTGGGACTGGCCGATGCCGGTCGGAGCCATTTGGCAGCGATTTCTCGACTTCGCGCTGTTCAGTGTCTCTTTTCGCACCCAAATTCGCCAAATCGGAACGATTTTGGGTGCGAAATCGTGATGAAAATGGAATTTGGTGGTACGAATGGCGACCGTCAGTCGCCCCTGCGGCAGCCGCACTCTCCCCAGCCGTCTGCCCCCGCGTGAACCCAACCAGCGACCGCTCTTGGGGATCCAGACATCCGTCGGGGCGACTGGCCGGTCGCCCGTCGCGATCTCCCGGTCGGCGTCCAGCGAACCGAATGATGTCGCACCCGATTCCCTCTGTCGCGTCTATCGCCCCGATGCATTTGTTTCCACTCGTGATGGCGGGTAGGATTTCTCCATCGCCTCATGCTCGGGATTTGACTGAGGCATGATTGCTTCAAGAAGCACCAGGGGGCAGAGATGCTAACTCACGAAGAAAATGAGCTCTTAGCACGCGTTGGTCCAGGAGCTCCTATGGGCGACATGATGCGGCGCTATTGGCTGCCGTCCATCATGTCCAGTGAGATCGGTGAGCCGGATGGCACGCCGAAGCGCGTGCGGCTGTTGGGCGAGAATCTCGTCGCGTTTCGTGACACGGATGGACGTGTGGGTGTCATGGATGAGCTTTGCCCTCATCGCGGGGCGTCACTGGTGCTCGCCCGCAATGAGAATCACGCGTTGCAATGTCTCTATCACGGCTGGCGCATTGCCGCGGATGGCGCCATTCTGGAAACCCCGTGCGAGCCCGAAGAGAGCGATTTCAAGGACCGCATCCGGCACCTGGCATACCCGGTACGGGAGCTGGGCGGGATCGTCTGGGTGTATCTTGGGCCGCCCGGAACGGAGCCGCAAGTTCCGGACTTTGCCTGGTCGCACTTGCCGCCAGAGAATGTTTCGATCATCAAGATGCGTCTGGAGTGCAACTGGGCGCAAGGGCTGGAGGGCGTCATTGATTCTGCCCATTCCAATTTCCTGCACTCAAGCGACATCGTTCCATCTGCACAGGCGGCCTCGTTGGGTGGAACGTCGATCTTTCACACCTCCGACCTGACGCGAACGCTTGACCGACCCTCAAATGACGGTCGTCCAAGGATGGAGACTCAGGATACGGCTTACGGCTTCCGCTACGCGGCCATCCGCAAGCCGCTCCGTGATGCCGATAAGAACAAGTACATCCGAGTGAGCCTCTTCGCCGCGCCTTTCTACGGCCTCTTCCCCACGCCAGACGGCTATGGCGCAATGCAGGCGTTTGTGCCGATTGACGATGAATCATCGTTCTTCTACTTCTTTCAGTACTGTTTCACGGGACCCGTGAATCACGCGAATCTGGCCTACCGTTCTGGTGCCAGGGTGGGAATTGACCTGGACGAGAATTTCCGAAAGATTCGCTCAGTGGAGAACAATTTCCTTCAGGATCGTGAGATGATGAAAAGCGGGAAGAGTTTCTCGGGCATCGCGGGCGTGAACGTTCAGGACATGGCTGTGCAAGAAACAATGGGTCGAATTTATGACCGCACGCGAGAGCATCTGGGTGTGAGCGATGTGGCGGTCATCCGGTTTCGTCGAATCATGCTGGATGCCGCACGGCGGTTTTCAGAGCACGGATCGGCTCCACCGGCGCTTCAGGGGCCCATACCGTATGACAAGCTCCGTGCCCAGGAGAAGATTATTCCCATCAGTGACTCCTGGTATCCAGTTGGCGCATTCGCGGGTGAGCCAACTGAAGCAGGCTCGCGGTAGCCGCGGTGCCTGTCTCTGGTGAGCTTGGTCCACCCTCGCTTGCCGCTCTGCTAGACCGTGCCCGGGCCTTGATGGTGGAGGCCTGGGACCGCAATGAGCGGCCTGAATACCTGCTGGTTCATCCCGCGCTCTACGATGCAGTACTGCATGCAAAAGCGCGGGAGCACAGCTTCGGCCGGCCCATTCGCCTGCTGGGGCTCCTGGTAGTAAGCTCAGCGACCGTTGAGGTTGATTTGCCTCAGGTACGGTAGGCCAGGGTTCGTGAGTAGGGGGAACGTATGCGGTTAGCGGAAAAGGTGATTATTGTGACCGGTGGCGGAAAGGGCCTGGGAAGGGTCTACGCCCGCGGCCTGGCCGCCGAAGGGGCACACGTCGTTATTGCCGAGATTGATGCTGAGGCAGGGGTAAAAACGGCTGAGGAGATCCGGGCAAGTGACGGAGACGCACGGGCGTTCGCGACGGACGTCTCGCGGATCGAGAGCGTTCAGGCCCTGGTGGAGCGCACCGTTGATCAGCTTGGTCGTGTCGATGTACTGGTCAACAATGCCGCTCTCTTTGCGGACCTTCCGAACCGGCCCTGGCAGGAGATTACCCCGGACGAGTGGGACCAGGTGATGGCGGTGAATCTCCGAGGAGTGTTTCTCTGCTGCCAGGCGGTGATTCCCGTGATGGCGGCTAACGGCGGAGGAAGCATCATTAATGTCTCCTCGAGCACGATTATTAATGGCGGGCGCGGTTCGATCCATTACACGGCCTCAAAGGCGGGAGTGATGGGCGTGACGCGCGCGTTTGCTCGGCAGGTCGGTGATCTGGGCGTGCGGGTGAACACGCTGGCACCAGGCGGAACGGCGAGCGATACGCTGCTTGCTGCGCACGACGCGGCATTCTTTGATCGAAACGTTCCCATGCGGAGCATCAAACGCTGGGAGCAGCCGGAGGACTTGCTGGGCACCGTCATATTTCTGGCGTCCGACGAGAGCGCGTTCCTGACGGGTCAAATGATCGTTGTCGACGGTGGCAAGGACTTTCACTGATGAAGTCGGAGTATCGTGCTGTGCAGCTCGAGATTACTGGTGCAATTTCGCGTGCAGAAACTCAACGGTTTCAGTCCACGCCGCCCGGGCTGTAGTGTGAGCTGGTGATTCCGCCGTTTCAAGGCTCTCACGGATGAAGCCATGGCCCAGCCCCGGGTGGATGCGGACCGTATGTTCCACATTTGACGCGGACATACGTCGCTCAAGCTCTGCAACATCGTTAGCCTGGTAGCCCGGGTCTTGGTCACCCCAATGGCAGAGCACCGACGCGCGCACTAGCTCGCATATATCGAGTGGGCGGGGTGGCGGCACCAGCGCCTTGCCGGGCTCTCCAGTTGCATAGCCGTAGAAGCTGACCGCCGCTCTGAGATCCGGCCACTCTACAGCGAGATCAAAGGCGAGGGTACCACCCATACAGAACCCGAGGGTCGCGCAGGCTCGTCCAGCCAGATCTGGCTGCATTGCAAGCCACGTAAGTCCATCGCTCCGATCCCGCAGTACCTGGGTCTCGTCAAGCTCGTTACGCCGACGCGCCCGACGTGTTTCTGGTGCGTCGTCTTTTAGTGGTGAGACGCGGAAAAAGTAGTCCGGTACGAGCGCGAGAAAACCCTCGTTAGCAAGCAATGTGGCAAGGTGCTCGTAGAACCCACTGCGTCCCAGGGCGTCACTCACGATAAGCACTCCGCCCCTGGGGGCACCATTCGGAAGCGCAAGCGTTGCCGGCAGAACTCGCCCGTCACGCGTGGGGACGAGCGTCTCACGGACGCTCACGGTGGGGCGAATTGCGCCATCTGGAACAGTGGTGTGACACATCTGAATACTCCTGCACGCCGATTGTAGCGTCGGCGAGGGCGCTTGGCACCCACAGGTCGCAGTTCCGAGCCATGTAAACAGAGGCTGTGACCAGCCTCTCCCTAGGATCTGAGCATGTCCCACGTGACTGGGTGGGCCCCAGAGCTTGAGATTACACGCCGCACTCCACACGCTGGATGCGCAAGACTCCGGTTGTACCCCAACGCAATTCGATTCGTTGACGTCCTTTCTTCTCCGCACTACACTGTGTTGCGATGGTTCTGGATCAGATCCCGCTGGCACGCATATTCGGGTGTCTTTGATTGCGGTCAATTGGGTTCATGGGGATTTGGTAGGCGACGGACGAGACGCGGACCAAAGGAGCATACACGGTTGGACAGTCACGATACTGGCGCTCTTACGCCCGATGTTGTTGCGCTCCTGGCAAGGCCGGAGCGCCGGGTTGAAGCGGGTCTCAAGGTGATGGGCAGGGCGCGCTATACATCGGATCATCGCTTGCCGGGCACGCTGGTCGCGCACTACATCGCCAGTCCACTGGCACACGCTCGGATTGTCTCGATTGATGTGTCGCGGGCGCGTTCTGTTCCGGGGGTCCACGCTGTGCTCACCGGTGATGACATCGGCCGCGCCACGTTCGGCCGTGCCTTGTTCGACTGGCCGGTGTTGGCCTGGGACCGCGTTCGGTTCATTGGTGATCGGGTCATTGCGATCGCGGCGGAAACGCATGAGGCCGCGGAGCAGGCTGCCGCTCTCGTGGCGATTGAGTATGAAGAACTGCCCGCGCTGCTCGATGCGCGAGATGCGCTTGGCGCTGATGCGCCGGTGATCCATCCTGACCGAAGCGTGTATCCGTTTACCGCCGGGACGCTGCAAGCGCTTCCGCACGCCAATATGCAGGGCTACGGCAGATCCACAAAGGGTGATCCTGACATCGATCACGCTCTGGCATCGGCTGATCGCGTCTATGAGCATGTTTTCACGACACCGCGTCAGCACCAGGGATACATCGAGCCACATGCGGTCCAGGTCTGGTTCGAGGGTGAAGTGCTTCATGTCATCTCAACCAGCAAGTCGCCATTTTCATTGCGCTCCCAGCTCTCCACCGTCACGGGGTTGCCCGTGGAGCAAATTGAGGTGGACAACGCCTATATTGGCGGAGACTTCGGTGGGAAGGGCCTGAACATCGACGAATTCGTCTGTTATTTTCTGGCCAAAGCAACGGGACGACCGATCAAATCGGTGATGAGCTACACGGATGAGCTCCAGGCTGGAAATCCTCGCCATCCGGCCATCGTGCGCTTGCGAACGGGGGTGATGAACGACGGTCGCATCGTGGCTCACCACGGGCAGCTCATCTTTGATGGTGGGGCCTACGCGGCAGGGAAGCCCCAGGCCGGACTCACCCTGAGCGCCTCGTTTTCCACCTTGTGTGCTTACAACATCCCGAATGTGACAATGGAGCAGACCATTGTTTACACAAACCAGGTGCCTTGTGGGCATATGCGCGCGCCCGGCGAGTTGCAGGCCATTTTCGGGGGCGAGTCCCAGGTTGACATCATTGCACGAGATCTGGGCATGGAACCACTTGAATTTCGGCGGCTCAACGCGCTTCGGCCGGGTGACACGAGTCTCATCAATGAGGTCTTTCGTGAAGTGAAGGCCGGTGAGATCCTGGAGGGGCTTGATCGTGAGACACGCGAGCGGCGAAGTCATCTGCCAGTGGGGCACGGATTGGGATTTTCCGTGGGCTACCGCCACGTTTCAGGTGGACGCACCGGCCTGGATCTCAGCGTGCTACCCGACGGGCGCATTCAAGTACTGACCGCGGTACCGGATCAAGGCTCGGGTTCATTCACGGTCATTCAACGCGTGGCCGCCGCGGCGCTTTCCGTGGCCCCG
>JBJXFJ010000653.1:0-7976 GCA_046154735.1 Chloroflexota bacterium | reverse complement strand
GTGGCCATCGTCTGAAAAGAGGCCGGGTGGTCGGGACGCGGAGCTGACCGTTGTCAGCAGTGAGGCCCCGCCCAACAACCTGCCCGGACTTCTCACCAGCTTCATTGCGCGCGATCGCGAGCTCGGTCACCTTCAACAGATGCTTTCGGATCATCACATCGTCACCCTCGTGGGACCGGGTGGTGTTGGCAAGTCGCGGCTCGCCGTGGAGCTGGCCTACCGGACACTGAGGATGCATCCCGATGGCACATGGATTGTCGAGCTTGCCGGCCTGAGTGATCCGGAGCTTGTGCCCCAGGCGCTGGCTGCCACGTTGCACATCCCGGAGGGCCCGCTGCAGCCGTTGGTCGATGCGCTCTGTCACACACTGCGGGATTCCGAAGCGCTGGTCATCCTCGACAACTGCGAGCATCTCATTGAAGCGTGCGCGCTTCTGGCTGGTCGAATCGCGCGGGCCTGCCCGCGGGTGCGTATCCTCGCAACCAGTCAGGAGCCGCTGCGGATCAGCGGTGAAGCGCTTCTCCCCCTTGCCCCACTGACCGTTCCAGGACCGGATGAGCGAGATCCCCGCCGGATACGGAATTCAGAATCGGCGCGGCTGTTCGCGGAGCGCGCGCGTGCCGTACAGCCGGACTTCGAGCTGAGCGATGACGCGGTGCTCTCAGTCGCTGAGATCTGCCGTCAGCTCAATGGCGTACCACTTGCCGTGGAGCTCGCTTCGGCCAGGATCCGCAGCATGTCGCTCGCGGATATCGCCGCCGGCCTGGATCAGCGCTTTCGGCTTCTGAGCACCGGCGACCGCACTGCGCCGCCCCGTCACCAGACGCTCCGGGCCATGATGGAGTGGAGCACCGCCCAACTGGACGATACCCAGCAGGCCGTCCTGCGGCGCCTGAGCGTCTTTTCCGGTGGGTGGACGCCCGAGGCCGCGGCATTCGTGTGCTCAGACGACCGGCTGACGCCCGAGCAAGCGCTCCAGGCGATGGGCGCGCTCGTGGAGCGGTCCCTGGTGGTGCTGGACCACTGGCGCGATCAGCCGCGCTATCGCCTGCTCGAAACCGTCCGGGCCTATGGGCTGGAGCAGCTCCAGGCTGCACGTGAGGACCGGAGGCTGCGGTTGCGTCATCAGGATTGGTATCTCACGCTGCTGGAGCACGCGGAAGACGAGACCCTCGAGGATGAGCTTGGCTGGCTCCGACGGATGGACCAGGAGCTGGACAACGTCCGCGCTGCCATAGATTTCTGCTTGACGGTGCCGGCCACCGCCGAGCGCGCCGCTTACGCGTCGTACGGCTTCTGGCAGTACACCGATTCGCGAGGCTGCGTGCCAGAGATGATTCGGCGATTCACCGCGCTCCTCGCCCTCTTGCCTGAAGGGCAGCATTCCCGCGGCTGGCACCTCTGCCAGACATTGCTTTGCCATGGTCTCGGTTCGCAAGGAAGAGTTGACGATGCGGTGCCGCTATTTGAGGCGGTGCTGCGCTTCGCCCATGAGATTGACGATCCGTGGGCGCTTTTCTGGTCTCGTGCTATTCACATTCAGTGGATGCTGTACCAAAAAGATCCGCTTGGGATCACCCTGACGCGGGATGCGCTGACGCACACGCCCTTTCAGAGCTTTGGACTGTCCCCCGCCTACTTTCAGTGGTTCCTGGGAGACGCGTTGCTCATTGCCAACGAATTTGACCAGGGCGAAACAATGCTACGGGTTGCTGAGGAAGGCATGCGTCATGTCCGCCTGCGCGCGTTTATCGCGCGGAGTCTGGGCATCGTGGCCTATCAACGAGGCGACCTGGTTGAGGCAGAGCGCCGCCTGCGCGAGTCGCTCGAGCGATTCATGCCGTTCCAGGACCTGCGAGGGTTCGCTGTCGGCATCGAGGAGCTCGCCTGTGTGGCAGCCGCGCGGGAGCAGTACGCGCGCGCCGCTGCCCTGCTGGGCGCCTCGGCCATGCTGTTCGATCGTATCAGCACCAGTTCAATTCCCTACTGGCAGATGGGTCCCGAGGCCGCCGCCGAAGCCTGTCGTGCTGAGCTCGGCAGCGAGGACTTCCAGCGCCGCTGGTCCGCCGGGCAGTCCATGACCGTGGAGCGCGCGGTCAACTACGCGCTCCGGGACGATGATCAGGTTCCGCCCGAGCCCGGCAGTAGCTGGGCTCGTCTCACGCACCGAGAGACGGAGACAGCCCTGCTCGTTGCCCAGGGGATGACCAATCGTGAGATCGCGGCAGTCCAAGTGGTGACCGTCAAAACAGTCGAAACGCACGTGTCCCGCGTGTTTGGCAAACTCGGTCTCCGCACCCGGGCCCAGCTCGCCGCCTGGGTCACCCTGTCGTCTGGTGGCGACCCCTCAGCCCCTCCGGGGCTGAGGGGTCCGTCCTGACAGGAGCCGAACCGGCCGCGTTCATACCGAGCCCGCGACTCCTCGATGGCGCCGTGCCGAAGGAGAGCGACCCCTCGTGCAGGAAATGAGGGGAATCCCTGATGGCTGGCGCGCCGAATTCCAGTAGCATGGTACTCAGGCGAACCAGGCTCGAGGCGCGCCGACCAACACCGGCTTGAGCGATCGCGATGCCTCCAGCCCTGACTCACACGCTCGAACGCGCCTCACGAGCGCCACGCATCATCAAGTCCAGTAGGAAAAGGCCCACATCCATGACCTTGATCTCTCGAAGACATGCGGCACTCGCGTTGAGCGTCGCGTTGCTCAGCGGCGCGGCCTCGTTCGCCATTCCCAGCGCGTCCGCCGACGTGGCCCCGGAGCCCGGTCGCACCGTCTACACCATCCGCTGCGGCGGTCCACAGCTGTCCACGCCCGGAACCAATTGCAATGGCTTTGTCGGTGCGGAGATTCGGGATGATCCCACCATCTTCGTGGTGGGCTTTGAGAACAACGATACGCTGACCTCGAAGTTCGTGTACCAGGCGGCGGCCGTATTCAACTTCGCCGGGGAATTGCCCGGTCCAAACGAGATCGTGAGCAAAGCAACTCTGAGCTATGGGGAGTACTCCACGGTCCATCGCTCCGCGGCCGGGGACTCCGCGTACGGAATCCTCGAGACCTGCAACACGGCACTCGGTGTTCCCACCACGCCCTGGGATGGCACACCGGACAAGCTGATCCAGACCGCGCCCGCTCAAACGGCCGGCCGCACCCCCGCGACCACGGGCGATTCCGGCACCTGGGACGTGACACCGCAGATCCAGGCCTGGCTCAACGACGGCAAGCAACAGGGGACGTTTGTGATGCGCGGCGCCGATGAGTCCACCGATGTGAAGGGCCAGGCGATGTGCATCTCGTATGTAGGCGGGCTCAGCTTGACCTTCGAGCTTGCGCCGAAGCCCTGATCAAATGATTGCGCTCGAGGTCCCCTCAGACACCGAAGGGGCCTGTAGTTCCGCGAGGGTGGAGCAACCAAATGGGCTCTAGAATAGTTGCCAGCAGCAGCAGAACATCAGAAAAGCATGAGGATCAACAGTATAAGATCGGATGTCCAGCCTCGCGGGATCGTGATTCAGCGAAGGCTCTTCAGCTTGCTCTTGTGCGTGGGCATGCTGCTGGCCGCTGGTGCGCACGGCGCGACCGCCGCCGATGAGCCCGACGCGCCTACTCTGGTCTCCGTCGAAGTCGAGTCGTCCACAGAGCTTCAGGTCAAGTGGGATGATGTTGGCGAGGCCGTCCTTCGTCTCACCATTCGGATCTATGGCCCAGGTGCGACTGACGTACCCACCATAGCGATACCCCTGATAGGCATGGACGGGGGCTTCGTGCCAACCTCGGGAGAATATTCCGTAAGGCAACTGGACCCGAATACGAAGTACTGCGTCGCCCCGGATGCGTTTGTCGGCGCCACCCAGTCCAAAGGTGTCTTCTCCGAGGAGAGCGCTCGGCGATGTGTCTCTACGCCGGGGTTGCCCGCGGCGGCACCCGATCTGGTGGTTCGGGAGATCCGTGGGAAGGAGGATCTGGACTGGGATGTAGTAAACCAGCGTAACCCGGTTTACATACTGATGCTCGAGAACGATGGCGTGGACGCCACCGGTACGGTAGTGGTTGAGATCCAGACATCCGGCGTCGTGACACTCGCGGACCAGATCCCAATCCTTCAGCAAGGATGGGCAAGTCAAGGATTCTCCTGTGCTCGCATGCCGGCGAGCGGTGGAGCCAACGCCAGCCTGCTGTGCACGGGTGGCAGCCTCAAGGAGGGGCAGAGCTTTAATCCAGGCGTCCTCACCAGGGTCACAGGACGAGGCTTCGGCTACGTGCACGTGGCGATCAACGTCACGCGCGGCCGAGGCGACTCGCACCCTGACGACAAACGCCTGACTCTAGCCGTACAGGCGACCTAAGCACTCACGGGTAACTGCATCGTCGGTCTGCGGGTCTCGCTGGCCCGCGCGCCAATAGCTCGGGTGATAGCGACCTCGCGTTCATCGAGGGTCGGATCGCGAGCCGGGCGGAAATCGTCAAGGCGATTTTCGGGCAGCCCTGCGACCAACCGGACTACGAAATGGATGTGAGCGGCGGCATCGTAAGGGCCGTCGGCTACGGCTCGACTCAGAATCTATGATCCTTGTGCCAGATGGCTTCGACTGTGATCTCGGTGAGTTCGGCTTTGTCTCCACGGGCTCACTCGACGGCTTTGATGATCCGATGATCGACCGGGGCGCCAATTTCCAAGCGCAATTCCGGGCAATCACGACGGCCCCGCAAAGGTCGTTGGGTCTGCCAATCATGATCGATCACTTGATGAGGAGAAAACGGACAATGACATGGTGCTCAACGACGTGACAGTGAAGTAGAGCGCTCCTCCAGTCCCGTGTCTGCGCGCTGGAGGAGTTCGAAGGCGGTCAACGCGACCTTCCGCCGCGGTGAGCCGCATACCCACAACTCAATGTGAGGGAGTCTATGACGAGGCATGCAAGTCTGGGTGCGCGGCTCACCGCGCTGCTGTGTGCCGGCGCCTTCGTAACCATGAGCGCGCCGGCCCTGATTGATGCGCGGCCGAGCGGGACACCGACCATTGGCGGCTGTCCAATCTTTCCGGCGAACAACGTCTGGAACACGCGGATCGATCATTTACCGGTCCACGCGCGCTCCTCGGCCTGGGTGGCCAGTATCGGCGCATCGACCGGGCTCAAGGCGGACTTTGCGAGCGGACTGTGGGAGGGTGTGCCCATTGGAATCCCCTACGTCACGGCACCCGGCAGTCAACCGGAGGTGAGCGTCAGCTTCGATTACGAGGACGAGAGCGACCCCGGGCCGTACCGCATCCCGGCGGACGCCCCTACGGAGGGCGACGACGATCGGCACGTGCTCGTTGTCGACCGCGACAATTGTCTGCTCATGGAGCTGTTTGATGCCAATCAGGAGACCCCTACCGCCTGGACGGCTGGCTCAGGTGCGATCTTCGACCTTCGCTCGAACGATCTACGGCCCCAGGGCTGGACCTCCACGGATGCGGCGGGCTTGCCGATCCTGCCGGGCCTTGTCCGCTTTGAGGAAGTGGAAGCGGGGGAGATCGCCCACGCCCTACGGTTTACGGTGGAGCGGAGCCAGAAGGCGTATCTCTGGCCGGCGCGCCATTATGCATCGGCCAGCACCAATGAGAACCTGCCTCCCATGGGTGCGCGGGTGCGCCTCAAGGCCGAGGTGGATATCACCAGCCATCCGGCCGAGGTCCAGGTGATCCTTCGGGCCCTTCAGCGGTATGGCATGTTCCTTGCCGACAACGGCTCCAACTGGTTTCTCAGCGGCGCGCCCGATCCACGCTGGAATGACGATAGTCTCCAGCAGCTCCGCCGAATAATTGGCAGTAACCTGGAGTTTGTTGACGCGTCGTCGCTGATGCTGCACCCGGATACCGGCGAAGTTGCCCCTGGGGCCGCGGGACCGACAACACTCCCATAGCCAGGAGGAAGTCATGCTCATTGGCAACGCTCCAGACATCGAAGGCCTACCGATGGGATTGGTGGCTTGCAGCTTTCATTGGTACGCCGTGTCCGCCTGCAACCTCGTGCCTCTTGTGAGGTGGCTAGCGATCGGGCAGGACAAGAATAAGGCGGGCGCGTACGTTGAGCAGGTCATGCCGGAGGTCAAACTCTGGCGTGACAGAGTCGGGGCGCATTTTGCACTCACTGATCCTTACGACCGCGGGAGGTTTCCCGATAACCCAGCCGATCTTACGCAGAGCGTCTTATTTCCCGTTGGATTTCACGACCACGCATTCTGGACCAATTTGCTCACTCTGTCGCTTGGCATCGGATGCAGGCACACACAGCTCGAGGCGGTATGGCCTGGAGCGTCACGCATACCCATCAGAAACTTGCGTGCCGGTATTGGCCGTCGTCTCCGACTCACGACTAGGATGACAGATCTTCGTGATCATGGCGGCAGGCCGTGCACAGCTAAGCTGGACTTTGTCCATTTGGTAGACGAATGGAGATGGCAGGGTCGTCTGACCTCAGACCCAACAGCCAAGAAAGGGTGAGGTGATGGACGCCCTGCCACGGCCCATTGTCCGCGTGTTGCGGCGGTTTGAGGCGGAATTCACGGCACCGACCTGGCGCTCGGCCTGCCCCCTCGTGGTAGGCGCGCTCCTGACCTCGGGGCAACGCACGGTGGCCGCGGCGCTCCGCGTCGTCGGGCTCGGCCACGACCCGCATGTTGCGAACTACCATCGCGTGCTCAACCGGGCACGTTGGTCCCCGCGTGGCGCTCAGTCGACGCCTGCTGCTAGCGCTAGTGGCCCGGGAGTCCTTCGGGGACGGCGACGTTCCCGCCGTGCGGCAAGTGGCCTGGTACCCGAAGGTCGTCCCGACCTTGACCGACACCCTGGCCCATGTCCGACGGCAACTCTGGCCAGCGCGACTTTTCAGCAGGTCCCCGGACGAGGGCGACCTGATCACAATTCCCCGCGGCCTGCTTGATCAACTCACCAAGACGTTGGCCTACGCTGCGTGACCAATCTTCAAATGGACAAAGTCCAGGTAAGAACAGTTGCAGGATGGCGCTTGACGGCAACGCTTCCGAGCCGGTGGTGAAGGGCGGATCAGCCTGTTAAAGCGGAAGTATGGGTGGCGACGCAGTCGGCTGCGGAGGCTGGAACGGGTTCGGACCTGGGTGGGCTGGGGAGTGATCGCCCACAATCTGAGCAAATATGGGTAGATGCAGGCGGCCCGAGCGGCGTGAACCACCCACCGACCCAGCCCGGCGCGGAGAACGCTCCACGGCATCGCCGCTCCGGACACCCCGATGGGAGTCGTTCCTCCCATCGCCTACTTTTCAAGGTAATCCAACTAGGGGTCGCTTCGCGAAACGAAAAATCGTACGCTAAGAACGAAGCGACTCTGAAAAGTGTGGCCACGGGCGTGGGATGGCCACTGAAACGCCCTTAGCCGCCAGTCGGGAGAGCGTGCAAAACCAGGGGAGGCTGTGGTCGAATCAACCGTCAACCAGGTCATCCGCAAGCGGATGGTGACAAAGCAGCAGATGCGTTGGCCACCGGTGGGGGCTCATCAACTACTCAAAGTGCGCACCCAGGTGCTCAAGGATGACCTGTGCGAGACCTTCCGGCGCTGGTACCCTAGCTGCGATCCCTCAACGGAGCTCGCTCCAAGGCCGGGTAGCCTCCCCTGGTTTTGCACGCTCTCCTTGTGCGATGCCCTTGCTGCGCACAAGGCTCGTGAGATAGCTCGCCTTTCCCGGTGGCTGAGTAGTTTGCCCGATCGAGGCCTCGTGATAGAAGCGAATGCGGCAGGTGTATTGCACTGGGGTTCCGAGTGCTGGTACACACGGATCACGCCCAATTGGGCAGACCGGTAAGTCGATGAGCCCGAGTACCCCATCAAGGTGGCCATCGTCTGAAAAGAGGCCGGGTGGTCGGGACGCGGAGCTGACCGTTGTCAGCAGTGAGGCCCCGCCCAACAACCTGCCCGGACTTCTCACCAGCTTCATTGCGCGCGATCGCGAGCTCGGT
>JBJXFJ010000651.1:0-4183 GCA_046154735.1 Chloroflexota bacterium | reverse complement strand
GGGCGGGCTGCCATTCGTTCCGGCATACCTTCGCGACCTATAAGGCGCAGCGGGGGGTGAGCGCCTTCCAGCTCAGGGACTGGCTGGGGCATGCACGCCTAGACACGACCCAGATCTACGTGCACCTGGCCAAGCAGGATGGGAAGAAGGCCATGGAGAAAACAAGCCTATGAGCGTCGTTCCCTGGCACAGCGTGGAGGTGACGACCTGATGGGCAAGACCACGTACCTGGTGATTGCCAAGATGGCCGGCAATTTTGCCATGGTCGGCCAGACCAAAGACCCATCGGAGACGGTTGAGCAGGTGATCCAGCGTGCTGCCAGCACGCCCGAATCGGCGCTTTCTGAAGTGGATCCCGAATCATCACCCTTGCGTGCCCCAGTCTGCGCAGTCCATCAGCTCCCCATGACGCTGATGCATAGTCGCCGTGGCCCGTTCTGGAGCTGCCATCAAAAGAACCCTGATGGCGCCTGGTGCTCTTATAAGCCCATCTATACGGGCAATCCTCGTTGACTACTCGGCCGCCTCTCATCCAGGAATGGTCTATCGTGTGAATTCACTCCCCTTTGATTCCACCTGTGATAACCCTGCCTGTACGGGCCCCGTCAAAGAGCGCTGCGTTCTATGCGGTGGTGCGTATTGTGCACGACACATTCAGGGATTCGCGGGTGCGTACTACTGTTTAGCGTGTCTCGAATGTCATGTCGACGATTGCCATCTGGTAGGCCATCTCCACTGTCAGCGCTGCGCCAAGAGATTCTGCTCCACTCATTGGGGACATTCTCAGACTGCGCAAGTTTGTAACGATTGTGCTGATGCGATTGTGGCCGAATCATTGCGGGGTTCGGGCAATGGGTGTTTTTCCATCATCGTCGCCTTCTCACTACTCATTGCCATTGGTCTATTTGCAATGGCAACATCGCTCCGATACTGATGCTAACAACCGTTTCGGAACTCGGAACTCGGAACACGCTGACGGGTAGCTATTATGGAAAGTTTTCTTGGCGATAGCCAATACGCCGCTCATAAGACACTGAACGAACTGCAATCGCAAATAGGTGATGATGAAATTGCTATTTGCTCAATTGCTGGCCGTGGGTCTAAATCAAGTTACTCTGGCGCGTTTCCGTACATATGGTTTATGACCGTAACAGACAAAAGGCTTCTAATCGCAGATGAGCGAGAGCTTGTAGAGCGTAATCTTAGAGGTGGTGAGCTATGCCTACATATTTCTACAGAGCGCATATTTGATATTGATATTAGTCATGATAACAGGATGTTGGATCTCTTTTACCTGCCGAATATTCGCGGTCCGCTCTACTGGTTCGATCCTGATGACCTGAGCAAAGAAACATTTGCTAAATTCTGCCATCTTCTACTTATGGCTATTGATGTAAGCCCCTATTATCGTGACGACTTCAACCTATGGGGGTACGGCGACTTTAACTCTGGCTTGGCGAAATTCGGTTATGTACTAATATTTCGGAGGATGCTGGGAGATTGGTTGCAAGCTGACGCGGACACCCAGGCGAGCGTACTACGCCGTTACGTCGGAGAGTTTGGCGTCGGAGAGTTTGCAGCCGCTTTGATTCGGTGTACTGCTATTACGCAGTCCCTTGCTAGGTCATGTGGGGACAGACGAATTATCGACAACCAGACGCATACGCTAAATGCGATTGCGGAGCAGCTCCTTGCCCTATCGCGTCACGATAGTACGTTCGCAGAACCTGCGGCTGTCGCGACGAGAGCTGTTCTGGACCTCGAGACTGGACCCTTGGACAGGAGCACCTCATCCTGAAAGCACGAGCTCAGTTCTTTGAATTCGATCTGGGCCAGCCCGCCAATGAAGAGAAGTAGAACAGCCAAACGACTGGAGCAGATTGCTGCGCAGTCACCTGACGGTAAATCTCGTTGCTACATCTGCCAGCAGGAAACCCCGCCACTAATTCCTTTCCTACGAAAATCCCCCTATGCCGCCTCCTTCGGGCTGATCGTGACCGTGTAGCCAAGTTGTCCTAACCGCTGGACGTGGTGGCGCACGATTCGCTCCGTGTCCTGGGTGTCGAAGTAGTCAACCCCGAGGTCGGTATACGGGCGACGCGTGCGCAGGAGGTAATAGGCAATCACCAGGATGGAGTGGCCAACCGCGACAACGGCCTTCTTCCGTCCGCGCCGCCGCGCCAGTCGGTCGAACTGGGCCCGAAGGTACGTGGAGCTACCTCGGTTTGGTGGACAGGTTGATTATGCGGCCGAGGTGGTGTGAGTGAGTCTCCTTTCGAAGGCGAGGGGGCTGAGATAGCCGAGCCCTGAGTGCAACCGAGCGCGGTTGTAGAAGGCCTCGATGTACTCGAAGATGGCCGTAGTGGCCGCCTGCCGGGTCGGCCATCGGTGTCGGTGGATCAGCTCCGTCTTCAAAGTGGCGAAGAAGCTTTCCGCTACGGCATTGTCCCAGCATACGCCCGGGCTGCCCACGCTGCGGAGCGCCCCGGAGGCCTCTAAGACCTCACCATAGGCACGGGCAGTGTATTGACATCCCCGGTCCGAATGGTGGACCAGCCCAGCATCGGGTTTCCGGTGAGCCAGCGCCATGGTCAACGCCTCCGTCGCCAGCTCGGTCCGGAGATGATCGGCCAGTGCCCATCCGACGATCCGCCGGGAACATGCATCCAGCAGTGAGGCCAGGTAGAGCCAACCTTCGTCCGTGGGCACATAGGTGATGTCCGCGAACCACAGCGTGTTGATCGTTGGGGTCGTGAAGTGCCGGCCCACTCGATCGTGGCCGTGAGGTCGGGTGTGGTCGTGACCCGATGGGCCCGCCGCGTGCGGCCTTCCAGGTGGGCCTGCCGCATCAGACGCGCCACGCGTTGGCGCCCGATCCGCATGCCCTGGGCGTGCAGTTCGGCGTGCATGCGGGGTACGCCATAGGTCCCTCGGCTGGCGACGTGGATGGTGCGCAGGCGCGTGGTCAATGCCTCGTTCGCTTGTGCTTGGAGCGATGGCCCCCGGTGCTGCCAGGCATAGAAACCACTGCGCGAGACCTGGAGCACCCGACACAGGAGCGCGACCCCATACGTGACCTGCTCCACCGCGATGAACCGGAACCGGCTCACCGGGTCGTCTCCTTGGCGAAGAAGGCCGCGGCTTTTTTAGGATGTCCCGTTCTTCCTGGAGGACTCGCACTTCCCGGCGCAGACGACCAAGCTCCTCACGTTCGGTCGTGGTCAGCCCCTGCCGTTGACCGGCGTCAATTGCCGCTCGCTCCACCCAGCGCCGCACAGCCGTTTCTGTGAGGCCCAGATCGCGACTGATCTGGGCGATGGTCTTCCCCGAGCTGCGCACCAGCTCCACCGTTTCCGCCTTGAACGCGTCAGTGAAACTTCGACGTACCCGTTTTTCCATAATGGACTCCCCGGGGACATTGTCCCCCTATTTCAGGTGTCCACCAACTCGGGGTAACTCCAACGTGTCGCGGGTGTGCGAGGCGGCCCAGGCGACCTCGCCCAGCACCGCCCGTAACCAGACATTGCCCTTGGTCGGCTTGCCGCTGAGCGGTTTGCCCGCGCTCTGGCGATTCCCGGGACACACCCCCGCCCACGAGGCCAGGTGACGGGCGGACGGAAACCGCGTCATGTCGACTCCGATTTCGGCGACGATGGTTGCGGCGGCGACCTGACTCACGCCCGGAATCGTCTTCAGCAGCTCGATATCCTCAGTCATGGGTTCTAGATGGCGGGCAATCTCGGTGTCGAGGCGCGCCACCGCCTCCTCCAGGTACGTGATGTGCCCGAGCAGCTCCCGAGGAGGATCCGGTGGTCCGTGCCCGCACTGCGACGAGCCGGTGGCTCTCCTCGATCTCGTTTACGGGGGTCCCGCCATGCCGCGCTAACACGCCCCCGCAATACGCCAATGGGTGGGGACTTTCGTTGCGTAAAACGGGGACATTTACTTGGCGCTTGACACCGATCGTATTCGTCCGGTGGTACACACCAAGGCGACTCTCGGTGGTACACACCACCCGGCTACGCCTGGTTCACATGACCCGGCTATTGACAGGCTAGGTGCACGTAGATCTGGGTCGTGTCTAGGCGTGCATGCCCCAGCCAGTCCCTGAGCTGGAAGGCGCTCACCCCCCGCTGCGCCTTATAGGTCGCGAAGGTATGCCGGAACGAATGGCAGCCCGCCC
>JBJXFJ010000646.1:0-4457 GCA_046154735.1 Chloroflexota bacterium | reverse complement strand
AGGCTTATGTGACGGGGGAAACCGATTCGGACGCGACGACGTTTCCGGACACGGTGGGGCCGGTCCTGACCAAGGGGGCTGGGACCGACGCGTTCGTGGCGCGAGTCTCGGCGGGGGCGGTGAGCTTTGGGCCGGTGGACCGGTTCGCCCTGTCGGCACGGCCCCTGGGGGTGGCCGTGGCGGATCTGGATCAGGATGGAGATCGGGATCTCCTGACCGCGGAGTGGAGCAACGGCGGAGGCAGCGATGTACGGATCTGGACCAACGCGGCCGGGCTGTTCACGGGGCCGGGAACGCCCCTCACGACGGTGGCGGGCGGGGGGCCCTACGCGGTGACCACGGGGGACCTGAATGGCGATGGACGGGCGGACATCGTGGCGGTCAACCACACAGCGGGCTCGGTGTCCGTGATGCTCCACGCGGCCGCCAATGGACTGAGCTTCCTCCCCAGCGTGACCTCTGCCACGGGGACGAATCCGATCAGCGTGGCGCTGGCGGATGTGGACGGCCAGTCCGGGCTGGACCTGCTGGTGGCGGACTACGGCGGGGGGACCGGCACGACGGTGAGCGTGTTCCTGAATACTGGCAGCGGAGCCTTCGGGGCGCGCGTGCCGATCACCGTGGGGGCCGGGCCGGCGACGGTGACCGCCGCAGATCTGGATGCGGATGGGAAGCCGGATCTGATTGTGACCAGCGCGGGCACGGATGGGAGCCCCGGGAGCACGGTGACGGTGCGGCGCAACACCGCCACCCCGGGCGTGGTGGCGTTCGCGGCGCCGCAGAGCTTCGCGGTGGGCACCCGCCCCTTCGGGGTGACGGTGGCGGATCTGGACGGGGATGGGCGGCCGGATCTGGCGGTCACGAACTACGGAGTGAACGGGAGTGGGCAGACGGTGAGTGTGCTGCGCCACGTGAGTACGGCTGGGGTGATTGATTTCGATCCCGCGGTGAGCCTGCCGACCGGTCTGGGAACGTGGCCTATCGCGGCCGCTGACTTCAACGGCGATGGGCGCATTGATCTGGTCACAGGGAACTATGGGAGCGGCGTGGGCAACGGCCAGACGTTGAGTGGCTTGCGGAACGTCAGCACACCAGGGACGGTGCGATTCGAACCGCCCGCGACGTTTGACCAGGGGGTGGCCACGGAGACCACGAGCCTGGCGGTGGGGGATCTGGACGGGGACGGGCGCCCGGATCTGGCCGTGGCCAACAGTCATACGATCAATGGCGGCCCGGCGGTGCTGCGCCAATTGCCGGCAGGGGCGATCCGCTTTCAGCAGGCAAGCAGCACCGTGGGCGAAGGGGACGGCAGTGCCACGGTGCGGGTGGTCCGCGAGGGGGGCTATAGCGGCCGGGTCACGGCCAGCGTGGCCGTGCTGGGCGGGAGCACGGCCGGCGTGCCGGGCGACGCCACGCTGGTGAGCGGGACGGTGACCTTGGAGGATGAGCAGTCCGTGGGCAGCCCAGTGACGGTGAACCTGGTCAATGACACCACCTTTGAGCCGAGCGAGACCCTGAATCTGGGCCTGAGCGCGCCGACCTTTGGGGCCACACTAACCGGGCCGACCACGCACCTGCTCACGATTACGGACAATGACTGCGGTCCGGCGCAGGTGGCGGTGGCGCCGGCTGGGACGAACACATTGCAGGTGACGGTGACGCAGCCCGGGGGAAACCTGACGGCGCTGCAGTTCAAGGGAGCGCCCAGCGGCGCCATCCCCAATACGAACCTCCGGGTGAGCATTGGGGCGCTGACCAATCAGACTGGTGACTTCACCTACACGCTGAGCCCGGCCGGGCCCAGTCAGGTGTTTACCATCCAGCGGGTGACGCCGAGTGGAGCCGGTACGATTGCCTTTGACGCGGTGAATAGTTGTGGGACGGTGACGCCCACGCTGGCCGGCGGTGGGGCCAATGCCTGGCCCGGCGGAGTCCCATTTCCGGGGGAGCCGGAAGTCCCGCCCCGCGGGACGCCGGTGGCCACGCCGGGCGCCACCCCTGCGCCGTCTCCGACGCCGGTGGGCGGGTACGCGCCGGGAGCGGCCTGCGCGACGTTCCCGAGCCACGCGGCGGCGCAGGCGCAGTTACGCGCGCAGCCAACGGATCCGCTGAACATGGATGGGAACCGCAACGGAATCGCCTGTGAGGGAGCGGACGGCGCGGGCTTCGTGCAAGCGCCCCTGGATCACGTGCCAGTGCCCCGGCCGTAAGCCGAGGCGCGCGGGCGCGCTGTGGAGTGCGGGTGGCCGCGACACCGCTTTGACTTCCGGGAACGCACCCAGCCGCAATCACGGAAGCGAAAGCGGTGTCGCACCCACGCGCACTCCAGGGGCTTTTCGTTGTTCTACCCGGAGAAGTCCGCGGCGTACCACGGGGCCTTGTGCCCTGTGCCTGGAGATCCCGAACCCATGATTGCGATCAGCGGCTCACGCGTCCCAGGCACGGGGCGCCGTGCTACGCCGTCCCGCCGTCAACTCGACTTTGAAGGACCCTGACGCGCAATCCGCAGCGCTTGCCCACCTTCCTCCGGTCTGCTAGAGTTGCCAGTAACAATTGAATAGCTGCCCTTATCAAGAGAGGTGGAGGGAGACGGCCCGATGAAGCCCGGCAACCCCCCGTTCATCAGCACATTACATCGTGTGTGGATGGGCAGGCAGGTGCCAATTCCGCCAGAGCAATCTGGAAGATGAGGGGACAATGACGCTCCTGGCGTTCGGAGACCCCTTACAGGCCGTAAGGGGTATTTTATTGCGCCCCGAGGTGAGCTCCTTTCACTCCGAATGATGGGGAGCTTTTTGATTCATGTCAGGAGGAGCCATGAGCAGGATTCTGGGATTACAGTGCCGCGAGTGCGGTCACATGTACCCTGCCGCGGCCATGCACGTCTGCGAGCTATGTTTCGGCCCACTCGAAGTGACCTATGACTATGACGTGATCAAATCGCAGATTAGTCGCGAGTCAATTGCCAGGGGGCCTTTGACCATCTGGCGGTATAAGCCCCTATTGCCGGTGGAAACCGATGACGTTGTGGATACAGCCACAGGCCTCACGCCGCTGGTACGGGCCGAGAACCTCGGGCGAGCCCTGGGACTGCGCAATCTCTGGATCAAGAACGACACTGTCAATCCCACGTTCTCATTTAAAGATCGGCCCGTCTCGATTGCGAGCACCAAGGCCCGTGAGCTTGGATATGAGACACTGGCTTGCGCGTCAACCGGGAACTTAGCGGGAGCTGTCGCTGCGCATGCGGCCAAAGCTGGAATGCGGGCGATTATTTTCATACCCGCCGATCTGGAGCCCAGCAAGATCGTCGGGGCGTCCATTTACGAGCCGACACTCGTCGCGGTTGACGGAAACTACGACGATGTGAATCGCCTTTGCAGCGAGCTTGCAGATCGATATCACTGGGCATTCGCGAACATTAACGTTCGGCCGTACTATTCCGAGGGCAGTAAGACTCTGGCTTATGAGGTGGCGGAACAGCTTGGCTGGGCTATCCCGGATCGGGTCGTTGTGCCAATTGCCAGCGGCTCGATGTTTACCAAGATCTGGAAGGGCTTTAACGAGCTGCTGAAGCTCGGGCTTGTGGACGGTGTTGGCCCAAAGATGGTGGGTGCTCAAGCCCTTGGCTGCTCTCCCGTGGTCACCGCCTATGATGCCCACACGTTTAACGTGATCCCTGTGAAGCCGAGCACAATAGCTAAATCACTCGCGATCGGTAATCCGGCCGACGGATACTATTCACTCAAAGTCATTGAGGAGTCCGACGGGTGCGCTCTATCGGTGGATGACGACGAAATCGTTGAGGGGATCAAGCTACTCGCGCGTACTGAAGGCATCTTTGCCGAGACCGCGGGTGGTGTCTCGGTTGGGGTCGCCAAGAAGCTCGCTTTACGCGGTGGCATTGATCCTGACGAGCTCGTTGTGATTTACGTGACTGGAAACGGTTTGAAAACCCAGGAAGCGGTTGCGGGCAAGGTAAAGGCGCCGCTCTTTATCAAGCCCACACTTGACTCGTTTGAATCAGCAATGGCTGAGCGCGAGGAATTGGCGATAAGCGTAGCGTAACGGGAGATCAGGCGACGATCACTAGCAACGAGTGCTCCAGATACTCGATCGCAGTATTGTCGCTTCTGACCTCATACTCATTACTCGTGGGGAGCGTGCTATGGCGAAGCAGCGTGTGAAGTTCACGTTTCCGCCCGACCTTGTTCAGCAGCCCGTGATTTTCAACATGGGTAAGCAATTTCATGTGGTGACCAATATTAGACGCGCCAACGTGAGTCGGGATCGCGGCTGGGTCATTCTTGAGATAGCCGGTGAAGCCGATGAGATTGAGCGCGCGCTCGAGTGGTCCAGAGCGCAGGGTGTGCGCATCGATGCGTTAGAGGGAGACGTTGTGGCCGGCTAGGTCACATCGATTGAAGGGGAACCATCCACATGGCGGTAAAAGTTCG
>JBJXFJ010000640.1:0-4622 GCA_046154735.1 Chloroflexota bacterium | reverse complement strand
CTACATTCTCACGGTCGCCGTATCGATTTCGGCGGGTACCGCCGCGGTGACCTCCGCCCTGCCCAGCGTTCGGCCGTTCGCGGTGGAGATCGGCGTCTTTTTCATCTTGCTCATCACCCTCGGCAATCTGCGTGGAATTCGAGAGAGCGGATCGATCTTTGCAGCGCCCACCTATTTGTTCGTGATTCTCGCCTTTGCAATGATTGCGATAGGGGTTGCTCGGGCCATTAGCGGTGACGTTCCCGCCCCGACAATTGTGGAACCGGTCCATTCCGAGGCCGTTGAGCTGCTGTCGATTTTCCTGATCCTGAAGGCATTTGCCTCAGGGAACGCTGCCTTGACGGGACTTGAAGCAATTTCCGATGGCGTGCCCGCGTTTCAGCCGCCTGAATGGAAGAATGCGCGAACGACGTTGGTCTGGATGGCGATCCTACTGGCGATTCTGTTTCTCGGGATCAGTTTCCTCGCCGTCCAGTTCACCATACTTCCGAGCACGAGTGAGACGGTGATCTCGCAGCTTGGTCGGGTGGCGTTTGGCACGGAGACGCCTGTCTACTATCTGTTCCAGGCTGCTACGGTCATGATTCTTGTGCTGGCCGCGAATACGGCGTTCTCGGACTTCCCGCGACTGTGCTACTTCCTGGCACGCGATCGGTTTCTGCCAAGCCTGTTCCAGTTTCGTGGTGAGCGTTTAGCCTTTACGACCGGCATACTTTCGCTGGCCATCGTTGCCTCGATCCTGGTCGTCGTGTTTCAGGCGGACACGCACGCATTGATACCACTCTATGCCGTGGGTGTGTTTCTTTCGTTTACCCTCTCGCAGTCAGGGATGGTGATGCGCTGGTGGCGCAAGCGCGAGCCCGGCTGGCGCACTGGCTTGCCCATTAACGCTGTGGGCGCGTTTGCCACGGGCATGGTCACGATAGTTGTGGCTACTGAGAAGTTTTCAGCGGGTGCCTGGATGGTGATTTTGCTCATCCCGATCCTGGTGTTCATGCTCCAATCAATCAATGCCCATTACGTGGCGGTGGCCGATGAGCTGGCAATTGAGGACTTAACTCAGTCCGCACCTGAGAAGCCGTTGCCACCCGTGGTTCTCGTGCCTGTACCGAATCTTAATCGGGCGAGTTTGCGCACTCTCTCTTTCGCCCATTCGATTTCGGACGACGTGACGGCGCTCTTCGTGACGGATGACCTTTCCACCGCTGATGCATTGCGGAAACGCTGGACGCAGTGGGAGGGAGAGACTCCGTTGGTGGTCCTGGAATCTCCGTACCGCTCGCTCACCGCCCCCTTGATCGCGTACGTCGACGCACAGCGGGAGCAACACCCAAATCGAACAATCCTGGTGGTTCTGGGCGAGTTTGTCCCTCGCCATTGGTGGGAGTGGCTACTGCACGGTCAATCAGCCCTCCGGTTAAAGGCGGCGCTCTTCTTCCGTCCTAACGTGGTGGTGGCAGACGTGGCCTACCACTTGACTAAATAGTTAAGAGTTAAGAGTTAAGAGTGCTGAGTGCTGAGTGCTCGATGATCGTCCTTAACTCTTAACTCTTAACTCGCCCCTCGCCCCTCGTCGTCACCAGCTGTCCGCAGGCAGCGGTGATATCGGTTCCGCGACTGGCACGGATGGTGACAGAAGCGCCGGCGCGGGCAATTCGGTCACGGAACGCGCGCGCGTGGATCGGCTGAGTCCGTGCGAACTCGGCATCGGTGGCGTTATAGGGGATCAGGTTCACGTGCGCCAATCGGCCGCGGAGCAGTTCAGCCAGCGCCTCCGCATGCTCCGGGGCATCGTTCACGCCCGCCAGGAGCACGTACTCGTAACTCACGCGTCGATGCGTCCGCCGCACGTACTCATCGGCCGCGCCCATGAGGTCATGCAGCGGCCAGCGGCGGTTGATGGGCATGAGCTGACTGCGCAGCTCATCCGTGGGTGCATGGAGCGAGATGGCCAGCGTGACCTCGAGTTGTTCCCCCGCGAGTTTGCGAATCTGGGGCACCAGGCCGGACGTTGAGATTGTCAGCCGGCGCTGACCGAGATTGATCCCCTCCGGATGGGCGAGGATCCGCACGGCGGTGATCGTGGCCTGGTAATTGGCCAGCGGTTCGCCCATGCCCATAAACACCACATGCGTGGGCGCTTGCTTACCCTCCACCCGGAAGCCATACACCTGGGCAATAATCTCCGCGGCTGAAAGGTTTCGTGCGAGTCCCATGGTTCCGGTGGCACAGAAGGTGCAGGCCATGGCGCAGCCGGCCTGTGTGGACACGCAGACGCTCAACCTTGAGGACCCACTTTCCGTGGACGTGGCCGGAATTGCCACGGTTTCAATGAGCTGACCACCCTGAAGCTGGATGAGCTGTTTCCGGGTCCCGTCTTCCGAGAGCAGCTCCCGCTCCAGGCTTCCAGGAGTCAGTGCAAATCGCTCGGCCAGACGCGCGCGCACGCCAACCGGAATATCGGTAAGCTCATCCCAGGTGCGCACGCCGCGCTTATGCAACGCGCGGAATAGCTGCGCCGCCCGATAGGCCGGCTGCCCCAGCTCTTCCACGACCACCTTTAACTCATCAGGAAGCAGCCCGAGAATTGATGGGCGAGGGTCGGCCAGGGCATCGAAAGGGTGTTGAAGTTGCATTGGTGACATGGTAACCGCTCGATGGGGCTGGCTGTGGATGAGTATCATCGCGGGGGCCACCGAGGTGGCTCGTACAGGCACCTGGAATCCATCAAGCTGGAGACACATCGATGCAAGCAGTGCGTATGCATATTGGCGGCGGTCCAGAAGTTCTGATTGTCGAGAGTGTTGAGTCTCCGTCGCCCTCGGCTGGGGAAGTGCTTGTGCGGCTGCGCGCCGCGGCCTTGAATCATCGTGATATCTGGATCCGGATGGGGCGCCAGGCACAGCCGCTGCCGCTTATTCCGGGATCGGATGGAGCGGGAGTGATCGAGGCACTGGGCGAGGGCGTCACTACCGCCTGCGTCGGAGACGAAGTCATTATCAATCCAACGCTGAGCTGTGGGGATTGCCGATTCTGTGTCATGGGTGAGCACAGTCTGTGTGATCGGTTCCAGATTCTCGGTGGGCCTAAGCAGGGAACATATGCTGAATACGTGTGTGTGCCCGCGGCCAATGTTGTCCGGAAGCCGAGGCCGTTGAGCTGGGAAGAGTCGGCGGCGCTGCCTCTGGCCGGTCTTACCGCTTACCGCATGCTCGTTACACGCGCACGCGTCCAGGTGGGCGAGACCGTTCTCATTCTCGGAATTGGTGGTGGCGTGGCAACGTTTGCCCTCCAGCTTGCCCGACAGGCGGGTGCACGGGTTATCGCGACCTCCAGTAGTGACGCCAAGCTTGAGCGTGCGCGAGCCCTGGGGGCGGATGCCGTGATCAACTACCGTACTCAAGATTGGGCTGCCGAGACGAAGCGCCTCACTGATGGACTGGGCGCGGATGTGGTGGTGGAGACCGTGGCAAGGGGGACCTGGGATCAGAGCCTGGATGCCGTGCGGAAGGGCGGTCGTATCGTGACCTGTGGCGCCACGGGGGGTAATGAGGTGGAATACAACCATCGGGCACTCTTCTGGAAGCAGGTGACGGTCTTGGGCTCCACCATGGGCACTCGGGCTGAGTTTGCCGGATTGGCTGCCCTCGCGGATCAAGGTGCGATCCGACCGGTGATTGACGAGGTGTTCCCGCTTGCGGAGGCGAACCAGGCGCACATCAGGATGGAGGAACAAGGGCAGTTTGGCAAAATCGTCCTACGCACGTCGGCCTGAACCCGAAATGACGGGGCCACCCGCGAATTATGAAGGGATTTTGATGTGACTCTTGAATCCGCGCTTGACTCAATTGATGATGCGCAGTTAGTGGCACTCACGCGTGAGCTCATTCAGGTGGATTCCATCAATCCACCTGGCA
Organism: Chloroflexota bacterium; assembly: GCA_046154735.1. Taxonomy (GTDB): domain Bacteria; phylum Chloroflexota; class UBA6077; order UBA6077; family JACCZL01; genus CAVXYC01. The sequence continues at coordinate 705 of JBJXFJ010000640.1, read as the reverse complement.
ATGAACAGGCCGTGGCTGAGTTGTTGGCGGCCCGTGCCCGTGAATGGGGCTTGCAGGCCGAGATTCGAGATGTTGCCCCCGGTCGACCAAATGTGGTGATCAAGCTGGCTGGAACGGGGGCCGCGCCCACCCTCCTCTATCTGGGGCATCTGGACACCGTTCCTCCGGGTGAAGTTCCGTGGATCTACCCGCCGCTCAGCGGCGAGCTTGCAGATGGTCGTATCTGGGGACGAGGTGCGGCTGACATGAAAGGAGGCCTGGCCGCCATGCTCGTGGCCATGGCTACGCTGAAACGAGCGGGGGTGGCGTTGCCGGGCGATCTGGTGCTGGTGGCCGTGGTGGGCGAGGAGGTGGATTGCGCGGGCTCCAAGCATTTTCTGGCTGACCACGGCATGGACAACGTGGGCTGGCTGGTGATTAGCGAGCCCACGGCGATGGATTTTGTAGTGGCACATCGCGGAGCGCTCTGGGTGGAGGCCACAACATATGGGAAGACCGCCCATGGCTCTATGCCGCATCTGGGGGTGAACGCCATTCTGGGGATGTTGGAGCTGGTGCACCGTCTGCGCGGCTGGGAGCATCCTTGGAGCCCGCACCCGCTGCTGGCTCCGCCAACCCTCAGCGTGAATACCATTGAGGGGGGTGTGAAGACGAATGTCAGCCCCGATACCTGCCGCGCCACCATTGACATGCGGACACTTCCCG
>JBJXFJ010000638.1:0-6612 GCA_046154735.1 Chloroflexota bacterium | reverse complement strand
ACAAGACACGCCTAGTCTTGGAAGGAGTCGGTTCACAGTTCAGTACGATACCCCAGTATGGTATAGTGATTTCATCAGGCGCGGAGGCAGGGATGGTGAGTGGGGCGGAGATGGAGCAGCAGATCCTAGATCGGCTCGCGCGAATCGAGGGGCAGGTACGCGGCGTGCGCAAGATGGTGGAGGAAGGGCGTGATTGCGAAGCGATCTTGACCCAGGTACTCGCCGCGCAGGCCGCCCTGGAACGGACCGCTGGCGAGATCGTCGGAACGTATGTGGATGAGTGTTTGGCCAACGAATCAACCGACGAGGCCCGCTCGAAAATTAGCCGAACCGTCAAGCTGCTGGCGCGGATCTCGTAGCGGCGAGCGGCGGCGGATTCGAGCAGGCATCATGGGGAAAGGCTGAGCAGAGATGACGATTGCGACGTTGATTGCGCTGGCGTGCTCGGCGCGATTCTCGGGGCGCTGGGGGGCGGAGGAGCCATCCTCGCCGTTCCGGCCCTCGTCTATCTCTTGGGCGTGTCCCCGAGCTCCGCCGTGGCCACATCCTTAGTGGTCGTAGGACTGGGTGCCGTCAGCGGGTTGTCACGCTATGCTCGCTCTGGGCGAGTGGCCTGGGGCATGGCCGTGCGGTTTGGCGTTTCCGGCGCATTTGGGTCATTCCTTGGAGTCCACGCGAACCAATTTGTCTCGGGTGAACGGTTGCTAGCCATGCTTGGTGCCCTCATGCTCGTCGCCGCGGCACTCATGGTCAGAAGTCCTCGCATCGAGCAAGCGCGAGCGAGCTCGGCCTCCTGGAAGCCGTGGCTATTCGGGCTGGGCGTTGGCGTGCTTACGGGCTTCTTCGGTGTGGGCGGCGGCTTCGTGATCGTTCCGGCACTCACTCTTGGGCTGGGATTGAGCATGACCTTCGCGGCCGGAACATCGCTGGCCATTATCGTCGCGAACTCAGCGGCCGGCCTGCTCGGGTACGCGGGCCATGGGGCGATCGATTGGGCAATCACGGCCCCGGTTGCGTTGGGATCGGTCATCGGCGCCATCGCCGGAGGGCAGCTTGCTGGGAGGGTTCAGGACCAAGTTCTGCGACGCGGATTCGCGCTCATGGTCTCACTCGTTGCCGTCGTGCTGATCTATCGCAATGCGATGGCCTGGACGTCAGTTGCAGTCATCGCTGGCCACCTCGGCGGCTAGTGCCCGTCTCTCCCGCGGGCATCGGGAGTATTCGGAACGGAGGTTCCACAATGTTTCTCAAGCAATTCTTCGTTGAAGGTCTCGGACACGCGAGCTATCTCATCGGCTCTGACCAGACTGGCGAGGCAGCGGTCGTCGATCCGCGGCGCGACACTGATGAGTACCTGCGGGCCGCGAGCGAGGCAGGACTCCGCATTCGCTATGTACTCGAAACGCACGTCCACAACGACTTTCTCTCCGGCGCCAAGGCGATTGCCGACCAGCTCGGAGCAGACTATGTGGCGTCGGCGGAGGGTGGGCTGAAGATGCCCTATCACGCCGTAAGGGAAGGCGATGTGCTGGAGATGGGCGAGATTCATGTGCGCGTTCTCTTCACCCCAGGCCACACACCGGAACACGTGAGCTACGTTGTCTCCGACACATCTCGAGCAGACACACCAGTCTTGGTCTTCACTGGAGGTGACCTCCTGGTGGGCTCCGTGGGGCGGCCGGACTTGCTCGGCATAGAGCTGGGTCGAACGCTCGCGCCGAAACTCTACGACAGCCTGTTCCATAAGCTGCTGCGATTGGAAGACTATGTCGAGGTCCTCCCCACTCACGGCGCAGGCTCACTGTGCGGTCGCTCGATCTCGACGAAACGCACAACCACCATTGGCTACGAACGACGCTTCAACCCCTTCCTCCAGAAAAGCGAGCCTGGCGAGTTCGTTGAGTTCGTCCTCTCAGGCAACCCGCATGTCCCCGCCTACTATCGAAACATGCGACCAGGCAACCAACAGGGTGCGGATGGTTTCACAGCGCCAGCGCCTCGACCACTGGGACTGGATGAAGTGCGCCGTGCCGCCGGGCACGACGCACTCGTCCTGGACACACGCTCCGCGGAGGCCTTCCTCGCGGGGCACATCGAGGGTGCCTACGGTGTGGGTCTAGGGCCCATGCTGGCAACCTGGGTGGGCATTCTGCTCCCACATGACGTGCCACTGATCCTCGTGCTCGAGCGAGCAGAGGACTGGGACGGCATCGTCACCGCGCTGGGTCGCATTGGCTACGACCAGGTCCTGGGCTATCTCCAGGGCGGGATGGAGCTCTGGAAGGAGCGTGGGCTGCCGCTGGCACATGTTGACCAGGCCGATGTCCACGATCTGACCCAGCGACTCTCGAGTCTGCACGTGCTCGACGTGCGAATGGAGAGTGAATGGGCCACCGGGCACATCAAGGGCGCTCAACGAATCCCGCTCCATGAGCTCCCAGCTCGTTTGGCCGAGGTGGATCTCACGCAACCGACCGCGGTGGTCTGCGGGTCAGGGTACCGCTCGAGCATTGCTACCGGGATTCTGCAACGAGCTGGCGCTCAGCAGCTCACCAACGCCCTTGGCGGCATGACTGCCTGGGTTGCCGCGAAGCTACCCCTCGAACAGGGCGAATCGGTTGGCGAAAAACAGCGCGCTGAGCCTGATGCGGCAGCACTCACCGTGGCCGCGGCAGGACACTGACACTCATCTACAGCGCGGGCTGCACCATCACTCGGCGCGCTCGCTCAAGACTTGTGAACACGAGGAACACAGAATCATCATGGCAAACAACACCAACATGCCCGTGGCCGTTGAGGCGGTCGAAGTCGAACCGCTCCTGAGGCAGGGCGCTGGGGTCAGGCTGATCGACGTGAGGAGCCCGGCCGAGTTTGAGTCAGAGCACATTGTGGGGAGCTACAACGTCCCGTTGGGCGTGCTTCCCGAGCATCGCCAGGAGCTGCGCCACATTGGCGCGCCGATTGTCCTGGTCTGCCGATCCGGAAACCGTGCCAGGCAAGCTGAACAGCTCTTGCGAGACATCGGCCTGGCGCGTCTGCACGTGCTGGTAGGCGGATTGCAAGGGTGGGAGACGGCCGGCCTACATCTCAAACGCGGTCAGCAGCGCTGGAGCCTAGAGCGTCAAGTTCGCGCAATCGCTGGGGGGCTGGTGTTGCTCGGCACAGTGGGCAGTCTGCTGGTCTGGCCCCCGATGATCTTCCTGGCAATGTTTGTGGGTGGCGGCCTGCTCTTCGCCGGAGTGACGGATTCGTGCCTGATGGGCATGCTGCTCATGCGGCTGCCCTATAACCGCAGCGCCACGTGTGACGTGAGCGGCGTGCTCGCCGAGCTCCGCGAGCCCCAGCCCACGGGCACCGCATGACAATCAAGGCCACTCAGCGAACGGACGAGCGGCGGGCCAGCCCCGACTGTGAAGTGCCTGCTGCCAGCTCGACATTTGGCTAGGCAGCGGATCGGAGACATGAGATGCGCACCTTCTGGATCGGTGTCGTAGTAACGGTGACCGTGGCGATGATCACCCGCACGCGCTGGGGAACAAAGATTGGCAACGAGGTCAGGTATCTCTCTGATCAGCTCATGCTCGGCTTCCTGCGTGTGACATCCGAATTCGAGCGCGAGGCTGAGAAACGATGAGCAAGAACGCAACGAGGCAGACATCATGATCCAACGCAAACGAATCCTGGTACTCGGCGGTGGCAGTGGTGGTGTAGCCACCGCCGCCGAGCTGGGCAGGACTCTTGGCGAGAAGCATGAAATCGTGCTTGTCGATCGCAGCTCCCGGCACGTCTACATGCCGGCCCTGCTCATGCTCATGACCGGCAACCGAACGTCTCGAGACATTACCCGCGACTTGGATCGAATGGCTCGCCACAATGTGCGATTTATCCAATCCGCGATTCAGGGCATCGACCCTGAGGCCCAAACCGTCCACCTGGCAGACGGCCAAATCAATTATGACTACCTGGTCATCTCGCTTGGCTTGCAGACGCATCCCGAAGCGATTCCTGGACTCCAGGTAGGGGCTCAGCATGCCTGGGAGCTCGATGCCGCGGAGCGATGTCGGGATGCGCTCGACGAATTCAGGGGTGGCGATATCGTGGTCGGTCTCCCCCCGGGAACCTACCGATGTCCTCCGGCGCCCTACGAAACGCTCTTTCAGATGGACTGGTTTCTCAATCAGCGCGGTATCCGGAAAGACTCGAGCATTCATTTCTTCTCGCCCAACTCTGAGCCGACCGGGCCGCCGGACAGCGTGCCTGTCTGGCTTGACACCCACGCAAGGGAGCGCGGAGTGGACACGCACTACGGCTTCAATGTGCAAGAGATCGACGCCGATGGCCGACGCGTGCTGGGAAGCGATGGACAAGAGCTCCGCTACGACATCCTCTTTGTGGTCCCCCCGCATCGGCCGGCTCAGGTACTCCTGGATAGCGGTCTTGCTGGACCAGCCGGTGTTCAGGTCGATCCGAATACACTCACGACTCAATGGGAACACGTCTGGGCCATCGGTGACGGCGCTGACTTTCCGGGAAGTAAGGCCGGGGTCGTTGCGCACCAGCAGGCGGCTGTCGTCGCGCACAACATCGCGGTGCGTCTCGGTGAAGCCGACCATGAGGAGCGGCTCAAGCTCCACACCACTTGACTGGTCACATTCGGCGCCGGGAGCGCCGGAATCAGTCGAACCACCTACCCCAGGGGGTTTCCACCGAAGGGCGAGGGGCGGGGCAAGGCGTACGGACCATCCCCGCTTATCTATGCCGCCAAGATCGCGTTCGAGAAATGGTGGCTGTGGCGATACTTTTAGCTCGAATGTCGCCGCGCAGCCCATCCGGGGCGTGGACCTTATGGCTCTGGATTGTCGGGTCACCTCCGACCGCTGATCGGGGGCGCGATGGTGGTATCGACTCGCTCACTCGTCCTCCAATCACCGTGTCGGGCGTCCAACCGTTGGAGCGAGCATCATGACATTTACGATCCCGCTCAACCCGGTGCTTTTCTGGCTGGGCCCGTTCCAGATTGGCTGGCACGGGCTGTTCTCCGCGCTTGTGCTGTGGGCCCGGATACGTCTCGGCACCGCCCAAACCGCACGTCGGTGGATCCGCGGCGCGGACGTGTCTCGCGGGCGTGGCCGGCGGCGTGGTGGGCGCGTGGCTCTTTCACATAGTTGACCACCTCGTCAATTATGCCCACGATCCGCTAGAAATCCTGGCCATCTGGAACGGCGGCATTGCCATGTATGGCGGGTTCATCGGTGGGCTCGGCGCGGGCTGGATCGCTGCCCAAAGATCGCGGCTGCCCTGCTGGGACCTCGCCGAGTCATCCGGTCCGGCCATGCTGGCGAGCCAGGCCATAGGCAAACTCGGCTGCCTGATCAATGGGGATGCCTGAGGCGGACCCTGCAATGTCGATGTGTGCGTCGTGTACACGTATGACGCGGCCTTCCTCCCGTTAGACCTGCGCAACCTTCTGACCCATCCCTACCGGCTGTACGAGATCGCGGGCGTAGCAGTGCTCTTGATATGCGTGGCGCTCATGCGCGGCCATGTCCGCAATCCAGGGCGCGTATTCCACACCTGTGCCTGGGGTAAGGGTTCATTCGATTTGGTCTGAGCTTCTTTCGGCAAGAAGTAATCCTGCTCCTGGGGCTTCAGGAGGCGCAGATCATTGCACTCACCACCATCACACTCGCGGTCACCGGGCTCTACATTCGTCGAACCGTTGACCAGTCGTCTGCCGCCTAGGAGGCATCGTTCCGTCTCCACAACACGTCGCATCAAACGCTCCGAGCGCCCGCGGCCCCGCCAGCGCACAGGGCCCGGCGCCAAATCGGGCCTGGATCCCGGCCGTTCTTGGTCTCGCGGTCTCGCTCTACCTCCTGATTACCGATCTGACTAACGAATCCACGATATGTCTCAGCGGTTCGGATTGCGATCTGGTTCGGCACAGCCAATACAGTCAGGTGCTCGGCATCCCTCTCACGGTGGTCGGCGTCGTGTTCTTTGGCGTTGCCACGGCGCTCTCGCTGCTGAGGCGACGCTGGAGCGGCAGCGCCCAGAGCGTGCTCGCCGGGGGCGGACTCGGGGGCGCGATCTTACTCCCGGCGCTGCAGGTTCTCGCGCTCAAGGCTGTCTGCGTCTACTGTGTCGTCATCGAGGTCGCGGCAATCGCGGCTGCCGTGATCGTCTTGAAGCGTGCCAACAAGGGACTCCGCACGCGTTCTGCCATCGTTGGCTTCGCCGCTGCCGGACTGATGGCGCTCGCCTATAACCAGCACACCGGCAACCGAAGGCGCGGCATCGAGCTACGAGGCGCTTGCCGATCATCTGAAAGCGAGCGGAGCGGTCTTCTACGGCGCATACTGGTGTCCCCATTGCCGAGAACAGAAGGCGCTGTTTGGCTCCGCCGCGCCGCGGCTGCCCTACGTGGAGTGTGATCCCAACGGGCGCGACGCCGAGCCACAGCGCTGCGAGGCCGCTGGTGTGCGCGCCTATCCAACCTGGGTCATTGACGGGCAAAGAGTCGAAGGCGTCCTGTCGCCGCGGGAACTTGCGCGCAGATCAGGTTTTGAGCTCAGTCCTTAATCGATCGAACAACAAGTCAGATTCGATTCG
>JBJXFJ010000625.1:0-6792 GCA_046154735.1 Chloroflexota bacterium | reverse complement strand
CGGGAGCGCCGCTTTGGATGTTCCCCCAGCCCAGTCCAGGGAAGAAGGAAAGCGGCGCTCCTGCACGCCGCACTTCAAAATTCGGTCGCCCCCTGGAGGAGCCGCTCGCTTGACGGCTTTCCCTTCTATGACCATACTGTGACCGTGCTTCCCGAGTAATCGGTCTGGCCCAGGAGGTAGCAACCATGGCCGGTGTTGTCGATGCTGATACACACATTGCTGAACCACTTGAAATGTGGAATTTCCTCGATCCCGCGTGGCACCCACGCCGCCCGGTGATCGTGCAGGTCCCAGAAGACACCCTTTATGGCGCTGTCGACCGGATGTGGCTCATTGACGGCCAGATCTATCCGAAGCCAGCCGGCCGCGGTGGGAACTTTCTGGTGACACCCACCGCCCAGTCGGGCGTGCGCAATCGAGTGGACGTGAAAGCGCGGGAGCTGCTCGACCTCGAGATGCGGTTTGAGGACATGCGAGCAACCAAAGTAGACACGCAGGTGGTCTATCCGACGCTGTTCCTGGCCTATCTCACCCATGATGTCGCTTATGAGGTGGAGCTCTGTAAAGCCTACAACCGATTTCTGGGTGATGTCTGGGCCAAGGCGGAGAACAAAATTCGCTACGTGGTCATCCCGCCGCTGCGCGACATCGATGCCAGCATCGCGGAGCTGCGGTATGGCAAAGAACATGGCGCGTGCGGCATTTTCTTTCGCGGTATCGAAGGCGACCGCACCCTGGACGACCCGTACTTCTTCCCCGTGTATGAGGAAGCTCAGTCCCTGGGCCTACCCATCTGCATTCACCAGGGACAGGGTGCTCCGGCGCTCAACAACCTCATTGATATCCGCCGCAGCCATACGTTCACCCACGGGCGGCTCCCTCCCATCGTGGCCTTCCGGAACCTGGTGGCCAATAAGATCCCTGAGCTATTTCCGCAACTGCGCTGGGGATTTATAGAAACGGGCGCGTCCTGGATCCCATTTGCCATGTACCAGCTACGGGGAACACTCCGGGCTCAAGAAGACTTCTGGGGGCCACGGCTGTTTGACAAGTACAATATGTGGATCTCGTACGAGGTGGAGGAGGATCTTCCGTACCTGCTCAAGTACGTGGGCGAAGACCACATTGTGGTGGGCACGGATTATGGGCACCACACCCCGGGCACCACGGACCGGCTCTCAGCCGATCCTTCCGCCCAGATCCACCTGGTCACACAGATGAGAACTCGTGAGGATATCTCATCCGCAACGGCGGAGAAGATTCTCCGGGACAATCCCACGGCGCTCTACGGAGTCTAGCCCGGAACGATACTCCGGGGGTCACAAAACAGAAAGCCTCAGGGACACAGAGATTCGCTTACTCCACCACTCCGTGTCTCTGAGGCTCTGTGTTTCTAAGATGATCGGCACGAGCGAGGTGGCTATTTCAGATGCTGCAACGCCATGGTAGCGAGCAGCATGGCGCCTGCCTCGTTATTGCCGTCTTTCCCACCGTATCCATAGGTGTAGAGCACAAAGACGGCGTTGTTGTACCGCACGGTGGTTCGGAAATGCGTGTTCTGGCTGTTGCCAGTGCATCCATCATCACAGGAGCCAACTATGAGAAACTCATCGCCGATGGCATCGACGGTAGGTAGAAACTTACCCTTCCGCTTGGCCACGGCCTCTGGAAAGTCTTGAGCAGATAGCTCCTTGAACGCCTTTTGTGCAGTGGGCACATCGGGCGAGAGCACCATCCGTTGGACAATATTTAGTGGTCCACTACGCTCGTTGGCATAAGTAGCAGGCCGGTCATACGCAACCTGGTACCAGGGTCCAGTGGAACCTTTTCCTTCCGAGACCTTCCCCTTCTTTGCGCTTTTCCCTGCTTCATCCAGCCGAAGCAGGAGGTCTTGAGGCCGCGCCACAATAGGTTCAAACGCGGCCTGCGCGGAAGCATCCGCTTCAATCGTGTAGGAAATCTTGTACGGAAGGTCTGGACTGAAATCACCGGCGCCCGAGTTGATCTGGATGTAATAGGTGCCATCCTGGACACGCGGAATGCGGAACTGCCGGGGCGCTACCCCCTCACCCAGAGGCTTCACAACTTCAGCGCCATCTGGCCGATACAGGCCCACGCGGTAATCCCCCGGCGGGATCATATCGATCCGCAGGGTACCGCCTCCGGCCTGCACGTTTATGGCATAGAGGTCCCAATCCTCGTAGGTATCCAGGAAGCCCTGAAGCTCGGTGTCAGCAGCGAGCGAGCACGGAACACCTGATTGATCATTAGGCTCTTGGCATGAATCATCGCCCGCGTATGCGGAGGCAGCCCCCAGCACGAGAGCAGCGATGACCACAGAAATGAGCCCTAAGAATCGAAGTGGCAATGTTCTACCTCTCCATCGAGCTTGGCAACTAAGCGTGCCGAGGGACGGCGCATAGTAGCACATCTCATGTTGGCGGGTCCCACCAGATTCAACGAACGGCGCTAGGGTGCGCCTCGTTCACGCTGATTCAGATTCTGTTGGCGATGGTCTCCAACCGACAGTGGCAGCAGCCAACGCCTGATCATAGGTGAGCCGGCGGCCCCGCTCCCAGTGCTCCTCGAATGCATCTGGGGCGATGAGTGTCCGGGCGCGAGCCACGCCAACCTGGTAGTCGAGCTCGTTGGAGCCTTCTCGGACCATGCCCAATGCATCCAGCTCGCCCTCCACAGCACCAAATAGATATACCGCACGCTCACCATTTCCGGAGAACGCCGCGGCTGATGCCAGGCCCGCCATGCACTCCAAAACACCGCGCCGATCTTCCAGTACTTGAAACAGTCCCAGACTCTCTTGAAACAACTGCTCCGCGGAGTGTGGATCATGCTTATGAAGACGCACATAGCCAAGGTTGTGGAGCACGCTGGCCAAGCCGTTCTTGTTACCGAACTCGCGGAAAATTGCTCGGCTCTGATGATAGCGAGTCTCGGCTTCCTCATAGTCACGCTCCATCCTGGCGATGTCACCTTGGCCGTTCAGCACGTGCCCCAGAGACCAACGATGGCCTGCCTCAGTCCAGCGCCGCGATGCGCGATCGAGATGAGCACGCGCATCGTCAAATCGACCTTCCTCCATGGCTAGTCGTGCCAGCACCGAGGGGGAGAGTGCAGCACCCCAGCGATCCCCGAGACAATCAAAGATGCGCGTGCTCTCTAGCGCGTACTGCTCCGCAGCCTTGCGCTCCCGCAAAGCCCAGCTTCGCCAGGACCTGAACATGAGCGTCAAGGCCAAACCCCAGAGGTCACCATTCTGGCGCTGTTCCCGCTCTGCCCGTTCCAACATGGCCACAGCGTCACTCTGGTTTGCTGAGGCTCCAGCCACCTGGCCACGAAGCGCGAGCATCCGTGCGGCCAGCTCCATATTCTTCAGCTCCAGAGCCAGCTCACGTCCTCGGTCCAAGACGCGGACGCCCAGATTGACATCCGCCTGAAGGGCAGCGACCGCGCCAAGAGCATAATGCAGCCTGGTCACGGTTTCACCACGGTCATCATCACCAAGCATGGTCAGGCTAAGCTCTAGCCAGTGTCGACCTTCTAGCAAGTGGCCGCGCAGATACCAGAACCACCAGACGGCTAACACCAGCCGCGCTAACATCGAAGTGTCGCCCGAGGTCCGGTACCATTCGAGGGCCTCGCGGATATTGTCATGCTCCATGGAAAGTTGACGGAGTGACTCAGTCTGGAGCGGACCAGTGAGCCGTGGGGCGATCGACTCAGCAAGACGCAGATAGAACTCCGCGTGGCGCCCCCGCACATCGGTATCAAACGCGCTCGCCGCGAGCTGCTCCAAGCCGAATTCCCGGATGGTGTGGAGCATCCCAAAGCGTCCTTCATCGTCACCCTCCTCCTGGCGAATCAGACTCTTGTCTAGCAGCGATGCGACGAGGTCAAGAATTTCTGGTGACATCTCCTCAAGATCATTGGGTCCCATGCCTACGTGCTCGGCCGCCTCTAGTGTGCAGCCCCCGGCGAACACTGACAGACGGCGAAACAATCGTCGCTCGGACTCATCCAATAGCTCATAGCTCCAGGCAATCGCGCTGCGCAGTGTTTGCTGACGCTCTGGTAAATCTCGAGCGCCACCGGTCAAGAGCTTCAGTCGACGATCCAGACGTGCCAACATGGCCGCGGGCGGCAAAAGTTTGATCCGTGCCGCCGCAAGTTCGATTGCCAGCGGTAATCCATCGACCCGGCGACAGATCTCCGCGATAGCCACAGCATTTGACGCATCCAGCATGAAGCCCGGCCGAGCCACGGTTGCACGATCCACAAAGAGCGCCACCGCGGGCGATCGCCGCGCCATCTCTAACATTCCGATACCTGTTTCGGAAGGCACGCTTAAGGGCACCACCGGAAATTCTCGCTCGCCGGAAACACGGAGCGGTGCTCGGCTCGTCACCAGCAGTTTCACCTCAGGGGCCCTTGCCAACAACTCACCCACCAGCCCAGCCGCTTCCAGGACCTGCTCAAAATTGTCGATGACCATGAGCATCTGCTTCTCTGCCAAATAGCCCAACACGGCATCCATCGGTTTCACCGCGGCGCTCTCAGGAATACCCACGGCGCTGGCGATTGCAATGGGCACGTACTGAGCATCACTCACGGCAGCCAGTGGAATAAAGCAGACGCCATGCTCAAACTCCTCCGCGAGTTGCCGGGCAGACTCTAATGCCAGACGACTCTTTCCTGTGCCCCCCGGGCCGATGAGCGTCACCAACGTCACCCGCTCCGCTAGGAGCAGACTACGGAGCGAGACCAGCTCCTCATCCCGAGCGACGAATCGCGTGCGCGAGGAGGGCAGGTTATTGAGCCGAACAGTGCTTCCCCGTAGTGGCGGAAACGAATCGAGCAGTTCCACCCCGGCGAGCTGCGAAAGGCGTTCAGGGCGATCGAGGTCGCGGAGGTGGTGCTCGCCGAGGTCCACCAGGCGAATACCGTCTGGGAGGTCATCCCGGACGAGGTCCGCCGTGACCTGGCTCAGCAGCACCTGTCCCCCATGCCCAGCGCTCATAATGCGGGCCACCCGGTTGAGCGACGGGCCAAAGTAGTCATCATCACGCATCTCGGCGGCGCCAGTATGCAACGCCATTCGCACTCTCAACGGAGCGATACCTTCCCAGGGGTGCGATTGCAGGCCGCGCTGCGCGTCCACGGCCGCGAGCAACCCATCACGAGAGGATGAGAACGCGGCGCAGAATGCATCACCGACAGTCTTGAACACGGTGCCGCCACGAGACTCAATGGAGCTGCGAAGGACCTGATCATGATAGGCCAGAGCAACGGACATGGCCGCCGGCGTACGCTCCCATCGAGTGGTGCTCCCTTCGATGTCCGTGAATAGGAATGTGACGATCCCAGTTGGCGACTCAGCCACACAGGTCTCCAAGGCGCCGACTACCATGCGCGGCACTCAACGGGATTATGACAGGGAGACGAGTGAAAAACTCAAAATGCGCGGATGGAAACACGAGACAGCCGCCCCTTCAGCGGAATCTTCATGTTCCACTTGAACGATTCATTCGCTCTGCAGAGTGCCTACTCTAGCGCGTAAAAGCTGCAATGCAGTGGCCATCACCGGGTCGCTGTCTTCCGTGCGGGGTTCGAGCACCGCCACATCCGGTTCAAGGCCTCCCTGATCAAGCTGGGTACCAGCGGGGCTAATCCAGCGCGCGGCGGTCACCCGCAGCCCAGCACCGTCGCTCAGTTCATGCAGATATTGCACGGTGCCCTTGCCATATGTGCGCTGCCCCACCAGCGTGGCTCGCCCGGCATCCCGGAGCGCGGCGGCGATTACTTCGGAGGCGCTGGCGGATCCGCGATCCACCAGGACGATGATCGGCCATTCCAGCGCGGGACGGTCACTTCGCCGTTCATATGCGAACCGCTGCCCCTCTCCATTTTCCTGCCAGACAATAGGGCTCGTGACGGTGAGGCGGCTCGCCACTTCCACGGCCGGCTCCAGTAGTCCGCCTGGATTCCCGCGGAGGTCCAGGACCAGATTACGCACGCCTTGCTGGCTCAGTGCATCTAGCGCCACGGCCACTTCTGAATCGGACCGCTCCGTGAACGAGGTCATGCGGAGCAGCCCGATCTCGGGCTCCAGGACGCTGCCCCGCGCAGAGATCAGCGGAATCTCATCCCGCTCTATAGCCAGCTCAATAGTCTCGGTACCGCGCAGGAGAAGCAGGACAACGACGCTGCCCTTGGGACCGCGCACCCGCCCTGTGGCTTGCTGGACCGACAGCCCGCTCACATCCTGGCCATCCACCGTGAGCATGACATCGCCAGGTTGCACACCCGCTCGAGCGGCAGGGCTCCCCTCTATTGGTGCCAAGATCACAATGCGTCCGTCGCGCGCGTCGATGTATGTGCCAATGCCCTGGAACCGACCGCTAAAGGCACTTGTCTCAGCTTGCCGCTCCTCGGGTGTCTGAAAGAGCGTATTGGAATCACCAAGGCTCTGCACCATGCCGCGGATGGCGCCATAGATGAGCCGACGCTCATCGAGCGCGGATCGATTGACGAACTCATCATTCACGGTCCGCCAGGCTTCCCAGAATAGATCCAGACTGGGACGCTCAGGGGAGGGCAGAGGGGCAGCTTGCTCTTGAACAACCGGCGCGGGTGCAACCAGGGAACCCGGGTGCAAGGCACCAACCAGCCCTCCCAGGGGGAGGCCCAGGCCGATGCCCAGCACCACAAGGAGTACGCCACGGAGCATGGGAGCAGATGTGGTGAAGTGCGGCATTCGCATCAGGCATCCTTTGT
>JBJXFJ010000620.1:0-4414 GCA_046154735.1 Chloroflexota bacterium | reverse complement strand
AAGAAGCCCGGCTTTCATTGCCTGAGATCGGCGCAATCCTTGGCGGCCGCGATCACACCACCGTGCGGCACGGTTGGGAGAAGGTGCGCAACGACCTGGATGCGACTCCAGCCACATCCATGGATCTACAATCCGTCCGCTCGCTGTTCTCCTAGTACGGAAGGGCGGATGTGCCAGCAGGGTGCGAGCCTTCACCTCGCAGCAGTATGCACCACCGGCCCAGAAAACCCCCGTGCCACCCGCACCTCATGACCGGAGCATGATCTAGGTGAGCAGGGGTCCCCGGTAGCGCGGCGGTCTTGTGCCCCGCGCCCGAGGAATCATCGGGCACAGGCAGTCGCCCGGGTTGCGGCATCCTCGGGCGCGCGGCACAAGACCGCCGCGCTACCGGAAGCCGCCGCTGTCGACGACCGAGTTCGGTCACGGCGCATCCGAAGCCCCCTACCACACCGGACAGCCCTCCGAGTCACGTTCGCGATCGTGGCTCATCCCGTGCTGCTGCGAGCATGCGCAGCAGCGTCTCCAGTCGATTCTGATTCACGCGAGAGGCGATATACGCTCGAGGCTTGCCCAGCATTGGAGTGAGGCGCTCCTACACTCCACATGCCGGGTGCACGTTTTCCCGTGTTTTAGGCACACCTATCGTCACCGAGGATCTCCTATTGGCCAACAGGTGGCGGCGAGCGAACAGGCGCCAGTCTCACTCTCGTGCGTTTCGGACATGCTCAAGGGTCTCTCGGTATGACCGGCGGCGAGCCTCATAACTCAGGATAGCGCGAGTGCTATTCGATGATCTTGATCCGCGTGTCGGCGTTTTCGCTGATCAGGGCCGGTGCTGTGAGGACACCCGTACGGCCGTCTCGACCGGCCACCTTTATCGAGTAGTCCAGGCTGCCCAGCGGTTGGGTCATTGGCACCGTCCAGGCGGCGACCCAGGTCCATGGACCGTCCGGCACCAATCCCTGCCCACGCTGTGAGAAGCGCGCGGGCAGCTCCTGATTGGGCATGGCCAGGGTCACGGTGGCGCCGTCCTGGTTAGTGAGGCGCTTGCGGGTGGCAAGATCATAGAGCTCAAATCGCCACACCAGCTTCATACCGCGCTTGAACATGCTGTTCATCACACAGCCTGGATTGGCCATGAGCCCAAATTCCGTGGGGCCGGCTCCTGCCAGTACCTCCATATAGAGGGCGAAGTCACCAATCGGCTCGCTGTATGAGGCCGGGAGTGGTGCCGGGGCTGGCTTGGCCGCGGGGCTGCCGGCAGGCGGCGCGGGCGTGGGCACCTGGATGACCGAAACAAGTGCGGCCGGCGCGGATGAGGGTTTTGATTCGCCGTCCTTTGATCCGGTGGTTGGGGCCGCCGGGGCGCAACCGGCGATCGCCGCAATGGCGACGCTAGCGAAGCCGATTGATAGCAGACGCTGGTGGGTTCTCCGCATCATCGCATTGTTCACTTCCATAGCCACAGGTGTCCTCTCCGCTTTCGTACGCTAATCAACAATCTCAATGCTCAGGCGCATCGCTGGGATCCGATAGCCCAGTGATAGTGCTGGAAAATCGCGTTCAAATGTCAATACAGGGGTCCAGTACCAGGCTTTCTGTTCTTTGCCCTTGTAGACCATGGGGTAGAGATCGATCAGGTGGGTGCCTCGCCCGCCCGTGGCTGGGATCTGCATGGTGACGTCGCCATTACTGTTAAATCCGCAGGCATATCCAACGTACGCATTGTCATATGTCACGGCAAACCCGTTGTCCAGCTCGGTCCAGCCCACGCCCTTGATCTGAATGGTGACATTCTCACCGGTGCGCAAACGCGTGGGAGTTACCGCGGCGATACTGCGCTCCACGAAGTACGGCGCCTCTATCACGACGGTATCGTTCTGCATCACACGAACGACATGCCAACCGCCCAGGTCGTCAGGCACCGAGAAAGCGGTTGAGGCGCCGCCCTGGGCATCGGTTCTCGATTCGGCCAACGGAACGTCTGCCAGGCTCCAGCCACTGGGAGTGACGCGATTCCCACGCGCCGTCGTCCAGAATAGCTGCGCCGGCGAATTGGGCTGCAACCCGGTCATGCGGAGCGTGGCCAGGGATCCCACGGGCCCGGCCTGGGGTTCAAAGTTAGCATTCGCACTGGCCGTCGGCGGTATCCCCCGCGAGGTGGTACGCACAGTATCCGAAGATGCCGTCGGGATGTCACTAGCATTCGGCCAGACAATGCTGGCCGCGGTTGGCCCAGTATCCTCCGTGACGTTGAATGAGAATTGAAAGTCCTCTTTGTTGGGCAGATGTGAATAGACGAAGTCGAATGGTGATTGGTGAATGTTCAGGTACGAGGGTACGGAGCCCGCGCTGATCTGCACGATGTGAGCTCCGAGTGGACCCGAGGCGCGCAGTGTGGCCTCAGCGGTGCCGGCGGTGGTCGTCGCGGTCATGATCCCGGTATAGGCGTTGTCATAACGCACGGCCAGGGTACTCCCTGAGAACAACTTCGCGGCCATGCCAGTGACGCGCAGCGTGACCGGCGTGCCAATGGGCCCGTCCTTCGGGCTCATCTGCGCATCCATAAGCACTCTAAAGCCACCCCTGGCCACATCTCGACCATCAATCACGGCAAAGATATCGTGAACTTCGCCGAAGTCCTCCGGGGTTGTCGTGTCATAACTGATGCGACCGGAAGGGTCCGACCGAACCGTACCGAGCGATACCCGACGGTCGACGAACGTGCGCTCAAGGTACTCCACCGTTTCAGTGCTCGCCTTGGTGGCATACCGGCCGGTCCAGGTGGCCCACTGAATTTCCACCTCGCGCTCTGGCGGGAGCCCGTCCGCGGCAACCGTGAACGGTGTGCCTATGATTCCACGCTCCGGGCGCGCCATCATCGATACCAGGGGCTGTGATGAGGCGGGTTGAACGGCAGAAGGTGCCGATTGCTGAGCATTTGTGGCGTTCGCAGGTTTCGCTGGCTCGGTTGCGCTGGCCGCTCCCTGGCTGGGTGCTGATGTCGGACGTGGCGGCGCAGAACTACAGCCGAAGGCGACCACAAGCAGAAGACAGACGGAAAGTCTCGAGATGCTTTCTGGCGTTATTCGCATGCGTCACCTCATGCCAATTCGTGAATTCACGGCTTCCAGCACGTGAGGCAATGCGTACATGCTGGAAAGCGTACCAATTGTTGGATAGCCGCGATCATCTGTCAAGATGCACATTGAACGTTCAGGAGTTTGACAAACGGGGGCGCATGACTCCCGCGGGTCATCGGGAAACCGGACCTCTTCGCTAACGGAAGTGCTCAAGTGCGGGAGATCCTTCCGGCGTCAGGATGATCAGAATAGGGACGGGGGTCACCAATTCCGAGGCTGGTCCTACCAGCAGGTCTCCTCGGCAGATTGTGACTGTCACAAGCTCAGGCTATTGAGAAGGATCACGCCCGCGGTGGATCGTTACGTTTACAGGTCCTTCGTATAAACAGAAACATGCTTCTGACTCTGCGCGGTAAACGGCTCATTGAGCCAGCCGCTCCAGCGATCGCGCAGGCGAAGGCCGGCCAGGCGGGCCATGAGGTCGAGCTCGCCAGGCCAGGCGTAACGGAGGAGCACGGGGTAGAGCTGCACGCCCCACTCACCAATCACCACGTGTTGAACACTGATGGTCTGGGTCACCGGATCATGAACGGCCGCGTCGAGCACCACGAGGTTGGCCTCGATCGCCTTGGTGGCGAGATCCTGGTTGCCGCTGTATCGAGAAAGGTCAGGAACGAACGCCTCGATGACGAAGGCCCCCCCGGGATCGAGGCGCTGAGCCACATTCTGAAAGCAGCGGATCTGTTCATCCTGAGAGGCCAACGCAAAAAACGTGTTAAACGCCGCGAAGATCAGTTCGAAGCGGCCCGTCACATCCACATCCGCGAAATCTCCGAGGTAGGTCGCAACGACTTCACTGCCCGGCTTTTCGCGCAATTTCTCAAGCATCGCCTCGGAAGCGTCGATACCGCTGACATTCATGCCCCGCGCGGCGAGTGGCAACGCAATGCGTCCCGATCCGATACCCAGCTCCAGCGCCGACTTGCCCTGCGCTAGAGGTGCGAGGAACGCTACGGTGTCGTCTGTATCCTGGGGAATGCTATACCACGTGTCATAGACACCGGCGATGCGGTCGCCATAGGTTGCTGGACCAAACTCGAACACCGTCAGCTAGTCCACTTGCAGGTTCAACATCGCCTCGTGTCAGGTGAGCAGTACATACGGCGCCTCGAGGATCTCGCGGACGCGCTTTAAGAATGCCGCGGCCGGGGCGCCATCGGTCACGCGGTGATCAAAAGCCAGGCTCAGGGTCATTTGCTCACGGGGGACCACCTGGTCACCCACCACGGCCGGGCGCCGGGCAATGGCACCCACGCCCAGGATGGCCGCCT
>JBJXFJ010000619.1:0-4586 GCA_046154735.1 Chloroflexota bacterium | reverse complement strand
ACGTAGGCAAGCAGTGGCAGTACTCCTTAGGGCGCTATATTGAGAGCCAGATCTGGATCAATACGGACCAGGTGAAGGAAGGCGAGATCACCAAGCTGGAGCATCTGCTGGATCCGAAATGGCGCGGCAAGATGGTCGGCGGGGACCCTCGAACCAAGGGATCCGGATACACCCCAACAACCATGATGCGAGTGGTGACTGGCAGCGACGATATCGTCAAGAGACTCTGGGTAGATCAAGAGGTGGTCGTCAGTAACGACGCGCGCCAGCTCACTGAATTCATGGTTCGTGGTCGGTACTCGATCGGCGTGGGCGCGGTTGATAAGCGGATACTGGCCGACTTCCAGGCGCAGGGCCTGGGAATGAATGTGAAGCTGAGTCCCGTTCCCGAAATTGAGTACACCAACGCGGCCAGTAACAATCTCTGGATCGTTGCCAAGGCGCCGCACCCCAAAGCGGCGCAAGTTTTCGCGAATTGGGTCCTTACAAAGGAAGGCAGCACCATCTACTCGAAGAATGCCAACGTGAACAGTCGGCGTGTGGACGTTCCCGTGTTTGATGAGACGAGCCAACCAAAGAAGGGCGTGAAGTATCTTCGTTCAGATGACGAGTCGCTCCTGGAGCCTGGGATCAAGACCCAGGAGCTGGCAAAGGCCCTCTTGAACTAACTCCCGATGTGAAACTCTGGCGTATAGTGGCCTCCACCACACGCCAGAGTTACACATCGATCCGAAATCCTGGTGATTTCGTGGGACGCCAACGTACAGTGCCTCGTGGATTGCTCGCATTAGAGCAGCCAGGAGGCTAAACCATGCGCTCACCGATGAGTCACCGGTTCGATCGCCGTCAAGCGATCCGCATTCTGGCTCTGGGAGGCTCCGCGGCGATGCTGGCCGCCTGCTCTCAGACCCCAACAGCTTCACCAACGGCCGTGCCAGCCCAGCCGACCTCGGTACCTAAACCAACCACCGCCGCCGCGCCGGTCGTCGCTCCATCACAAGCTGCGGCTGCCGCTCCAGCCGCGTCAACCGCGGGTGCTGGAGTGAGCGACGCGGAGTGGCAGCGGATTGTGGACGCGGCCAAGGGTGAGGCCACGCTCGCGCTGGCCACATATTCCGGGACCGGCTTCAGAGATATGGTCGAGGCGTTCAAGAAAGCGTACCCGGGTATAGCTGTGGAGCATTCTCAGTTCCAGTCGTCTTCTCGAGACTATGTCCCACGCTTGCTCCAGGAGCAGAAAGCCAATCTCTACACCTGGGACATTGCAATCATGCCCACCCAGGAGATGCTTCGTCAGGTTCGTCCCGTGAACGGAATCGACCCCATTCGCCCGTTCATTGTGCGGCCGGACTTATTGCAGGACGCAACCTGGCGGGATGGCTTTGAGGGCGGCTTCAACGACCTCGAGCGCACAATGGGGTATTCCATAGCGCGCGACATCGAAACTCAGATTTGGATCAATACCGACCAGGTGAAGCCGGGCGAAATTACGAAGCTGGATGATCTGCTGGACCCGAAGTGGCGCGGTAAGATGGTGGGCGGCGACCCGCGAACCAAGGGCTCAGCCTTTGTTCCCACCGCGATGTTTCGGATGATCACGAAGAGCGACGATGTCGTTAAGAAGCTCTGGGTTGACCAGGAAGTGGTGCTTGGTAATGATGCACGCCAACTCACCGAATTCATGGTGCGCGGGCGCTATCCTGTCAGCGTGGGCGCGGTGGACCGGCGCATCCTGGCAGACTTTCAGGAGCAGGGTCTGGGGAAGAACGTGGAGCGTGTGTTCATCCCCGGCCTGGAGTACACCAATGCTGGCTCGAACACCATGTGGTTGATTACCCGAGCGCCCCACCCCAACGCCGCCCGGGTATTCGTGAACTGGGTGCTCAGCCGTGAGGGAAGCGTCGTGTATTCGGAGCAAGCGCAATCCAACAGCCGGCGGGTGGATGTGAGCCCCGTTGAAGCCGAGACGGCCATGAAGCCCGGCGTGACCTATCTGAAGTCAGATGCTGAGGAATTCCTGGATGAGATGGGCAAATCCCAGGAGATTGCCAAGGCACTCTTGAACTAACTTCAGGGAGCAGTCTATGGAAAGCTGCCCATCCCATTGCCCGCTTCGCAAGCAGGGCGATGGGATAGGCGCTTCACGGCTTTTGATTAGGTCCCTAAGAGGCTGCTTGCCCCCGCGCCGACGAGCTCGCCGCGATGCTCGGGAATGGCGTCCCAGGTTGCCAGGGCCTGCTCGATGATCTCGGCATCGGCGCTCACTCCGGCTTCAAGCGGATGGTACACCGGGCGATGCATGATGCCGTGTTTCACGCGCTCGCGCGGAACATCCACGCACCGGGCCACCTGAGGATCGCGGATGACACCCATGGGATCTTCACCCTCGCGCACCCGCTCAATCTGCTCCTGGAGCAACTGGCGGAACAGGATGATGCCGCGATCCGATTCACCGAGCTTTTCCCGATGCCGCTCTGCAATGGGCTTCTGCGTGTACCAGGCCATGTAATCCTGATTGAACAGGTGATCAATCACCCAGTTGCCATTCTCCTCGCGCAGCGGAACCTGGCGATAGGGCACGGCAGTCTGAACGGGGCCTTCCTGGCCGGGGGCAATCGGGAAGATGTATTGGGACACGTGATAGGTGTGGGTGTCATCCATAGGCACCCGCCACTGCATCGTGTAAACGAACTGGTTGCCCGTGAGGAGGATGTGGGGAAACATGATGGGATGACCCATGGTCCAATCCTCATCATCCAGGGACCCCCCTTCAACGAGTCGGCGCTTGATAATGCCGTATTCAAATGAGTCAAAGGCGATGCGCTTATGTGGCTTACCAAAGCGACCACCAACATGCCCGCTCTCATTCCCCTTGATGGAATTGACATAGCTTCCAAAGTAACCATGGAGCCACTCAGTATGGACGGGGTCCAGAGAGTTCTCTTGGCACTGGAGCCAGTTGCACGGCAGGATGGTAATGGCGATATCTCGGACGGCATTACCCCAGGTGAGCGGCTCCCAGCCTGGGAGCTCCGGCACGGGGGTGGGACCCAGATACGCCCAGACGAGTCCGGCCAGCTCCTTCACCGGGTAACCGGCAATCCCGCACTTGGCCCGGAAAGCAGCTTCAGGATGCATGGTGTCCTCAAAAGGCTGCTCCACGCACGCGCCCGTGGCATCAAACTTCCAGCCATGGTACTGACAGCGCAGGCCGTCCTCCTCCACCACGCCAATTGCGAGATTCACGCGGCGATGCGAGCAGTATCGTTCGATCAGCCCCAGATTGCCTCGACGATCGCGGTAGAGTACGAGGTCCTCGCCTAAAATGCGCACCTCTTTTGTTCGGAATGGATTGTCTTCCAGTTCTTTGGAAGCGCCAATGGGGTGCCAGTAACGTCGCATCAAGTCACCCATCGGCGTTCCTGGGCCAACCTGAGTGAGCGTCTGATTCTCCTTTTCGCTAAGCACGTAACCTCCCAATTTATACGTATAGGGCCCGTTCAGCCCTACACGTCAGTATTTCGATAACTGTACTCTCTCAGATGGGGAACACCCAGGGACAGCGAGCGTGCTCTTGTGGGGCGCCCCCAGAACCTGGGACGATGTGCTCCCGACCTCTGGCGACTAAGCAGTCGCAGGGAAGTCCTTCGTCCATTGCTGGCCGCGGGCGGCACGCTCCACGGCCTTATTGAAATCTACGATCCATTTACCTGCGAGTGCTTAGTCTGGACACGATTTGCTCGCCCCCGCGGAGCGCCTTCCTTGATCCCCTCGCCAGGGCTCCGTAGAATCGAGCTACTACGCTGACCATCGCTGTTGTTTTGATTACCAAGATGAAAGAGGTCTCGCCATGAGCGCGCGGCGTATCGTCGATGCGGACGGTCACATTTTTGAGGACGGCCCGGGCATCGCCAAGCACATTCCCGATACTTACAAGGCCAACTGGCGCTGGAGCGACGCGGCGTCACGCATGTTTCCACCGCTGGATCATTTGCACAGCCAGCAGGTTGAGCTACTACCCGGGGCGTTTGGCGCGGGAAAGCCGGTAGGGCCTGCGGAGTGGCTGATCTTTCTCGAAGACGTGGGCATTGAATCCACTGTGCTCTATCCCACGCTCGCCCTGGCCCATGGAAAGATGGTGGACTACGATTGGTCCGCAGCGCTTTGTCGCGCCTATAACAATTGGCTGCATGACGCGTATGTCGGGGCAGACAAGCGCTTCAATGGCATGGCGCTCATCCCGATGCAGGAGCCACGGGCCGCGGCGGAGGAGCTGGAGCGCGCGGTGACCGAGCTGGGGATGCGCGGCGCAATGCTGCCCAGCACCGGCTTGCCGAACCATTTGGGGGCCAAAGAGTACTGGCCGGTGTATGAGGTGGCGGATCGGCTGGGCTGCGCGTTGGCCGTGCATGGCGGGGCGCACAGTGGCTTTGGCATGGACCATTTCAATGTGTATGGGCCGGTCCACGGGCTGGGGCACCCCTTTGGCCAGATGGTGGGTCTGGGAGCGATGCTGTTCAATGGGATCTTCGATCATTTTCCGCATGCGCGGTACGCGTATCTGGAAGGCGGAGTGGCCTGGTTCC
>JBJXFJ010000613.1:0-6834 GCA_046154735.1 Chloroflexota bacterium | reverse complement strand
TAAACGCATCGCGCGTCTCACCCTGACGCTATCACCACCGATTTCTCTTCCGTGTAATACCCCAGCACTTCAGTTCCGTGCTCTTTGCCATAACCCGATTGCTTGGTGCCGCCAAAAGGCAGTTCGTCATGTGCTATCTGCATCGCGTTCACCCAGGTGTAACCCGCCTCCAGTCGGTCCATCGCCTGGCGCGCACGAGCGATGTCCCGCGTCCAGACAGACGAGCCCAGACCAAAGATGGAATCATTGGCGCGGGCAATAGCCTCGTCCAGGTTCTTGACCTTGGCGATGGGCAAGACAGGACCGAACGTCTCCTCACTCCAGACCCGCGCGCCTGCCGGCACATCTGTGAGGAGCGTCGGGAGATAGTAGTAGCCGGTGCTGAATTCCGGGCCCTCGGGTCGAGCCCCGCCAGTCAGAATACGCGCGCCTCGGCCCAACGCGTCCGCAACGAATGCCTCGATCTCAGCGCGACCGCCGGCTGAATGCATCGGCCCCACCCGTGTGGTGGGCGAGGTGCCCGAACCAAGTGTCAATCGGCCAGCACGGCCAACCAGCTTCTCAACAAACTCGTCGTACACGGACTCGAACACGTACAAGCGCTTGATCGCGAGGCAGGCCTGACCGCAATTGAAAAACCGGCCCACGGACACGGCGCTGGCCGCGGCCTCGAGATCGGCGTCATCGCAGACAATGCAGGGATCACTGCCGCCCAGCTCCAACGTGACGCGCTTCACCGTACCGGCGGCCAGCTGCATTACACGCTTGCCAGTCGCGGTCTCGCCGGTGAAGGCCACTTTCCGCACACGAGGGTGCTGCACCAGCGCCTCGCCCACCGTAGCACCCGGACCGGTGACGACGTTGAGCACGCCCGGCGGCAATCCCGCGGCATTCATCAGCTCAATACATCGAATTGTTGCAAGGGGCGTTGTGCTGGCGGGCTTGACAACCAGGGTGTTACCCATGGCAAGCGCCGGGCAAAGCTTGTTCGCCATCAACGTGAGCGGAAAGTTCCAGGGAATGATCGCCACGCAAACGCCCAGAGGACGACGTATGACCAGACCGTACTTGCGCGGGTCATTGAGCTTCACGTAGTCGCCTCGGAAGGCATTGGTTAAGCCAGCGAAGAATTCGAGATTCTCAGCCAGACGCTCCGCCTCTATGCGGGACTCGCGGAGCGTCTTACCCTGCTCTGCGGTAAGAAGCGCGGCAATCTCATCGAGATGCTCTTTCAGCTGCTCCGCGGCTCGAATCAGGAGCAGGGCACGCTCCGAGGCCGGCCGCCCTGCCCACTCAGGGAACGCGTCGTACGCGGCTTCCACAGCGCGGTCCACGTCCTCCGGACCGCCGCGTGGAGCCGTAGCAACAAGTGATCCGTCCGCGGGATTCCGTATCTCCATGGTCTGGCCATCGGCCGCGTCAACCTGGTGACCGTTGATGAACATCTGCGCCATGCGCGTCTCCTCAGTGGTGGTAAGAAGAAGGCCGTCACAGCGATGCTGTGGCGGCCTCCCGGCATCTGTTTCTCACGCCCCGTTGGCACCCTTATCCCTGGAAGCGACTGGTCACCTCCTGATGCCCGCCGTTCACTTCAAGCACTTCCTCGCGGAAGAGCCCCAGCGCCTTGTGAATGGGTGAATCCTGAATTGAGAAGAGCACCGCATCCTCATGACCGTCATTCCCGTGCTCATGCCAGGCCCACTGAGGGATAACCAGGTAGTCTCCGCGTTGCCAATCAAAGCGCTGGCCGTTGATGATGGAGTAGCCGCTTCCGCGATGCACATGATAAACCGCACTATTCGTATGTCGATGTGCCTTCAAGCGTGTTCCCGGGGTGAGCGCCTGAATCCAACAATCGATCGTCGGCAGGACGGGGCCACCGGTGTGCGGGTGAAGGTACTGCAAAGCCACACCGTCATACGGACTGCCATCGAGTCCTCGCATCGAACGCAACGCCTGCTCTGTTTGAGTCCACGGATAGACTAGCAGCGGAGAATGCTCAACCGCCGGACGAGCCCAGGTTGGCTGAAGCGAGCCTGAGCCGAAGAGCGTGAGCGAGTTGTTATCCGGCCGAGTCGTCGGAAAGCCGATCTCCTTCCAGGGCTGGAAGAATACCGAGTTGATCGAACGGACAAATGGGACATCAAGGCCGTCCATCCAGATCACCCGATGATCCGTATCATTGCCGTGATCGTGCCAGGAGAAGTTTGGCGTGAGTACCAGATCGCCCGGCATCATGACGCAGCGCTCGCCATCCACGGCTGAGTAGGCGCCTTCACCCTCCATGATGAACCGAATAGCTGAGGGGCTGTGTCGATGGGCAGGCGCACGCTCCTCAGGCAAGAGAAGCTGAACCGCGGCCACCAAGGTGTCCGTGGTGGCCCATTCACCACCGAGCCCGGGGTTTGCAAGCTGGAGCGCGCGTCGCTCGCCACCTCGCTCAATGGGCACCAGCTCGCCAGATCTTGAGAGTAGTGGCTCCAGCTCTGACCAGCGCCAGATGTGCGGGACAATTCGTGTGGTCGGCTCGGGCGTCATGAGACTGGCGATCTTCCACAACGGGAGTGCGTTTGCCCGTGCGAGATCATCGTACAACTGCTCTTCGAGCGCCGTCTCGTCAACGTGAATTGCCATGACCGTCTCCTTCGCGTCCGCCCGGATCCAGCTTCCGAGAAGCGACCTCCGGCATTACACGATTATAGGCTCGACGTACGCTGACCGAAACGAATCGTCGATCGAAGCTGTTGTCGGTCGGTGTTACAATGCGCCCCGGGACACTATCGTCATGTCCTGCGGAGGCTGCATCGTGTCAACGCGCTACATCGCGCTTTCGGGAACTCTCCTGGCCATCGTGTTTCTCGCTCACGCGGCCGGGCGAATCACGCAGATCGGCGGAGCGCAGGTGGCGCCCAGCATTGCAATTTACGTGCTCATGGCACTGCTGATCGCCCCACGCCTTCCCTGGGGTGCACTTGCTGGTATCGCCCTGGCTATAGGTTTTCTCACCAGCATTGCCACATCCAGCCCTTTCCCGCCTGCAAACTATCCCGCTCATGGAGTGGGATTCCTGGTGGCCTGCGCATTTGCGAAAGCGTGGAGTGCTTCAGACACGCCGCTCAATACGGCCCAGATCATTCTCACGCTCACGGTCACACTGCTCACATCCTGGACCCTCTTCGCCGTGACAACGTGGTTCGGACTAACCGGTAGCCCCTTCACGGAGCAGGCTTTTACACGGTTCAATCTCCCTCTTGGGCAGGGCCTCGCGGCCTGGTGGCTGGCGGGATTCCTCGCCGTGGCCATTCCCACATGGATCATCGGAATCATTCTCACCCCCCTGTTGTACCGAGCCGTTCGGCCGGCACTGGTGCGTCAGGGTCTGCTCGCGGCCTAGAGGAATCATTCGCTCATCGCTCAACATCCGTCTTCTGCCCCATTCGTCTCCGTTCAAGATGTCCGATATCGCTATCCGACCAGCACGGACTGGGTGCTGCGCGGATGCTCGTTAGACATCCACGCGGGAGAGATCATCGGTATCGTTGGGACTACAGGCGCGGGGAAATCCACACTCTGTCTGACCCTGAACGGTCTCGCCCCCCACTACACCGGGGGCGTTATGGAGGGAAGCGTCCTGGTCAACGGCACGGATACCCGGAGAAGCACCGTGGCTGAGCTGTCAGCCTCAGTGGGGCTCGTCTTTCAGGACGCGGACAGTCAGCTTGTGATGTCCACGGTTGAGGAGGAGTGTTTGCTGGCGCCGCTGAGTCAAGGGTGCTCACGGTCAGAGGCACGCGAACGAGCGCTCCAAGCGCTACAGACGCTTGAAATAGGCCATCTGGCGCAGCGTTCACCGCGCGCACTGTCCGGCGGCCAGAAGCAGCGCACGGCGATTGCCGCGGTGCTGGCGGCCGAACCAGCCATGCTTGTTCTGGATGAAGCAACCTCTGAGCTGGACGCACTCATGGTGCAAAAGCTATTTGAGTTTTGTCGCGATCTGAATCAAAATCGCGGGACCACGATCGTCATTGTGACCCATGAGATGGAGCACCTGGCCGAGCACGCCTCTCGCATTCTCCTGATGAGCGAAGGCCGCGTGATTCTGGATGGGCCGCCACGGGCAGTCTTCGCGGAGCGCGGAGCATTTAACGCCGCCGGCGTCCGGCTCCCGCAAGCCATCGAGATTTACCATCGGCTCGGACCTGCGTTAGGGCTGTCGGCGCCTCCGTTGGGCCGCGGCGAACTTGAGACAGCGCTGCGTAAGATGCTCGGCCCGTCGGTGTGACCGACGCTCTGATCCACGTCAACCAGGTGACCTTCTCATATTCGCCCAGTGCCTCCGCGCTGCGCGAGGTGAGCGTTCAGATTGCGTCCGGCGAGATGACCGCGCTTATTGGCAACAATGGCTCCGGCAAATCCACGCTTATGAAATTGATTGTCGGACTGGTGCGACCGACCTCTGGCTCCGTGGTCATTGACGGCCAGGATACTCGACGAGTCAAAGTCTCCACACTTGCGCAGCATGTTGGTTTCATTTTCCAGAATCCCAATGATCAGCTCTTTGCGCAAAGCGTTGAAGATGAAATTCGATTTGGGCTGAAGAATCTGGGCCTGCCAGCCAACGTTGTCGAACAGCGAATCGAGGAAACAATTTCACGATTTGGTTTGAATCATATCCGTGGCGACTTCCCGCGCTTTCTGTCTCGTGGGGACAAGCAGAAGGTCTGCCTGGCATCAGTGGTAGCCATGCACCCCCGGGTGCTGCTGCTTGACGAGCCCACCACCGGACAGGACCATCGCGATGCGCGCGCCATCCTGGATTTGGCGACAGAGCTGAATGCAGCGGGCATCACCGTTCTGCTGGTAACTCACGATCTGATCAATGTGGCGGCCTACGCGCGGCGCGCCATTGTCCTACGCGACGGAGTCATCGCAAAAGATGCACCCACTCACGAGGTGCTCACGGATCTGCCTTTACTCCAGAGCTGTAATCTGGTGACTCCACAAGTTGTACAGCTCAGCCTAGCGCTCCAGGATCTGGATGTTCCGCTGACGCTGCGCACTGATGATTTCGTCTCCGCCGTCGGTCATCGTCTCAATAACGCGCGGTCAATTTTGTGATACTCGAGGCACGCGGACCGCTCGGAGCCATTGACACACGCATCAAGCTGGCCTGGGTAATTACAACAGTGATCGCCGGGCTGTCATCAGCAACCCCGCTGCCCCTCGTTGCCCTGCTCGCCAGCATTCTCGCCGTAGCGTTCGCTGGCAAGGTCCTGGTGACCACATTTGAACGTCTCAAGGGTCTTGGTACCATCATCGTCATTCTTGGTCTCATCCTGGGGGTGACCGTTCCAGGGGAATCACTGGCATCGTTTGGGCCGATCTCGGTGAGCGCTGAGGGAATGCAGCTTGGCCTGGTCTCAATGTTGCGTATGCTTGTTTTCGCGGCACCGCTCATTATTGTCGTGATGACGAGCAACAATTCGGATCTCATCGCCGGCTTTATGGCGCTCAGGCTCCCGCTTGACTACGCATTGATGATGGTTCTGGCATTGAACTTTGTGCCACTCTATCTCGAGGAATTTGGAAGGATCGCGGATGCGCAGAAGGCGCGAGCCCACGCCCTCGTTGAGCAAGGGCTGTTGGGTCGGGTGCGCGGCTTGATTCCAATCTTTGTCCCGCTCACGCTGAATGCCATTGATCGCGCCGACACCGTAGGGAAGGTGCTTGAGATTCGCGGGCTGGCCCGGCGTCGATTCAACCCAGCGTTTGAACCGCTCGGGATTGGATCCTGGGCTCTATTGGCGCTTGCCATCGGAACGCTCGTGATCCCCGTGGTCGTACGATGAATTCGGGCAAGGTTAGCACCGACCCTGACGTGATCATCATTGGAGGTGGTCCAAACGGGCTCACCGCCGCGGCCCTGTTGCTCCAAGCCGGCCTCAGCGTCCTTGTTCTGGAAACGAACACCAGCATCGGGGGCGCCGTTCGATCCGCTGAGATCTGCCGGACCGGCTTCATCCATGACCTCTTTTCCGGCTTCTACCCGCTCTTCCCAGTGGGCCCCATCGGCCAACTCCCGCTGGACCGTTACGGACTTCGCTGGAAAAATTTTCAGGTGCCGTTCGCGGGAGGAACGCCCAACGGAACAGGCGTGTCAGTGCATCGCCATGCCGAAGACTCAATCAGTTCCTTTGAGCGCGCTGGATCGGGTGATGGTGAAGGATATCGCCAGCTCTGGAGTTTATGGCAAGACGGCGGACAGGCCGTACTGGATCTTCTCTTTCATCCCATTGGATCGCCAGCCGCGCTAGGGTCCGCGAAAGACCTCGGCTCACTGTCCCGGGCCTTGGAAATGGCTCAGGTCAGCGTTGCCTCCGCCGAGAATGTGGCGGGCCGATTCTTCAAGGGCGAGGACGCCAGGGTCTGGTACATCGAAAGTCCACTCCACTCGGACCTAGGGCCGGGAGACGCCGGGGGCGGACTCTACGGTTTGGTCATGATGGGGCTAGGCCAGCAGGTGGGCATGCCGGTCCCCGAGGGTGGCGCCCAATCAATCAGCGATGCGCTCGGACGAATGATTCGAAGCCTCGGCGGAGACATTCGAACCGGTGAGCGTGTGGATCAAGTGATCGTGCGTCAGGGGCGAGCGGAAGGTGTACGCGCAAATGGCGTTGAATTCCGAGCTCGACGTGCAGTATTAGCCACAATCCCCCCAACGACACTCTTTGGCGCACTCATTAAAATTGATGCGTTACCAGCAAGCTTCGTCCGGGCCGTGAAGCGCTTTCGCTGGGGGAGCGGTGTCTTCAAGCTGGATCTAGCCCTAAGCGG
>JBJXFJ010000632.1:0-2585 GCA_046154735.1 Chloroflexota bacterium | reverse complement strand
GATTGATCCACCCCGAGAGCGTAACCCAGCGCTGAGCCCAACGGTCAATGACGCGATCATGTGGGCCATGCGTATGCGTGTGGATGAGCGACCCCAGACGGTGCGTGACCTGCTGGACCGGCTGGAGAATCTGGAGTCCTCGCGCCCCGCTAGCCCCGCTCCGAATCCGATGTCGCCCGCCCGATTACCAGAGCCTGCGACGCCACCACGTCGTCCCACCTGGCACCCGCAACTTCCTTATGACGGACCGTTTGACCTGGATGTCGAGGGCGATCAAATCCAGTGGCCAGACCAATGCGCTTGCTGCTTTGGGGTGCCGGATGCGACCTTGCGGATCGAATACACCGGGTCCGGGGGCTTTCTGGGGATGTTCTCGGAGACACGCGCATGGGATGTTCCATACTGCTCCCCCTGCGCCGAGCATGTGGGACTGGAGGCATCGATGCCAGGTGGAAATATTGGCGGCGCACTGGCCGGAGCCCTGATCGGTGGGCCGATTGGTCTTCTCGTCGGCCTGGGGAGCGCGGCGGTCTCGCTCTTCAACGTGAGCCAGCACCAAGCGCGGCTCGAAGGCTTGCTCTCCACATCCTGTGCCGCGGTGGGGGTGGCCGTGGCCTATCGCGGCGGGTACGAGAACAGGCATGCATTTACCTTCTTAAACGCTGACTATGCGCACGCATTCCAGCGAGAGAATGGCGGCGTGTTCGTAGGCTAACATGGATCTCGGCGCGGAATATGCGCAGCGTTCGCCCATGTAGTCGTATCTGGGAGTGATTGCCTGTGCTCTTCTTCCCGCTTTCGGTTCTGCTGCTCTGGCTCACCGGGATTGCGTCAATCGCCATCCTGGGTGGCGGAATCTACCTACTGTGGCTCTGGTTCACCGGACTGATCGTGGGGACGTTCTACCTGGCCGTGGCGATCCTCTCGGTCATCTGGGCCCTCACGGGACGATGGATGGCGCTAGCGCTGCAGGGTCGCACCGGCCGAGATGATCCCCACGAACATCGGACCGGTGCCGAGCAGAAGCTCCAGCAGCCCGACGGTACGGAGCTGCATGTTGAATCATACGGCCCGCCCGATGCACCGGTCATCGTGCTGGCATCGGGCTGGGGCATAGACAGCACGGAGTTCTACTACCTGAAACGGCAGCTTGCAGATAGATTTCGATTGATCACCTGGGATCCACGCGGACTGGGTAAGTCCCACGGACCAAACGACAACAACTATAGCCTTGATCGAATGGCTGATGATCTTGACAGAGTGCTCAAGACCGTGGGGAGGACGCCCGTGCTTCTCCTGGGCCACAGTCTGGGTGGCATGATCGTCCTGACGTTCTTACGCACCCGCGGAGCCCATCCCCCTCAGCACATAATGGGTGTGGTGCTGGCTAACACGACGCACCTGGATTCACTGCGATCAACCACCGCCAGTGCTCTCATGCGAGGACTGGAAAAGCCCGTCCTGAGACCATTGCTCACCCTGACCATCTGGTTATCACCGCTGATCTGGGTGATGAACTGGCTCAGCTATCTCAACGGGTCGGCGCAGCTTACCGCCGCCTGGAGCGGCTTCGCCGGACACCAGACACGTGGCCAGCTCAACTTCGCGGCGCGTTTTGGCACAATCCTCTCGCCGGCCACGGTGGCGCGAGGTTTTCTCGAGACATTTGAGTTTGACGAGGCCGACACCCTGGCCGGGATCCGCGTTCCAGCGCTGGTCATCACCTCGGATAAGGATCGCGTCTTCATTCCCGAGGTGAGCCGCGCGATGCACGCGGCTATTCCCGGAGCTGAGCTGCTCACCCTCGCTCCCGCCGGTCACCTGAGCCTGCTGGAACAGAACGAAGACTTCTGCAGCGCCGTTGCGCGGTTTCACGCACGCTGTGAGACTCACGCGAAGCAACATAGCGTGATCGCGCCAACCGATTGAGGCTCGGACGGAGCTAGTGGAGCGTGCATACGGGTGTCACCGTGCCGTCTGTCGCTCGCGGGCCCGCGCACATCAAGGGGTGCCTGCCCCTCGATGTGGCGGAGGATGAACAGGAAGCCCACGATCAACTCCACTTCGTGAACAGCTCCCAGCTTGAATGCGAGCAGTTAGAGCTCCGGATGCCTCCGTGTCCAGGCCGTGGCCTGCTCATACGCATTTGCCACACGGTAGATCAACGCCTCCGTGAACGGTTTGCCCACGATTTGCATTGAGAGCGGGAGTCCGGCTGTGCTGAAACCCGTGGGTACCGAGAGCGCCGGGCTACCGGTGAGATTGAATGGCGCGCGCGCCTGACGCGCGGCGGTGTACTCAAGCGCCTTCGGATCGTCGATACGGCAGGCGGGATCCATAGAGCTCAAGGTGATTGCCACATCGATATCCTCGAAAAGCGCATGAAACTCGGCGGCCAGCTTCCGGCGAGTACGCGTGGCGTTGACGTATTCTGATGCGCGCACGAAGGCGCCGCCCAGCAGTCGCTCCCGCGCGAGCGCACCATAGTCTTGCGGCCGTTCACGCAGCCAGGGTTCGTGGATCGCATAGGATTCACTCAAGAGAATCGTGCGGTTGCAAGCGGAGAAGGAGGCGAGCGGAGCGGT